>PAUA01000011.1 GCA_002712565.1 Gemmatimonadota bacterium | reverse complement strand
TGGGCTGCGGTGGGGCTGGTCAAGCGGGGTCGGGCGGTGAGAGCCTCGACCAGGCCGACGCTGCGGTGGAGATTCGTTTCGCAATAGAAGTGGCGGACGACGTCTCCGGCCCGATCTATGTGCTGCTCTACGGAGAGGACAACCAAGTCGGATGGGTACAAGCGTTCCGAGACGGTGAACGCATCCACTTCCGTGAGCGGTGTGAGATTGAGGACTGTGCGAACCGTGGTGTGGTATGCGGGTCGGCAATGTCCACGATCAGGAACATCGGCGCGGGCGCAGAGACCGGAACGATCGAATTCGTCTGGGATGGCATGACCAGCGCCTTCGATGAAGT
This sequence comes from Gemmatimonadota bacterium, assembly GCA_002712565.1. Next base: position 69,731 of record PAUA01000011.1, on the reverse strand, counting down.
TTCCGGGTGTGAGATTCGCCGGCCAGCCCTTCCTGGAGATTACATCGCTCGATTCTGTTACTCCCGTGAGGCGGAATTCCAGACAAATAGCGACCCCGCGTTGGCCGTACCGGGTCGACTGGTTGGCCTTGACTGCACGGAAAGGNCGTTCACCCTGCTCGATGAAGAGGTCGTCTTCAGCATTTGAGACGGCGAGGGAGTCTGAGTGGTGTACAGGTGACCATTTTTTGGTATTTTATGNGTCAGGTTGTGGTGTCCAAGATATTGCGCTGAGGTAGCTTCATGAAAACGAAATCTCTATTGGTGGCGGCTTTCCTGGGCCTGTTGGCGGGTCCGCTAGCCGGTCAGAATGCCGAAACGTTGTACCAGAATATCTGTGACGACGGGGACATGCTGGGCTGCGACCTCCTCGGCCAGATGTACCGGGATGGCGTAGGCGTGACCCAGGACCTCGAGCGTGCAGCCAGCCTCTTTCAACGCGCTTGCGACGGCTTGAGTATGGTGAGCTGCAGCCGCCTCGGGGTCATGTATACGAGTGGCGCCGGCGTTACTGCCGACGTCGAGCGCGGCCTCGACCTCTTCCGGATGGCCTGTGACGCTGGAACGGCGGAGGGCTGCGACAACTACGGGGTCGTGGTGGGGATGGTGAGAGTCGCCCTGCTTGGGCAGCTACCGCTCGAAGATCGGGCGATAGCGATAGGTGACCAGGGAGTCGGTACGTTGAGTGATGTCGATCCTGAGGGTCCCGACGGCTCATACTTGCAAGCTTGGGCGCTTGAGTTGAGGGCGGGGCAGGAGGTGACGACTGATCTCGTTTCGGCCGATTTCGACTCCTACCTGATGGTGACGGGTCCGGGCCTCGAATCGGAGCTCAGTGACGATGACGGCGGCGGTGGCTGCGNCGCTCGCATCACCTTTACCGCGCCAGAGGACGGCGAGTACCGAGCCATTGTCGGCGCGGCCGATCCGCGATCGACGGGGCAGTTTGTTTTGAGCGCCAGCGTTACCCCGCCTGCCAGCATCCTCGGGCCCTGTAGGCGCGCGGTAGACGCCGGTGACGTCCTACCTGACCGACCGCGAGTGCTCGCTGGGCGGACCGACGACGTCCCGACCGAAGGGAGCTCGACTCTCATCGTCCGAGCCCAGCTTGAGGAATACAGTGGCCAGATGGCCATGGATGTGGTCCGGCGATTCAACAGCCGCTGGCTACGCACCACACGGCCTGGTCCTATTGGCCCTACCTCAGGACCATCGTTTGCACGAGTCTCGATCGATGGTGCCACCCCCGGTGATCTTGGTGACCTCGATGCAATAAACGCTGATGATATCGAATACATGCGCTACCTGANCGCCANCGACGCCACCATCAAGTACGGCACCGGCTTTACTGGCGGAGTCATCGAAGTGACATCNAGGGGCCGCTGANGGGGGAAGACCAGCGGGNATTATTNCCTCGGGCACACCGGCGCCAGGGTTCCGGGTCCCCTTACANAAAAAGAGGGCATTGGCCCAGGAACCCCTGGCTCCAGAGGTAGGCAGNACNGCACGCTCTAGATGCTTGGGAAACACCTCAAGCACTCGAACGCGTGAAACAAGAAGAAAAAGTAGACTATCCCGCTCTTCTTACTTCGTGCTGAGAATCCGGTAAAGCCCCGTCCCGCANACCGGGCATTTTCCCTTCATGGCAGGGCGCCCGTTCTTCATGGTAATCCTCTCACCGTCCTGCATTTGCCGCTTCGACTTGCACTTCACGCAATACGCCTCCATAGCCCCTCTTCTCCTGTTTAAGACTCTGATCAATACACTCAAACACAGAAATACGACAGATACAAGACTTTTCTCCCAGACCTAGGATTGGGAGCGACGAAGNTAGGGGCTGTTTTCCCNTACCANGCGTCCTTTTCTAGCGGCTCCAGGGCGGCACCACCTCGTTCGTACGCGCGTACGCAATGAGCTGGCCGAGGTGCTCGTGCATGTCCCCCATCGAGACCACGATGTTGGCGGTGATCGTCATCGGGCGTCCGAAATAGTTCGAGTCGGCCATGCGCTCGGTGTTGTCCATNCCACGAACGACGCCGATCAAATGATCGAAAGCCGAGTCCAACTCGCTGATGATCTCCGACCGCTGCAGCGCGCCGGCGCGCTGCAACTCGGCCCCGAATCCTGATGCGGCCCCGGCGGGGGCCTCATGACCCCAGGCCGTCGGGAACACGTGACATTCGGCGATGATTAGGCCGAGCACGTCACGCACGGAACGCACACCCTCCATGGGGCGCCAGTCGTACTGTGACTCGTTGAATGCTTGCGCCAAGCCGATGAACTTGTCCTTCATCGTCTCGATATCGGTGACTTGGCTGTCTTGGAACGACGGCACCTGAGCGACCGCCGGCGAAGCCAGGTAAAACATTGCCGCCATCACCGTCGAAACCAGAAATCCGTTCCTGACCACTGGCCACCTCCATGTGGGGAAAAATCGTGAGGCGAGAATATCGCGCTCGGCGGTCGCTCTCACCAGTAGTCCCCGATCCGTCGTTATCAGGAGTCTGTGGCGGGTTCGCTGATACAAACGACCGTGTTGCCGCGCCCCTGGTTGTTTTCGAACAGTTCGAAGGACTCGATGAAGTCCTCGAATGGGAAGATGCGGTCTACACGTGGTTCCACCGCACCAGTTGCCAGGAAGTTGATGATCTCGGCCACGTTCTCTTGGTGCCGCTCAGGATGGACTCTTGCCCAGCGTGCCCAAATGCTACCGATGACGGCAGCCTCTTTGATGAGCACCAGCCCCGGTCGAATCGGCTTCTGGCCGGCAGTGAATCCGACCAAACAGATTTTGCCCAGCGGTTTCACGGACGAGATGAGGGCAGCCTCGAAGAGGTCCCCCTGGACCATGTCGATGACTAGGTCCGCACCTTCGGGATGNCCCAATTCAGCCGCGGCCTCCNTAACGGCGCTCTTGAAAGCCTTGTAGCTGTCTCGGTCTCGCCCGTAGCAAAGAACGCGATCGGCACCGACNGCGGCCGGAAACTCCTGCTTCTCTGGTACGCTGACCCCCGCGATGACCTGTGCTCCCATGGCCTTCGCCAGCTCGACCGCGGCCATACCGACTCCACCTGAGGCCCCATCGACGAGCACGAGATCGCCCGGACCGATTTCACCGATGACCTTTAGGGAGTGATAGGCGGCGAAGAAATTACGACCGATGTTCGCGCACTTCGACAGGGGAACATTGTCCGGGGCCTTAAAGACGGATCCAGCATCGACCCCTACGACCTCGGCCAATGCGCCCGGATTCACCTGCGCGATGACGCGGTCGCCATTGTGCAAGTCCGAGACACTCGGGCCGACCTCGAGTACCGTCCCGGTAAGGTCCATGCAGGGAACGTAGGGTAGAGGTGGTCTCTCCTGGTAGAGACCNTGTGCCTGAAGGGCGTCGGGGTACTGGACACCAGCGTAGTTCACGGACACGAGAACGTGCCCCTCTTCACACTCCGGCGCGGGAACCTCATCGAGCGACAGTACGTCGCTGAGCGGATCCGGGGTTGGTACCGGTCTTCCGTCATCGCCGAGTCCGGCGTATCGGTGGCAGCGAACTGCCCTTATCAGATTGCTCATTGTCAGCTTGTTGAAGTGGTTGAACGCCATTGCCGTGGCGGGGGAACATGCGCCGAGAACCTGTGCGGCGGCAAGCCTGGAATGCGACTCAGGTGGGCCTCGGGTTGGACTAAGGTCCAATAGAGTCGCCCATCCCGTGGTGGGATCTTTGACCCATGGTATGCGATGATCTGACTCTGGGCGAACGCCTGATGATAGCACGAGAGCGCTGTGGCCTGACCAAGATTGCGGTTGCGGGAATAGTGCTGGATCCAGGCGAGGACAAGAAACCCCGTTCCGCTACGATCGGAGCCTGGGAACAGGAGACGATAGGCCTCACCCCCGAGATTGCGGCGTTTGGCCGATCTCTATGAAAAGGTGGGCGGCATCAGTCCTTCCTGGGTCGTACTGGGCGATGGGCCGATCATGAAGGCTAACCACGAACAGGCTTCGTAGGCCCCGGTTGGTAGAACGAAGCGNCTCATGTGGACCCACCGCAGGGCAGAGAGACCCTGTTTCGACTTGCGCGCTCGCCGTCCTCGTCCTCCCACGCCACCACTAGACGCAACGACGCGACGTATTGCGCGGGAAGATTGTGGGATTCGGCGCCCGATACGACCAAATCCCGGTACCAGGCGTAAGGTCTCAGCGAATCGTCAACGTGGGTCGGCCCCGCGACGTACGTTTGGGCCGACACGACACCCTGCGGCGACTGTACGCCGACGGTGATCTCTTCGTATCCGTCTTCCACACGGTCAAGCAGGTGCTTCTCAGCTTTCGGGATGGTGTACAGCGCCCCATGGACNACCGCGGCTGCGGAGGCCGACGGTTCGATGCTGCACTTGCCCGAACCATCCACACTTCGTTTGTGCCAGTGAAGCTCGTAGCCGGGTAGGGAAGCGGGTCCAAGAGCGGTGATCCCCGGTACACGACTCGTGAGCCGTGGGAGGCATAGATTCGAGCCGTACGNGAAGTAGGTGACGTCCATGAGCCGGAAACTAGGCGAGAATCGCCGGAACCGGATACTTTCGAGCATTCGTTGCGAGCCAGAGATCGTCGGTGCGATCGGCTGGCTGAATCAGTCTCGTCAGGTACACGTTTTTTCCGTGAGGCGTCCCATGCTTTCTCGCGTACCGCACCGCCGCGGGCGGCCCCAACTGACCGCCCTTCTCCTCGTAACTCTGGCGCCATTCGTGGCAACGGGGCCCGCTCGGGCACAGTCCACCCCCGAGAAACGCCCGCTCGAGATCGCCGACTACGCGCTGTGGCGTACCATCTCTGGGTCGACGATCTCAGATGACGGCCGATGGGTCGCCTGGGACTACTCTCGGGTGCGGGGTGACGACACGCTACACGTAAAGGCGCTCGACTCGGACTCCGCGCACGTGATCGCTTCCGCGTCGAGCGCGGAGTTCTCGGACGACGGTCGGTGGGTCGCGTACGTCATCTCGCCGCCGTTCATGGAGGCAGAGAAGTTAGAACGTGATGGAGAGACNGTGACGCGGCAGGCGGGCCTGCTNGAACTCGCAACGGGCGAGAGCTTAACCTGGGACGAGGCTTCGTCCTTCGGTTTCTCCGAGGGCTCGAGCCACTTCTTCGTAAAGAAGAGGCAGCAGGACGAGGACGCGGAACACGACGGCACCAATCTCATCCTCCGCAACCTTGGCGAAGGCTTCGAGGAGTTGATCGGCAGCGTCGATGAGGTCGAATTCAATTCCGNGGGGACTCACCTCGCCTTCACGGTGGACGCCGCAGGCATGGACGGAAACGGTGTGTACCTGCTCGATCTCGCCACGGGTTCCCGCAGGGGGCTCGACAACACCAAGGAGCGGTTCGCCCGGTTAACGTGGTCAGAGGAGGGCGACGCGCTCGCGGTACTCCACGGCGTCAAGCCGGAGCAGAACGTGGAGCGGGAGAACAGNCTAATCGCGTTCAGAAACGTGGCGGACAGCTCACCGATCCGGGCCGATTTCGATGGTGGTCTCCCTGATGGCTGGGTCCTGAGCGAGAAGGGCAACCTCGTATGGAACGCAGACGCCACAATGCTGTTCGTCGCGACCAAGGAGCAGGAGAACGAACAGGAGGACTGGCCGGACGAGGGCCTGCCGCTGGCGGATGTGAACATCTGGCACTGGGCCGACGACCGTATTCAGTCGCAGCAAGAACAGTCGGCGTCGAGAGACCGGAACCGGACCTATGTCGCGGCTGCGAACCTGGAGCAGGGCACTGTCATGCCGCTCACTGACGCGAGCATGCGTACGGCCGAGATAAGCCGGGACGGGCGCTGGGCGATCGGTCGGGATGAGACCGAGTACGTCTCGGATTGGCGGCCCGATCTGGCCGACTTCTACCGCCTGGATACGCGTACTGGCGAGCGAGTGACGGTTCTCGAGGCGCATCTGCGTACGTCAGGACTCTCCCCGGACAGCAGGCACTACCTCTACTGGAAGGACGGACACTTCTGGACCTACAAGATCGCATCCGACGAGCACGTGAACCTCACGGCATCCGCGCCGGTGGACTTCACTAACCAGGAATACGACCGCTTCGGAGAGAAACCGCCGCACGGTGTCGCCGGTTGGACGGAGGACAGTGAGGGGGTTGTGCTGTACGNTCGGTACGATATCTGGCTCCAACCGCTCGACGGAAGCACGGCCACCAACTTGACGGGCGGCCGTGGGGCTGCCGAGGAGATCCGGCTGCGCTACATCCGCACCGATCCGGAGGCTCGTGTGATCGATCTCGACGAGCCGTTGCTGATCGATGCATATGGGGAATGGACGAAGCAGGAGGGCTTCTTCGAACTGGACGGCGACGACCTCAAGCTGTTGACGTGGGAGGACCGGCGCTTCAATACCCCTCGCAAGGCCGCCGACGCAGAGCGATACCTGTTCACGGCGCAGACCTTCGAGGCTTTTCCGGACCTGTACGTGAGTGGCAGCGATGATGCGGGTGGCGACGACTTCGCAGGTCGGGAGCGGGTCACAGAAGCGAACCCCCAGCAGGACGAGTTTCTGTGGGGCCATCGCATCCTCTTCGACTACACGAACGACGCCGGTGTGCCGCTACAGGGTACACTCGCGATCCCCGACGACTACGAAACGGGCCAGAAGCTGCCCATGATCGTGCGCTTTTATGAGCAGTACTCTCAGGACCTGCACCTATACCCCAGCCCGGCCTTCCGGCATTCGCCCAACTTCGCCGGCTACGTGAGCAACGGGTACCTCATCATGCAGCCGGACGTACACTTTCGGATCGGCAGCTCCCACAGCGATATGCTGGAGTCGGTCGAGGCGGCCGTGCGCACGGTGATCGAGATGGGGTACGCGGATCCCAATGCCGTGGGGCTCAGCGGGCACTCGTACAGCGGTGGAGGTGGAGCCTACATCGCAACCCGCTCCGAGATGTTCTCGGCGGTCGCGCACGGTGCGGCGCCGATCAACCTCGTGAGCGAGTTCAACCAACTCTTCGTGGGAAGCGGCCAGAACAACCATTCGTACGACATCTACGGACAGGGACGCTACGCGACGAACCCGTATGACGACTTCCAGCTGTATTGGGATCAGTCCCCGATCTCTGGCGTCGAGAACATGAACACGCCGGTCCTGTACCTGCATGGTGAATCGGACCCGACCGTGAATTGGGAACAGGGACTCGAGTGGTACAACGCGCTGCGCTTTCTAGGGAAGGAGATCATCTGGCTGTCGTACCCCGACGAGGGGCATGGATTGCGCAAACTCGAGAACCGCATCGACTTCCAGTACCGCCTGCGTCAGTTCTTCAACCACCACCTCAAGGGAGAGCCCACCCCTCAGTGGATGACGGACGGGGTGCCCTACCTCGACAAGGACAGGCGCATGCGAGAGTTCACGCCTCCGGTCTTCCCGTCGGGCGGCGCGCCCGTTCTTGAGTGAGTCGTGTTGGAGGCAAGCCCGTGCTCCGGCAGCGGCGGGGCTCCTGCCGAGGCTATTTGCCGCGGGGGTTACTGCCGCTGTACCGTCATGCTGCCGGCGATCCCGCCGGGAAGCGTAGAGGTAAAGTCGGCCGTGAGAATGTCTGACGTGAACGAACCGTCGAACTTTGTCCGGGTGTTGAACAACTCGAACGTCACGTCCGAACTGCTCACGCTACCGAACAGCACCTCATTGCTCGATGTCCCGACCGGTACACACGGTATCGAAAGCAACTGTGTTGAGGACCGCACGGTCAAAGTGAACGAACCCGTGAGGCTGTTTTCGGCCTGAACGAACACGATCCTGACGTCTGCGGCGTATGAGCAGGCCGGGTTGGCCACATTGTCTGAATACAGGGCTCCGTTCGGAGCCGTGCCTTCTCATGTCCCCGTGAGATCCTTTGCGGGATCGAGGCCCGACTCACACGAAACCAGANTGGCCGTGGTCGCCAACAGGAAGATCGCCCGGGCAGCCCGCATCATACGGCCCGCGCACTCGGTTCTCGATCTCACAGCGGTCGGTATCAATGTCAGCCTCTGGGGCACGTCCTCTCCTCGGTTCCTTCGACGTCGTGTCCCGTCTCTACTTCCAAGCAACCTTGATTCTGGGACGGCCGCAATGATTTTGTGCGCGGAGCAAGCTTACGAATACGTGCCCATGCGCTGTAGCCATACGGGTGGATGCCCGTAACGACCGGTGTGGATGGGATTGGAACGCGGGCCGGGCAGCTGTAGCGGATACGCTCGTAGGACGCCCGGCTGCCGACGACCCGGGGGAGAGTCGCGAGCGCTAGTCGGGTCGGTTTTCCGATTCTCGCTACCGGCCGGACATGCAGCTCAGCGGTTTTCGCTCTCCTGCGCTTCCTGGTAACGCGCGCCCTTCAAGACGTTCTCGAGCGAGTAGTTGCCTTCGGCACAGGCGTACTCGTAGATCTGCTGGTCGAACGACTGCCACGGAATCTGGCCGCCCCACACCTCGGTGTAGGTTCTCGGGTCCTGAACCTCGAATTCGTAGAGGATGTTGTCCTCGTCGAGCCGCGTGAGGCGCTCGACGACCATCATGTCCTCGGAATTCAGGATCTTGTCGTTCATCTCGTTGAAGCCCATGCCCGGGTGGATGTTCGTGGTCTCGATGACGAGCGTGTTGCCCTCCCAGCGGCCCCACGAGTCGCCGAACCAGGGCCTTACGTGGGCCGGCAGTCGATTCGGCTCACCGAGCCGGACGATCCGTGTGTCGTGGATCATCTCCCCGTGAATCACCACGTAGTCAGCCGTCTGAATGACACGAATGTTTTGGTTGTATCCCCCGGAAGGTGTCATGGGGGGCCCGAGCGTGGCCGTGGGGCTGGAGGCGTAGTAGACGATGCACCGATCGGCCAGCGGTCGCATCTCCGGATGGTCAAACTCGCCGAATTGGCTACGAAATCCATGGTACTCGTCCTTGCGCCGCTGGCCCTCGACCGTGAGGGGGGGGATCCGGCCGTTCGACGGGTAGGTGATGAGCGAAGTCCGGGGCTCGCCGTTGACGACGGCCACCCGCGCGCCTTGCTCGAACCAGACTTGGTTGTAGCTACCGACCCCGCGACCCGCAGGTGGTGCACCACGGTTCGGGTCGCTCGGCGCGGAACCGCGCTCGACACGGTTCACGAATCCTTGCTCGCGCTGTGCGACCTCCTCGGGGGTGAAGACCGGCCCCCCGTTCCCCCGACGCTCGAACGGCGTCATCGTCGCGTTTCTCCACGTTCCCTCGAGGTCTGGATGACCATCGGGCGTACGCGGCATCACCCACTCTTGAGCTGCGACAGGGGAGAGAAGTGCTGCAGCTGCGGTCACGAGGCATAGCCCCAGAAGCGAAGTCGAATAACGCGTTCTCATCTCCCGTCCTCCTAGCTGATGGGACTCCTGAACAGATGTTAGTACATCATAGCGGTTGGTGCGCGGTTTCGCTTGTGCGAGCGGCGACGTCCCTACTTCTGGAAGTCTTCGCTTTGGCCATCCTTCGGTGCGCGGGCGGGGCTCGCGAGTTAAGATGCGCAACAGACCCTTTTTCCTGAGAGGAGNTCGACCGCGATGAGAATCCGAGCCAATCCTGCTTCGCCGACGGCCCTGTTGACGATGGCGGCTTTCGGGGTTCTGGGTGCCTGTTCGCCTGAAGGGGATCCGGGTGCCAACGCCGAAGCGTCGGAGGCACTCGGAAGCTCGGATCTGAGGATCGAAAGTGTGTCCACGAAACCGTACCTCGTCACCGGTGGCGACGCGCTTCTTCGGATCGAGGCAGGGGAGGACCTCGATCTCTCAGACGTCCGTGTGTCGGCGAACGGGACGGACGTGACCACACGGTTCAGCCTCGACGTACCGGGGGCCTCACAGGGGGCTTCGCTCATCGGGCTTGTGGACGGACTCGGCCTCGGGGACAACCAGATCGAGGCCCGGATCCCGGACTCGGATGCGATGGCGGCCCTAGAGCTCACGAACTACCCGATCACGGGTCCTATCATCTCCGGGCCCCACGAGACGCCCTACCTATGCGGGACCGAACGGTTCAGGACAGCGGGCGGTGAGACGCTCGGCGCCCCGCTCGACGAGAACTGCTCCGTCGAGACACGGGTCGAGTACGTGTATCTGTCTACGGAGGACGACGGGGGGTTCAAGGCGTACGGTGGTGCGATGCCGCCCGACATGGCTGAAGCGACGACCTTGGACGGCGAGGTCGTGCCGTTCATCGTCCGAGTCCAGACCGGGACGGTCAACCGCGCGATCTATCAGAGCGCGATGCTCCACGACCCCGCGGATCCCACGCCGGACCCCTGGACCCGCAGCCGCGGTTGGAACGGAAAGCTCGTGTACACCCACGGTGGCGGGTGTCGGAACGGTTGGTTCCAGCAGGGGCGCTCCACTGGACAGGTACTCAACGTGGGGCTGCTCGAGATGGGATTCGCGGTCACTTCCGCGTCTTTGAACGTGTTCGGCACCAACTGCAACGACCTTCTGGCCTCCGAGACCCACATCATGGTCAAGGAGCGCTTCGTCGAGAGCTACGGCCAGCCGACCTACGCGATCGCCACGGGGGGCTCGGGCGGTTCGTACCAGAGCCATCAGACGGCCGACAATTACCCCGGCGTGTTCGACGGCATCATCGTCTCGTCCAGTTTTCCGGATGTGACCTCGGCCACGATCTTCACCTTGGCCGACGCGCGCCTGCTCAGCTTCTACTTCACCGAGATCGCTCCACGCCAATTTAGCGAAGACGAGCAGCGCCTGGTTTCCGGCTTCGGCTCCTGGGGGAGCATCCCCAACCTGAGCCGTGGCGCGGCAAGGATCGACGCCACCTACTCGGAGACGGCGTCCCCTGAGGAGCAGGGCGCGGAGGTGGGCCGCCTCCCCGAGTTGGAAGCTCTCCGTTATAGCTCGTCGAACCCGGACGGGATCAGGGCCACTGTGTACGACCATACCGTGAACGTCTACGGTATCGACCCCGCGACCGGTTTTGCGGCGCGTCCGTTGGACAACTACGGCGTGCAGTACGGCCTAGACGTCCTGAACAGCGGCCAGATCACGAAGGCCCAGTTCATCGCCCTCAATCGGGATGTCGGAGGGTACGACGCCGATCTCAATCATGTGCCCGAGCGGCATCGGGCCAACCCTGAGGCAACCAGGCGAGCCGTGGACACCGGGCGAGTCCTCTACGGCGGTGCCGGGCTGGCGACGACTCCGGTGATCGACTACAGGAGTTACACGGACGATCGTGAGGGTGGAGATATCCACATGATCGTCCACCAGTTCTCGACACGTGCCCGTCTGGTCGCCGCCAATGGGCACGCGGACAACCACGTAATGAACGTCGGCGGGCGCTGGGGCTACACGGAAGACCGACCGGATCTCGGTGTGCTCTTCCGGCAGATGGATCGTTGGCTGACCAACATTCAGGCCGATGACGAGCCGATCGCGCTTTCGGAGAAGGTTGTACGAGCGAAGCCTGCCGGCCTGGCGGACAACTGCTGGGACACGCAGGGTGGTGGACGAGGTGGCGGGCAAGCGCAGGGGCGAGTGAACGTGATGGAGCCTCTCGCCTATGAGGGCTCCGGCACGTGCGGTGAGATCTATCCTGCCTACCCGACACCCCGGCACGTAGCCGGGGGCCCGCTCGCCAACAACATCGTGAGTTGCCACCTGAAACCGCTCGATCGGGCCGACTACGAGGTCGAGTTCACGAACGAGGAGTGGAGCGCCCTCGGGGAGATCTTCCCGGACGGCGTCTGCGACTGGGCGCAGGGAGACCTTCACGGACAGGGCTACCAGGGAACGTGGCTGTCGTTCGGGCCGTCGGACGTGAACCGGGCGCGGTAGAGGCCGGCGGTACGGGCGTCAGTTCCCGAGCCTTCTACAGGCCGCCCGGTAACCTTGGCGAGGTGAGCAGCCGCATGAAGCGATCCCAACGCGCATTGGGGTCAGGGTCCGCCCCGTCACCATCGACGAAATCTCTCACGAGATCGAGTCCGAGATTGTAGTTGATGACGTAGCTGCGGTACTGATCGATAAAGCGCAGGCGCTGGCGAGCTCCTCCGGGGCTGTACATCGCGTACCGAACGAGCCAGGCGACGGCTCCGTCGGCGTCGACGTCACCGTCGATGTAGAGTCGCGCGGCTTCGTTCCCCGCGTAGTTCATTCGGGCCATGAGCTTCTGGACCCGGTAGTAGCTCTCGGCGGTCGCCGGGTCCAGTCCAGCCAGCGGGAACAGCACGTCACGCTCGAAGGCGAGCCGCTCGTCCCCCGGAAAGGCCATCTCGATCCCGAAGTTGGCACTGCCCTCCGCGATGAGCGATTGGGGACTGAAGAGCGCATAGACCGAAAATTCCGGCCATCCCCTGTCGTTCACCAGATTCTGCTCCAACAGGGCGTTGTACGTGTGATGCCCGGGGTAACCCTCATGACAGGCCAGGTCCACGGCCCGGTCGATCGAGCTGGGGAAGTCGACGTTGACCTGGATCAAGCTCTGGTATTCACCCTGATACCAGTTGTAGCCGCTCCACGATTGATCGGTTACGTACTCGAGCACGAAGTTTTCACCGTCGGGTAGCTCGACTTGCCGGAGCGTGCGCTCGCGGCACTCCTCGATGGCCCTGGTGAACACGGCGTCGAGTCGGTCGGGCGGAATCACGTACCCCGACTGAAACCACCCGAATCGCTCCGAGATCGATCCACCGGGCGGAAGAAGGTTGTCCAACTCCTCCAGGATCGAGAGGTAGTACTCTCCGGGGTTGGTTGGCGCCACCGCGTCATAGAGGGCCCGAGACTCCTCGTCGAAGGTCATCGTGCGGCCGCCCAACATGTCCACTCGAGCGGTGAGCGAACCCAATTGGGTCGTGAGATAGGTGTAGCGGAGACGTTCCAGCTCCTGGCCCGGAGGATCGAAGGCGCCGAGCCGATCGATCAAGGCATCGGCTCGGGCGGCGATCGTGGGCAGTCCGAGTTGCTCGGCCGTGACCTGGTCACGCCACTCCTGGGGACCGTAGTACGCGTCGACGTAATCCGCGTCGTGCTCCCCCAAGGCGAGGACCAACCGCACGTAGGACTCGGCAACGTCGTCCATGACACTCTGGGATGCCACGGATGCGGATCCGGAGGTACATGCGGCACCCGCTACTGCCAACGCGAGGGCATAGGCCCTCAGGTTCAGAATCGGGGCCACTAGGCTGTCCACTGCTTCGGGTGTCTCCTGCTTACGAGTTCAGCCCGAAAAAGGCCTCGACAGGTGGTATGTGGTCTGGTGGGCCCACACTCGCGATTCGGGTTGCGGGAGGTAGCCCCCTCATGGCGTCGAACAGCTCGATGTGCCCCTCTACGATTTGTCTGCGGGCCTCTTCGTTCGGCTCCAGCGACCAGACGCCTCGTTCGGAGGTGCCGCCCAGTACGATCCCATCGCTCCGGGGTTGCATGTGAATGCCGAACCCCCCGGTACGGCGTAAGCCTCCAAACGTATTGTAGTCGACCTCCGGCTGGGCAACGAGCACCGTGAGCTGGCCCTTCAGAGGTGTCAGCTCCCGATCGTTGAACAGTGTGGAGGATCCGAGGCCCGTGCAGTTCACGATGACCGATTCCTCGAGCGACATCAGGTCCCGTTGTGTGTCGAACTTCCGGATGACGATGTCCCCCCCGAAAAGCAGGACATCCTCCACCAGCGCGTCGAGGTAGATTGAGGGCTCGATGCGGATCGCGGGCCGGTAACTAACATAGGGGGTCGGGAACGGATGCTCTCCGGGTCCAAGCGTGACACTACCCGTCCGCAACTCCTGAGGCAGCAGGCTCTGGCGGCGCGGGGGGCTTGGGGCGCTCGGGGGCGTCGGACGGACGGAAGCGTTCGCTGGGGGAGCGGCTTGCATCGAGTAGCCGTTCATCCATGTGATCCCGTACTTGGGGCCGACCAGGAGTTGGAGCTGCTTGTACGCGATTTCTACGGCGCGCCGAAACTGAGCGTCCCAAGCCCTTGTGCGCTGAGCGGTCTCCACGAGCCCGGACGTGGGGGTAAAGCCGGCGAGCGACATGTTCGAGGTGGTGTCGGGCGGGACGGCCATGGCATAGATCGTGACATCGAACCCGCGGCGCTGAAGCTGTCTCGCGGTGGTCAGCCCCACCACACCGCAGCCGATCACGGCGGCCCTACGCTCCTCTTGCTGCTCCGCTATTTCGGCGGCCATGAACCCCGTTCCCCAGGACAGCGACATGCCGGAGCCGCCATGGCCGTAGTTGTGGATGACGGTTTTGGCGTCGAGTCTCTCGGCTCGCAGGACAAACCCCGACGGCCGGTGTGGACGCAGGCCTACGGTCGTCCGAATGATNCGGTCCCAAGAGACACGAACCGGGGCGAGCACCAAGGAGCTTTCCCGACTTGACCCAGTCGTCGCACACCCACCGAGCCCGAGTCCCAGGACGCCCATCGTCCCGGTCTTGAGCATGGATCGTCTATCCATTCAGTTGCCGCCCTTTCACCTCGGGTAACCGCTCATTCAGCTATCCGCCCACTCAGATCTGTTGCCTGCTCAGCTCAGCTAGCTGCCTTAGTTGCTCGTTAAAGGTACAAGCGGGTTCGCCGTCGCAATAGACTCTTTTTNNGGGGGATCCCGATACGGTTGTTGCGTACGGACAGCGCNTTTACGTCNCGNTGAGCACGTATCCGATCGCAAGGGCCAGGTGCAGGGCCGCGAACTCTTCCGCGGCGGATCCATCTCCATCGCAGACGACCAGGACGGACTCGACTTCGATCGACTTCGGCTCGAAAACGGTCCGCGCGGCGGACCNGAAAACGCTCTCGAACTGATCGACCCTGNTCATCTAAGCCCCTCCACGATCGAGGCGCGGAAGATCGTCACGCCCGTCTCACCTCGGAGCCGTGTACGGCCTCGCAGCTGTCCATTCGGGAGAACGTGGTCCCGCGCGTGCTCCACNCCGAGGATCCGCGTGAAATGACATGCGGCCCAAGTCTTGATGATTCGGTCGAGCTTCTTCGACCTGTAGGGTGCGTCCACGAACGTGATGTCGTAGCAGTGTTCACCCAGCGCCTCGGCGAAGACTATAGCGTCCCGCTTGAAAATTCGGCTGCGCTTTTTCTCGCGGAGCGCCGCCACGTTGGCTTTGAGTGAGTGGAGCGCCTCCGCACCGTTTTCCACAAAGTCCACCGAGGCGGCCCCTCGCGACAGCGCCTCCAGCCCCAGGGCTCCCGAGCCCGCGAAGAGATCCAACACCCGCGCGCCATCGAGGTCGTCCTTCAGACGTCCGAGCCAGCGGTCCCTCACGTTCTCGGGGGTGGGCCGAATTCGCTTGGCCGGGGAGGTGAGGTGCCGACCCGCGTGTTTTCCGCCGACGATGCGCATGGCCCATGATATGGGGCTATTCGGCCAGCCGCACCTCCACCCACTCGCGAACCGAGTTGATGAGCCAAAGGTGAGAGGCACCACGCACCTGGGCGGGCGTGAGGAGCCGCTCTTGAATCCGACCCTCGGCCAGCAGCTTGCCCCGGAAGATCCCCGCGAGTAGCCCGCATTCCCGGGGTGGTGTCCACTCCGACCCATCGATTTCGACGACCACGTTTCCGCGCGTGAACTCGGTGACGTAGCCGTCCTCGTTCACGAGAAGGACATCGAAGAGATCGGGGTGCTCAGCGGCCCGGGATTCGTAAGCCACGCGATGGGTGGTCTTGTGAAACAAGAACGGGTCGCCTGAGGAGACAGGGCGACTGGCGAAGCCAATCGGACGAGGTGCCGATGCTCTGGGATCTGGAAGATCACAGGGGGTCACTTCGACCGAGACGCGACCTTGCTCGTCAGAGAGGGCACGAACCCGCCAGGAGTTTGCGGAGCCGTTCTCTGTTTCGGCCAGTGCACGCTGGATTGCAGCCTCGACCTCGGATGCGGTGAACCGAAAGCCGAAGTAACACGCAGACGCTTCCATTCGCTTGAGGTGCGCGCTGAGTCTTACCGGACTCGGACCATCGGTCGGGCGATCTGAGCGAAACGTCTCCAGGAGCGAGAATTCGGGCCACTCGGCCTTGAGGATCTCGGCTTTGGCGAGCACCTCCGCGTACTCTTCGGCTGTGGAGGAATCCCAAGTGATACCGCCGCCGACTCCGTATTCGGCTTCCCCCCGTTCCCGGTCCACGACCACGGTGCGGATCGGCACATTGAACACACAGTCGCCCCCCGGCTCCACGTAGCCGATGGCACCGCAGTAGACGCCTCGCGGAGCCCGTTCGAGATCAGTGATGAATCCCGTCGCCGCGATCTTTGGTGCCCCCGTCACAGATCCACACGGAAAGACACTTCGAAAGAGATCGAGGAGCGTGGTTCCTTCGCGCATATCGCTCTTGATCGTGCTCGTCATCTGATGCACCGTACGGTACGCCTCCAACTTGAAGACGTCGCGGGCCCGCACGGATCCGAATTCGCTGATGCGCCCGAGGTCGTTCCGGACCAGGTCCACGATCATGGCGTTCTCGGCGCGGTCCTTTTCGGAGGCGAGGAGGCGAGCGCCGGCTTCCTCGTCCTCTTCCTTCCATCGCCCACGGCGTGCCGTTCCCTTCATGGGGCGGCACGTGATGGTCGACCCGCGTCGCTCGAAGAAGAGTTCGGGGGACGCAGACAGGATGTTGAACCGGCCCAGGTCGAGGTAGGCGGAATAGGAAGACCCTTGCGCTGCGCACAGGCGTCGGTGGAGCGCCAGGGTGTCCCCGGTGAAGGGGGCCCTCAGGCGGACCGTGTAGTTGACTTGGTAGACGGCGCCATCTCGGATGGCGTCACGAATCAGCCCGATGCAGTGATGGTACTCCGGGGCTTCGACGTCCGGCGTCCATCGGCCCAGATCGAAGTGTGCGTCCTCCCCGGAAGCGGCCTCCAGTTCGGCCTTCTTCGGGGATGCGGGCCGCTCAAAGATGCCGAACCAGAGGAGCGGGAGCGGCCCGTTCTCCTTGACCCGGAACGCCGAGTCGAAGGCCGGGGCCGCGTCGTACGAAACGAAGCCCGCGGCCCAGTGTCCTTCCAGGGCGGCCGCCTCCACGCGGGCCAGGGCGGGGGCCACTTCCTCGAGCCGACGGGCGGAGATGACCTCGATCGGTTGGCGGAAGGTGAGCGTTACTGCCGAAAACCCCGCCCCGGGGCGAACGGCTTCCCCAGGGCGGAAATCGAAGTGGAGGACTGGATTCGTGTCCGGCATTCCCTCCGCGCTCAGTCCTCCAGCAACTCGCGGAAGAATGAAATTGTCGCCGGCCAAGCCCCTTCGGAGGCGGCTTGGTTGGCCCCGTCCTGGCCGCTTTGGCGGCCCAAGAAGCCGTGTCCGGCTCCGTCGTAGATGTTCACCTCATATCGTTTGCCGAGGCGGTCCAGCTCCGCTTGGGCCGCCGGGATCGTCGAGTTCACCCGGTTGTCCGCTCCCCCGTAGAGGCCGAGCACAGGGGCCCGGACGCTCGCCAGCGTTTCCGTGGGTGGGGACGTGCCGTAGTAGACGACAGCAGCGTCCAGATCCGCGTAATCCACCGCGAAGGCGAAGCTCGTGGAACCGCCCCAGCAGAACCCGACCACGCCGACCTGGTCCGTGGCGGAGGGAAGGGAAGTACCGTATGCGGCCGCGGCCCTCAAGCGCCGGTTGACGTCGGCGGCGGCGAGATCGCGTATGGCTCGGCCGACCTCATTGGTGGAGAACGATTCCGTACCGCCACCCCCGGGTCCCTTGCCGGAGAGGAGGTCCGGCACTATCGCGATGAACCCGTCTGCGGCGAGTTGGTCGCCCACGGCCCGTGCCCAGTCGGACATCGCTCGTATATCGTGAATAACCACGACCACNGGGGCNGGGTCGCTTCTCTCGGGATAGGCGACCCAGGCCTGCACCTGGTCCCCTCCGCCNGCGTCGTANNTGATCCACTCTCCGTGNCGAGGTGAGGCTTCCAGCCGGGCCGTGGCCGTCGTCCCNTCCGCNGGTAGACTCTGCGCCAGGCCGAGNGTCGNNGAGAAGGNGAGCAACATGAGAGACATGAACCCGGCGAGAAGCGTGGGACGCGACCGTAGCTCAGGCAACGAATAGGTCATGGGAGGCCTCCAGGGCAGAGATGGACGACTTCTCGAGGACGAACCTACGCCGCTTAGGGCTCGAGCAACAACTCGATTCCCCAATACTGCTCGTTCGTGAGGAAGAACTGGCCCATGGGGGACGGCCCCCGGTGGTAGATGCCGCTCAAACGGGCCGAACGTCGGCCGTCCCGCACCGTGAGGCCGAGCCGGACGGAAAGCTGGCTCGCCCACCCTGTGCGATCGGCGCTTTGCCAGTCCACTCCGCCTTCTACCATCACTTCGTCCCGGGCCCAGGGACGAACACGGCCGTCAGCGCCGAACCGGATCAGCGCGTCGTCGGAGAAATCTGGGCCCAACTGAGCCTCGTTCTCGAGGCTCGAGCGGACCACCAAGCTTCCGCCTCCGTAGAACCGAAAATCGCCGGGGCCATAGGCCACCAGGAGTTCCAATGTTTCGGTCGTGAAGTCGATGCGCGCCACCCCCTGCTCGAGAAGCTCGTCGCCAATGTGAGTGCTCCAGTGCTGCAGGCTCAGACGGCCAGACCATGGCCCGCGCGCGATCTCCGCCGGGAGAGCCACGATCCAGTCNGAGGCCACGAGGTCGTTGCCCGAGACTTCCANGCGGAAGCGGCCGAAGACGCCGGCCTGAATTCCCAGCGTCAGACCGCCGCCGGCCCATTGCGCCGGNTGCCAGATCCGGACGTTGCCGCCCAAAGCGGCCTCTCCTTGGACGTCGGTCTCCGGCCCGCTTCCACCCTGGAGGGCGAACGGTGGGCGTTCGGCGGTCTCGGCGCGGTCTCGGAACACATCGCTCCACAGAACCCCCACCGCGAACGTCGGCTCACGGACCGAAGCGGTCGGGCGGGAGAAGTATTCCGNGTCCGGAAACCAGGCGTCGCGCTCCACACCCTGAGCCAGACCAANGCCGGGAAGGAGGAGCAGGGCGAGGGGAATCGACAACATTTGGAACCATTNTACCGTCAGCGNACTGCTCCGCAACTCGGCCTGNCGTCCGTCTTCAACACCTTTCCCATGGGANCTACCGGGACCGATANTGGTACGAGAANCTTCAGGGCACTGGACACGTAGGTGCNCTGANGGCGTTCGACNGACGTTAGAAAGTGAAGACCGAATAAGAGGGNAAGNTANGTGTGACTGTAGATCGCGTAGAAATTCCCAACAAAGCGACNTATGCGCCGCTCCCGCTGGCCGACGTATTCATGCTGGCGCCCTTGGCGTCGCGCCTGCTGTTCAGGGCGAGCGGGCCCGGCCGCATCGTACAAGCCGTCGCCCTGGGCGCATACGCGGGGAGCGCGTTGGGTGACTGGCTTGCCCGGAAGGAGGCCCGCCCGATCGACTTCGAGGAGGCCTTCGGTCAGGACCCGTCGAATCTCAAGTCGATGACCGAAGAGGAGCGGCAAGAAGAGGTCAAGGATCTGGTTGCGGTGCTGAACCGTGANTACCAGCCGATAGAGCTTTCGCGTGGAGAGTTGGCNAAGGTCGTGAACGAGCANCTGACGACCTACATCGCCTCNATCACCGGTCAACGCGTCGAGACGAGCGACGAAGTACGCGGCGTTGCTCTCGCGAAGATCCTGTTCCCCTTCGCCTTGGGTGCTTGCGACATCCTTTCCGGTGACGTCACGATTTTCCGGGACTCCGGCATCTTCGAGCCGCACATCATTGCCCACGAGTTCTGCCACAGAAAAGGCTACTACAAGGAGCTTCAGGCGCAGGCCATCGCCTATCTAGCACTCAGCACCTCGGACGACCCGGTCCTGGTGCAGGCGGCCCGCTCCGAACGCCTCCACCGCAACCTGAAGGTCTTGGCGGATGGAGAGATGGAGGACTACCACCGCCTCGTGGACGAGTCGCGTCTGCGGGAGGAACTCGCGAAGGACTTCCACGCGATTCGGCCCGAGCCCTCGGCCTACGAGCGGGCCGTATGGACAGTCATGAAACCGGTCATGGAGGAGCGTATGAAGATGACCGGGCAGAACGGACTTTCCGACTACGACGCTGGCTTTACCGACTTCCTTCACACGCAGGGCTGACGGGAGCGACTTTTTCCCCTACATTGCCGCCCGGTTGCCATGAGCGACCGACGTCGGGGCGGCCTCCATCCCTCAGGTGAGGGATGGAAACCCCGGGTTGTCCACCTTAGAGCCTGGTTGAATAATGAGCGCAATTATCCCGGCACTTATCGGCATGATAGCCATTGCTCTCGGCTATTTNTTCTATTCGAAGTTCATCGCCGAAAAGATCTATCANCTCGATCCGNACTTCGAGACGCCGGCGCACACGCTGCGNGACGACGTCGACTTCATTCCGACGAACANGNTCGTTCTGTNGGGCCACCACTTCACNNCCGTAGCNGGTGCTGCGCCCATCATCGGACCGGCCATCGCAGTCATCTGGGGTTGGCTGCCCGCGTTCATCTGGGTCATCGGCGGCACGGTATTCTTNGCCGGTGTGCACGACTTTGGTGCGATCTGGGCGAGCGTCCGTAACCANGGACGGTCGATTGGATCGCTCACCGGTGACGTCGTCAGTGTCCGCGCACGCACGCTGTTCATGATCGTCATCTTCTTTCTCCTGATGATGGTCAACGCCGTGTTTGCGGTAGCGATCTCCAACGCCTTCGTGGNNACACCCAGCAGCGTGATTCCGGCGTGGANCGCCATCGCCGTAGCNGTGGTGATCGGCGTGCTGATCTATAAGGTGAAGGTGCCGATCCTGTGGCCGNCGATCATTGGCACCATCATCCTCTATGCGGTGATTTGGGTGGGAGACGCGGTTCCGGTCGCGCTCCCGGAGACNTTCATGGGTCTCGGAGCGGCTCCGCAGTGGATCNTAATCCTCTTCATCTACGCCACGATCGCGTCGCTGCTTCCCGTTTGGTTACTGCTTCAGCCGAGAGACTNCATCAACGGNATTCAGCTCATCNTTGGGCTGGCCCTGTTGTTCGGCGCCGTGTTCNTTGCAAATCCTGAGGTCGTCGCACCGATGTACAACACGGTCGTTCCCGATGGAACGCCGCCCTTGTTGCCTCTGCTTTTCGTGACAATTGCATGCGGGGCTCTCTCCGGTTTCCATGGCCTGGTGGCGTCCGGTACTACCTCCAAGCAGTTGAATAAGGAGCCGGACGCCCGCTTCGTGGGTTATCTGGGTTCATCTGGGGAAGGACTTCTCGCCCTCGTCACGATCATCGCCGTCAGCGCAGGATTCGCTTCGCTCGGCGACTGGCAGGCGGTATACACGGATGCGACGTCCGCTGGCTTCCCCGGCACGCTCGGCATCTCCACGTTCGTCGCCGGCGGGTCGCAGATTGTTTCGGACGGAACGCCACTGTCCAGGGAATTCGCGCAGACGCTNCTTGCGGTCATGGCCGTTCTGTTCGCCGGAACCACGATGGACACCGGGGTGCGCCTCCAGCGTTACATCGTCCAGGAAGTGGGAACCACCTACAAGATTCCTACGTTGCAGAACGGATACATCGCGACCTTCGCGGCCGTGGCGGCGTGCCTCGCGCTCGCGTTCGGAGCGGGTGGTAGGGACGGTCAGGGCGGCATGACCATCTGGCCTCTTTTCGGCACCACGAACCAGTTGCTGGCCGGCCTGACGCTACTCGTGCTCAGCGTCATGTTGGTCAAGCTCGGGCGGCGGTACATCTTCACGCTCGTGCCCATGGTGTTTGTGACACTGATGGCGCTGGCCGCGGCGGTGTACCAGTTGTGGGGTCTGTTTTACACAGACCCGAACTACCTGCTGGGGGTGGTGGACGTCATCATCATCATCATGGCCATTTTCGTGCTCCTCGAGTCGTGGTCAGCCTTTTGGCGGGAGAAGTCGGCCGTCGAGTCTTCGTCGGAGCTGAGCCAGACTGACTGGCCTGGCTAGGCGGAACGGCCGTTGGACGGAACGTCGGGCTGTACGGAGGGATTGGCTATTACGGACGGGTTGGGCTGAGAATGAGCTGGGCAGACATCAAGAAGAAGTTTCGCCGTTTTGCGTATCTGGCTTCCGAGGCCTACAACGTGCCCTACCGGGGTGCGGTCGCACGTGCGAAGCGCGAGCAGGACGATCTCTTCATGCTGCTCGTCTTCTCGGAGATGATGGGCGTCCCGAATCCGGCTACCTATTACACGCTCGAGCTGCAGCCGATCATGCTGGAGCGGTTTCACGAGTGGCACAAACGAGCGGGTATGGAGCATTCGCCTCTCGACGACTTCAGATGTTGTTGAGGGTCCTTAGCGCGGGCGCTTCAACAGACTCCTAACCGTGGACCAGCTCTTCGACCGGCGCATCATTTTTGTGGGCGGGAAGGGTGGTGTCGGCAAAACCACGACTGCCGGTGCGCTGGCATTGATGGCGGCCGAGTCGGGCCGTTCCACACTGCTCGTCTCGACGGACCCTGCGCACTCGCTCGGCGACGTTTTCGATACGCAGATCGGAAACGAAGAGACCTCCCTCGGCCCCAACCTCCTGGGTCTGGAGATCGATCCGGAGGCCGAAGCCGAGAGCCACATCGCGACGGTCAAGATGAGCATGAAGTCGCTGGTCGCGCCGAAGATGTACAGGGAGATCGATCGTCAACTCGAGCTCGCTCGCCATTCCCCGGGTACGATGGAGGCCGCTCTGCTCGAGCGTATGGCCGACTTGATGGCGGAAGCGAGGAGCCNCTTCGACCTGCTGATATTCGACACCGCCCCGTCCGGCCACACGATTCGCCTCCTCTCTCTGCCCGAGGTGTTGGGCGCCTGGAGTGATGGAATGCTCGGCCATCGAGACCGGTCGCGGAAGCTGGGAGAGCTGCTCAAGGTGTTCGGCCGCGATCACTCGAGGGAGGACGAGTTCGGGATGATCGGTGGGTCGAAGGAGGAGCCGGACGACAGCCGCGACGGTCGCATCCAGGACATCTTGCTGACCCGACGCAGGAAATTCCATCGAGCCCGCGAACTCCTGACCGACCCGGCTATCACGGCGTTTCTACTCGTGATCAACGCGGAGCGGCTCCCGATTCTCGAGAGCAAGAAGACGTTGGACTTACTCGACAAATTCAACATTCCGATTACCGGCATGATCGTGAACCGCTTGTTGCCGCCCGAGGCCGACGGTGAATTCCTCCGGGANCGCCGGCTCCAGGAGGACGAGTACAGGGCCGAGATCGACCAGACTTTTGCGGGGCTCCGGCGGATCTATCTGAACCTTCTGCCGCACGACGTGCANGGGNTGGAGACCCTGAGAAAGATCGGCAAGGCCATCATGGAGCAGCTGGGTGATGGTGGCGGGGCCGCGAGGGCCTTCTGAGGANGGTGACCGACGGGTGACGGCACTCCAGCGAATCTCCGCCGCGATCGACCGGCTCAACGACCGGATCGGTTCGGCCATCCAGTGGCTCGCGCTGGTGATGGTGGTCATCGGAGCATTCAACGCCATCGCCCGCTACNCGGATCAATACACGGGCATGTCGCTCAGCTCGAACGCATATCTGGATCTTCAGTGGTACTTCTTCAGCCTCATCTTCCTGATGGGTTCCGCCTACGGGCTGAATCACGANTACCACGTTCGNGTGGACGTGATGTACGCNCGCCTGNGNCGNCGGGCGCGNGCCTGGATCGACCTGACCGGGTCGGTCCTTTTTCTGGTCCCCTTTGCCGTGCTGATGTTTTGGATCTCGTGGGGGTGGGTTGTCCGTAGCTGGACCATCCTCGAGACGTCGGCCGATCCCGGTGGGTTGCCACGTTATCCGATCAANNCAGTNGTCCTGGTGTCGTTNTTNCTGCTGCTCCTTCAAGCGTTGAGCCAGATCGTGAAGAACGCCGCGATCNTGGCTGAACCGGTGNGGGGGTCTGCCAGGGCGGACGGGCCGGGTTCGCCGAGCGAGTCGGGTTCGCCGACCGAAACCGTTTAGGTAGGCCGGCCTTCCAATGGGAGAAATCTGGGGTCCGGTCATGTTCGTGGGGGCGCTCGCCTTCATNTTCACGGGGTACCCGGTCGCTTTTGCGCTTTCTGGCACCGCTTTGGTCTTCGCCCTGGTCGGGACATGGGTGGGGCACTTCGATCTCGTCCTCTTGCGGGCTCTCCCCGACCGGATCTTTGGAATCATGGGGAACCAGACGCTCCTGGCCGTTCCGTTCTTCATCTTCATGGGCACGGTCCTGGAGAAGTCCGATTTGGCCAAGGATCTTCTCGAGACGATCGGCATTCTATTCGGCCGGTTCCGGGGGGGGTTGGCCATCGGCGTGATCGGTGTGGGTGCGCTTNTGGCGGCGGCGACCGGCGTGGTCGGTGCGTCAGTGACCGCGATGGGGCTGATCTCACTCCCAGTCATGATGAGAAACGGCTACAAGGACGAACTGACGGTCGGGGTCATCGCCGCGGCCGGCACGCTGGGGCAAATCATTCCTCCGAGCATCGTGTTGATCGTGCTCGGNGATCAGATGGGCGTGTCGGTCGGCGCGCTCTTCCGTGCGGGCCTGGTCCCGGGGCTGATCCTCACGGGAGCTTATATGGTCTACGTGACCGGCGTCGCCATCGCGCGTCCTGATGCGGCACCCGCCATGCCGGAGGAATTCCTCGACATTCCCGGCACCGAGCTACTCCGTCGTGTGGTGGGCTCGATGCTCCCACCTTTGGTGCTGATTCTGGTGGTGCTGGGCAGCATCTTCGCAGGTGTGGCCACACCGACCGAGGCCGGCTCCTTGGGTGCGCTGGGCGCCATGGGACTCGCTACTCTGCACCGACGCCTGTCCGTCAAGGCGCTGAAGGCCGCCATGGCCGACACCACGCGCCTCACGATCATGGTCATGTTCCTGCTGATCGGCTCGACCGCTTTTGCGCTCGTATTCCGTGGGCTCGAGGGTGACCTCTGGATCGCCGGCGTGCTGACCGACCTCCCCGGTGGATCACTGGGCTTCCTCCTCGTTGTCAACGTGATCGTCTTCGGGCTGGGCTTCTTCATCGATTTTTTCGAGATCGCCTTCATCATCGTGCCCCTGATCGTGCCAGCCGCCCAGATTCTGGGACTCGATCTGACGTGGTTGGGGATCATACTGGCCGTGAACATCCAGACCTCGTTCCTCACACCGCCGTTCGGCTTCTCACTCTTCTACCTGAGGGGGGTGGCACCGCCGAGCATTCCTACGACCACGATTTACCGGGGGGTCATTCCATTCATCGTGATACAGTTGGTCGTGCTCGGTGGGCTGGTCGTCTGGGTACTTCGGTAGCCGACCTCTACGTTCTGGGGAACGCGAATTCGGAGTACATCAGTTCGTTGCCGGCGAAGTACGGAAAGCTCTCGTCCCGGAATTCTTTCCACGACGTGTAAATCCTCCGGAAGTCTTCGTTCGCGGCGGCTTGTTCCTCGAGGTAGGCTTCGCTTTCGGTCCAGGCGGCCTCGAGGATTTCATCCGAGAACCTCCTCAAGGTCACGCCATGTTCGTTGATGAGACGCGCCAAGGCCTTGGGATTCTCCACGTCATACCGGCCCATGCTCATGAGCGTGGCGTCGTTACACGCGCTCTCAAGCGCGGCTTGGTAGGACGGCGGCAGGTCGTTCCAGGCGTCGAGGCCGATCTGGAGCGAGGTCGACGGGCCCGGCTCCCACCACCCGGGGATGTAGTAATTCTTCGCGATCTGGTGGAAGCCGAGCTTTTCATCGTCGAAGGGTCCGACCCACTCCACGGCGTCAATCACGCCCCGCTCCAAAGCCGGGTAGACGTCGGGGGCGCCGAGGACCTGCACCTGAACGCCGAGACGTGCCATGATCTCTCCGGCGAGTCCGGGAATGCGCATACGCACGCCCTCCAGGTCGGCAAGCGTCTCGACGGGATTACGAAACCATCCGCCAAACTGGGCTCCTGTCTGGGCGCACGGAATCGCGGTCATCCCAAAGTCCGCGTAGATCCCCCGGAGCAGTTCCACCCCACCCCCCTGGTGTAGCCACGCCGTTTGCTGCCGCGCGTTCAACCCGAACGGAACGGCGGTTCCGAACGCGAGCGCCGGATGCTTGCCGATGTAGTAGTAGTCGCTGGTGTGGCCGGCGTGTACGGTGCCGGACTCCACTGCGTCCATCACCTGAAGCGCGGGGACGATTTCGCCGGCTGGGAATACGCGGATGGTGAAGCGTCCGCCCGTAAGGGCCGCCACCCGATCCGCGACGAGGACCGCCGCCCCATGGAGAATCTCCACGCTCGTGGGGAAGCTCGTGGCCATGCGCCAGCTGACTCGGGGGCCAGAGACGACGCCGTCTTCGTTGGCATCCTGTGTTTCGGTGCCCCCGCAACTAGCCATAATGCCGGTTCCGGCGGCGCCGAGACCCGCCTTTCTGACGAAATCTCGACGATTCAGATGGTCCATGGTTTGCTCGCTGATCGGTTCAGTCGAAAAGATCTTGAACGGCACGCTTGGTCACTTTGCCCATGGCGTTTTTNGGCAAATCCTCCAACAGCAACAGCGACTTGGGAATCTTGTACGCGGACATNCGCTCCGTGGCCCACTCCTTCAGTGCCGGGAGTTCGATGTNCTCCCCGTCACGGGACACGATGGCAACGGCCACCACCTCCCCCCAGGTATCGTCCGGCAAGGCAACTACGGCACACTCGCTGATCGCCGGATGAGTCAGCAAGGTAGCCTCGATTTCCAGGGCTGAGAGCTTGTATCCGCCTGATTTGATGATGTCCACCGACAGGCGACCCATGATGCGGTAATACCCGTCCTCCAAGACCGCCATGTCTCCCGTACGGAACCAACCGTCCACGAAAGATTCCCGCGTCACGTCGGGCTTGTCCCAATACTCGGAGAACACTGCAGGCCCGCGAACCTGAATCTCTCCGGGTTCGTTCTCACCTTCGATCAACTCGCCGGCTTCACTGATCAATCGGATCGTGACGCCAGGCAGTGGTGCCCCGACGGCACCTGGCCTGCGCTCCCCTTGGAGGGGGTTGGAGAGGGCCATGCCGATTTCCGTCATGCCATAACGCTCGAGAAGTTTCTGGCCGGTCAACTGCGTCCATTGTTCATGTACACTGGCCGGTAACGCGGCAGAACCCGACACCATCAGTCGCATCTGGCCGAATCCATCGGTGTAGCGCTTTCGATCCCCGTCATGGGCATCTTCCAGGATCCGGATCAGCTTGACGTAGATGGTCGGCACCCCCATGAAGACCGAATACTCCTTGCTGGCCACGCGCTCCAGGATCGCCTGTGCATCGAAGGACTCGAAACAGTCCACCCTGGCCCCCGACCACAAGGCGCAGCTCAGCACGTTGACGATCCCGTGAACATGATGAAGCGGCAGAAATAGTGGAATCGAATCTTCCGATAGCCAGCCCCAGGCTTCTACCAGCGTCGTGATCTGGGCCTGGATGTTCTCGTGCGTGCTCACCACACCCTTGGGCTTGCTGGTCGTGCCGCTGGTGTAGAGGATCATCGCCCGCCTCTGTGGGTCCAGCTCTGGTAACGGCACGGACTGCCCCGATGAGATCTGCTCGACGGTGAGTAGTGGCTTCGAAAGCCGATCACAAAGTGGCCTGAGCTTTTCGACCGAGTCCTCGGGTACGATGATTCGATCGACCTGGGCATCGGTGATCACATGTTCGAGTTCGGGGTCCGCCGCGGACAAGCTCAGTGGCACGGCGACGCCACCGGCTCTCCAGATGCCCCACTGGACAGCAGCGTACTCAAAGCTCGCCGGGATGAGAAAGGCGACTCGCTCTTCACCTAAGTCGGCCGACCTGTCGAGCAGACTGGCGGCTATGGCCTCCGATACGGAGAGCAGCGAGTCGTACGAGTGATCGTGACCATTTGAGGTCACGGCGACCCGTGCCCCGAAACTCTGCGCGCGCCGAACCTGTTCAAGTTCAGGCATGCCTTGGGTATCTCCTGGAAGGCGGTTGAAGATGATCCAGCGGCGTCATGTCGGACAGAAGCGGTTAGCCCATGATCGCCCTGATGGCCACAAAAATCACCGAAGGGCCCAGTAGGGCACCCAAGCCAGTATAGAAGGTCGCGGTCATCGCGCCATACGGGACCAGACGTTCGTCGGTGGCGGCCAGCCCCCCGGCCACTCCGCTCGTCGTACCCATGAGGCCACCATAAATCATGGCCGAACGCGGATTATTCAATCCGATGAGTGGTGCGACAAACGGTGTCCCAGCCATAACCAGCATGGATTTGATGAGCCCCGCGGCAATACTGAGAGCGATCACATCCGAACTGGCCCCAATGGCTGCGCCGGTAACGGGCCCCACGATGTACGTTGCCGCGCCGCCGCCTATCGTGGTCATACTCACGGCATCGGTATAGCCGAAAGCGTAGGCAACCGCCGCGCCGATCCCAAACGACACGAACACGCCGGCAAAAAGAGAGATGACCCCAGCCGCTCCGGCACGCGCCAACTCCCGTGTATTCACTCCGAAAGCGGTGGCGATAATCGCGAAGTCCCGAAGCATGCCGCCGCCCATCAATCCGATACCAGCCAACACCTCGATGTCGGCGATGCCGCGGGCCCCTCCGGTAACGACACCGCCAACGTATGCCGCCAGCAAGCCGAGCATGATGGCGATAGCCGACCCGTGAAGCTTCCCTTTGGTCAGGCGCGCGGACAGCTGATAGGAGACCCACACCGTGATCCCCACGATGGCGAAGGCAGTGATCAGGCCATATCGACTCATTACGTCCGCCACGAGATCCATGACCTCAGTCATGCGCTCTGCTCGACATCTGTGTCGGGCACCGGCGGCGGTGGCTGGCCGCCGACGGGCTCCAACGGCGGCGGCGGTTCACCGCCGATGCGACTGAGTACCGGTACCAGGGCACAGCTGACGGCAACGGCAAGGACTCCGGCAAGCACGGCAGCGGTTCCGCCTCTTACCGCAGCCACCGCGTTCTGGCTAGCCGCCATCGCCACCACTACCGGGATGTAGATTCCACTCCAGAAAATGATGCCCGACTGGGAGATGGGGCGGAGGCGACCGCTGGCCTGCCCTTTGGCGGCAACCGCGATCAAGAGCAACATGGAGATACCGACACCGCCGACATTCGCGTCGATGCCAATCAGCAGCCCAATCAGCTCCCCTATGAACGCGCCGACCAGCATGCACCCCGCAAGCAGTGCTACGCCGTATATCACCACAGGCGGTAGGGGGTCACTAGGAAGTTTAGACCGTCGGCCCCTCGAAGAACGGATTCTCGCCCGACGCGTGGTCGGTCACGTCGTGGATGACCGTTACCTCGGGCACCGCTTGGCGGACCATACGCTCGACTCCCTGGCGGAGCGTCATGCGTGACATGGCGCACCCTTGGCATCCGCCGCCCATCTCCAGGTAGATCTCGGTGTCTTCGACACCCACCAGCGCGATGGTGCCTCCGTGCGAGGCGATGGCCGGATTGATCTCCGTGTCGAGGACGGTTTTTACCCGTTCGGCGAATGACCCCTCCAAGGTCGGTGGGGCGGGCTTAGCAGCCTCCGCCAGCTTTACCTCGAAGCCGCTTTCATTCACGCGCTGGACGAAATCCACAGTCGCTCCCTCGAGGCGGGGCACGTACTCCTCCTGGACGACGATCGTCAACTCGCCCACATCCACCTCTTGTTCGCTCTCACGAATGTCGTCCGGTCCGACGAGCGTGAGCTCGAAGTCGGGCGCCAAAGGTGTGCCGCCGGAAATTCCGATCCGCAGGGCCGTGAACTCACCGTCACCCGAGTCCATATAACCGCGAACCACTTCGAGCGCTTTATCTGTCAGCGTTATCATCGAAACACTCCTGAGAACACAACTCCGAGCTTCGGGGGCGTATACCCGCTTTCCCTTCTCGGGGTTCTTTCTTCGTCAGCCCTCTTGATCGGTTGATGCGGCGGGCGCGCTGATCTAGCTTCCATCGCTTCGATTCACCGCGACACCCCAACTCCCTGGACGACCACGATGGCTGAAAGTTCTGTGATGGACAAGCTCACGTCCTTGGCCAAGCGCCGTGGCTTCATCTTTCAGTCGTCCGAGATCTACGGGGGAACCGGGTCAGTATGGGACTATGGTCCGCTAGGCATCGAACTGAAACGCAACGTCAAGGAGCGTTGGTGGAGCACGATGGTGCATCAGCGTGACGACGTCGAGGGCCTCGACGCGTCGATCCTGATGAATCCCAAGGTTTGGGAAGCCTCGGGGCATGTGGACGGCTTCACGGACCCTCTCGTGGAGTGCGGTAGCTGCCACCGGCGCTTCCGGGCGGATCTCCCTGAGGTTGCAGGAGGCCAGTGTCCCACTTGCGGGACCAAGGACACGTTCGGTGAACCGCGCCTCTTCAACCTCATGTTCAAGACGTTCATGGGCCCGGTGGAGGAGGACGCGTCGGTGATCTACCTGCGGCCCGAGACGGCGCAGGGTTCTTACGTGAACTTCCTGAACGTTCAAACGTCGGCGCGCCAGAAGATCCCGTTTGGAATCGCACAGATCGGGAAGGCGTTCCGGAACGAGATCACGCCTGGAAACTTCATCTTCCGGACGCGGGAGTTCGAGCAGATGGAGCTCCAGTTCTTCGTGGAACCGGGGACGGACGACGAATGGTTCGACTACTGGATGAACGCCCGTATGGAGTGGCATCTCTCGCTCGGGATTCGCAAAGAGAGGCTTCGTTTCCACGAGCATGGACCCGACGAACTTGCCCACTATGCCAAGAAGGCGTTCGACATCGAGTACGAGCATCCCTTCGGGTGGACGGAGCTCGAGGGAATTCACAACCGGACCGACTTCGACCTCGGACGGCACCAAGAGTACTCGGGCAAGCGCCTCGAGTACATCGATACGGCGGCGGGGAAGCGTTTCCTGCCCTACGTGGTCGAGACGGCGGTGGGGGTGGACCGCACGGTCCTGGTGGCGCTGGTCGACGCCTACACCGAGGAGGAGGTTAACGGGGAAGAGCGGGTGCTCCTCAAGCTCGCTCCGGGTCTCGCGCCCTTGAAGGCTGCCGTATTTCCTCTAGTCAAGAAGGATGGACTGCCGGAGATCGCCCAGAAGCTGGACGCCGATCTGAGGTCCCGTTCGATCCCCTCGTTTTACGATGCGGCGGGCTCCATCGGTCGGCGCTACCGGCGCCAAGACGAGGCCGGCACGCCCTGGTGCATCACCGTGGACGGGCAGACCTCCGAAGATGGCACGGTCACGATCCGGGATCGGGACACATTAGAGCAGGTGCGCGTCGGCGCCGAGTCTGTGCCGGGCTGGATCCAGGAGCGGTTGGCCGGGGAATCTGTCACCTGAGTCGGGAGGCCTGATTGTCGTCGACAGTCTTCAGTTCACGCTGGGGCATGCTCCTGGCNATGCTCGGCATGGCCGTGGGCACCGGGAATATCTGGCGTTTTCCGCGGATCGCCGCATCCAATGGCGGAGGCTCGTTCCTCGTGGCGTGGGCGGTGTTCCTGCTTCTCTGGTCCGTGCCACTCCTGATCCTCGAATTCGGAATGGGGAAGGCGACACGTTCCGGGGCCATCGGATCGTTCGTGACGATGATCGGTCCAGGATTCGCCTGGATGGGGGCTTGGGTGGCCTTCGTCGCGACCGCCATCATGTTCTATTACAGCGTGGTGATGGGTTGGACCATCCGTTTCTTCCTGGCCTCGGTCAACGGCGCCGTCCCCTCGGCCGTACCGGAAGCCTTCTGGGAGGGATACGCGGGCACTCCGGCGGCGCTGGTGACCCACGTCGTGGCCATGGGCATGGGACTCTTCGTCGTGTCGAAGGGTGTGAAGGGCATCGAGACGGCAGCCAAGTTCCTGATTCCCAGTCTCATTCTCCTCGTGATCCTCCTCACGATCCGGGCGGTCACGCTCCCCGGGGCGACGGAGGGACTCGCGTTCCTATTCACGCCGCATCTGGCGGACCTGGCAGACTCCGGGATCTGGCTGGAAGCGCTGACCCAGAACGCGTGGGACACCGGCGCTGGCTGGGGATTGGTGCTCACCTACGCGATCTACATGAGGAGCCGGGAGGACACGGCGCTCAACGCCTTCGTCATCGGCTTCGGCAACAATGCCATGTCACTCCTCGCTGGCATCATGGTGCTGTGCACCGTGTTCGCGGTGATGCCCGACGCGGCCGACCAGATCGTTGGGGCTGGCAACGAAGGTTTGACCTTCATCTGGGTGCCCCAGCTCTTCGGTCAGATTCCTGGCGGCCGGTTCTTCATGTCCCTGTTCTTCTTGGCACTGGTGTTCGCCGCCTGGACGTCCCTCGTGGCGATGATCGAGCTGGCCAGTCGGATCTTGATCGATCTCGGCCTCACGCGCGGACGGGCGATCGCGATCGTCGGCATAGCCGGCATCACTTTTGGGGCGCCGAGCGCGCTCAATTGGACGGACACACCGGGCGCCGGTCCCTTCTTCGCCAATCAGGACTGGGTGTGGGGTGTGGGCTTGATGCTCTCCGGTTTCTTCTTCGCATTCGCGGTGCTCAAGTACGGCGTGACGGAGTGGCGAGCGAAGTACATCAACACCGGGGACTCGGACATCCACGTCGGGGCTTGGTGGGACTGGAGCATTCGCCTGGTGATCGTGGAGTCGGTGGCGCTCATGGGATGGTGGTTGTATCAGGCCAGAGGTGATTCGTTGGAAGCGACTTGGACGCTCTTCTCACCGTTCAACATCGGAACGGTCCTGATTCAGTTCGCGATCGTCATCGCGGCCTTCTTGCTGCTCAATGGCTGGTTGGCCCGGAAGCTTTCGACCCCGAAATAGAGGACCATGGCAAGGGAATCGAAGGGCGCCAGGACGAAGCGTGCCGCCGAGGTATTCGAGCTGCTGGCGGAGGAGTACCCTGACGCTCATTGCGCCCTGGTGCATACCGACGCCCATCAACTGGGGGTCGCGACGATCCTTTCCGCACAGACGACCGACGTGCGGGTGAACATGGTCACACCAACCCTCTTCGAGAGGTACCCGACGCCCGCCCACCTTGCCGAAGCCCGGCCGGAGGATGTGGAGGAGATCATCCGCTCCACCGGGTTCTACCGAAACAAAACGAAGAATATCATCGGTTTTGCGCAGGGCGTCACCGAACTACACGGTGGTGAGGTTCCCCGCACGATGAAGGAGCTGACGGAGTTGCCGGGTGTGGGGCGGAAGACCGCGAACGTAGTCTTGGGGAACGCGTTCGGAATCGACGAGGGNGTCGTCGTCGACACCCACGTGAAACGACTCTCAACGCTCCTCTCTTTCAGCAAAGAGAAGACCCCCGAGAAGGTGGAGGGAGACCTCATGGCGCTGTTCCCGATGGGGCGTTGGACCTTGTTGTCCCACTTGCTGATATTCCACGGGCGCCAGGTTTGTATTGCGAGACGGCCGAGGTGTGAGGCGTGTGTGATGTCCCATCTGTGTCCCTCCTCGAGGGTCTGACACGACCGGACGACTGTGTATTCGTCGTGGGTGTATTCGCCCGAACCAAACGGAGTCGAACATGAGCGCAGAGATNCCCGACCGAGACTCGGCAGTGGCTCTTCTCGAGAGTTGGGTCGAAAACGACGGTCTGAGAAAACACATGCTGGCGGTGGAGGCTTCCTGCCGGCACTACGCCCGAATCCACGGTGAGGATGAAGACCTTTGGGGAACGGCAGGACTCCTCCACGACCTCGATTGGGAGAAGTATCCGGATGAACACCCCCATCGGGGGCTCGCCGATCTGAAGGATCTCGGTTACCCGGAGGCGATTCTCCAGGCCATTGCCGCCCACGCACCCGAGCGGACGGGTGTGGAGCCAGACGCACTGTTCGATCGGGTCCTCTTTGCTTGCGATGAACTTTCAGGGTTGGTTTATGCCTGCTGTCTAGTGAGGCCCAACGGGATCGACGACCTCAAGCCCAAGTCGGTCACCAAGAAGTTGAAGGACAAGTCGTTCGCGGCGGGGGTGAACCGTGACGACGTGGCCCGTGGTGTCGAGTTTTTGGGGATCGAACGTAGCGAGCACATACAGAACGTGATCGACGGGATGCGCAACATAGCCGACGTTTTGGGAGTCCGAGCGGTGGATCGCCCTTAGGAGGATCTCCTAAGGGTAGATATTTGAGGAGGTGTGGGAGATCCCCCCTTTGAGAAGGACCGCTCTTTGCGACGGACTACCTGTGGGCCAGGGGTCCAGGGGTTCTCGGAGGTCGGCCAAACCCGGGTCTTCTCCGCCGAGCTCGCGACCCANGTGCACCGGGTTGTGGTGGTCGCGGCCGATCCCGATCAGATCCGATTTCAGGTGGCCGTGGATGATGTCCTGGCCCCCGCGCTGACCGTGGTTGTCGTCGAGGCGGTGGACGACAACGACGCGGCGATCGTCGACCTCACTGGGATCGAGGTGACCCTAAACCGATGAACGTGGCTTCGGCGCTCAACGCCACCTGTGTGTGGCTCATAAGCTACTCCTTGCGCCCAGCGTCTTCTCCTTGGAAAATGGCCTCATGACAACTTCGGCCATAGTCACGATGGTGCTCATTCTTGGGTTCGTTTGGGGTGGATTCTTCTTAGCGCTGTCCACCGCAGTCCGTAAGGAGTCCGATAAGGGAGACTGAGGGGCGGCCCGTGCCAACGGCGCTTGCCGGAAGTGCCGTTTGAGATACCTTTCGCCGTGATGTCTGCTCCGCTTCTTACCCCGTGGATCAGCCGACCTAGCGGCCCACGCCCCTGTTCGATCACCCTTCTATCCTCCGTGTTTTCCGTTGCCTAGACGCTCTGACCTCGAGTCCATCCTCGTCCTGGGTTCAGGCCCAATCGTCATCGGTCAGGCGTGCGAGTTCGACTACTCCGGTACCCAGGCGGTTCGCGCCCTGAAGGAAGAGGGCTATCGCGTGGTGCTGGTCAATTCCANCCCCGCCACGATCATGACGGACCCGGNTCTGGCGGACCGCACCTACATCGAACCACTCACACCCGACTGGGTGGAACGCGTGATCGAGCGCGAGAAGCCCGACGCTCTACTGCCCACCATGGGCGGACAGACCGCGCTCAATATCGCCATGGACCTGGATCGCGACGGGGTGCTCGAAAAACACGGCGTCGAGCTGATCGGAGCGAACGCCCGGTCCATTCGGATGGCTGAGGACCGGGAGGAGTTCGCTGCGGCCATGGTCCGTATCGGGTTGGAACTTCCGCACGGCGGCTTCGCCCGCACGGTGGACGAGGCGATGACCATCGTCGAAGAGACGGGNTACCCGGCTATCATCCGCCCCAGCTTCACGCTGGGCGGTACGGGTGGCGGCATAGCGTACAACGCGGACGAGCTTAAAGTGGCCGTCACTCGCGGTTTGGACACGTCGCCCATTACCGAGGTGCTCATCGACCGGAGCGTCATCGGGTGGAAGGAATACGAACTCGAGGTCGTCCGGGATGCCTCGGACAACGTGATCATCGTGTGTTCCATCGAGAACTTCGATCCGATGGGGGTCCACACGGGAGACTCGATTACGGTGGCCCCCGCCCAGACGCTCACGGACGTCGAGTATCAGCGCATGCGAGACGCGGCTATCGCGATCATCCGGGAGATCGGTGTCGAGGCCGGGGGCTGTAACATCCAGTTCTCCGTGGATCCACAGACCGGAGAGATGCTCATCGTGGAGATGAATCCGAGGGTTTCCCGCTCCTCGGCGCTCGCGTCCAAAGCCACCGGGTTTCCGATCGCCCGGATTGGGGCCAAGCTCGCTGTGGGTTACCTGCTTCACGAGCTGCCCAACGACATCACCAAGACTACGCCNGCTTCGTTCGAGCCGACGCTCGACTACGTGGTCGTGAAGTTCCCGCGTTTTGCCTTCGAGAAATTCCCCGAAGTGAATCCGGTGCTCGGNGTGCAGATGAAGGCGGTCGGGGAGACCATGGCGATTGGGCGGACTTTCGCGTCCGCGTGGCAGAAGGGCGTTCGTGGCCTGGAAATCGGGCGGAACGGCTGGGTCGTGGGCGACCGGCTCGAGGACGACGGACTCTCATCGGACGATCCCGAGCTTTTGCTCGCCGCCCTCCGTNGCCCAACCGCGGAACGGCCGTTCCAGCTCAAACGGGCGCTAGAGGGAACACTCCCGGTGGATGAGATCCAAGAAGCAACGGGGATCGATCCGTGGTTCTTGTATCAACTTCTCGAGATCGTGCATCAGGAAGCCTGGTATCGGGAGCTGGATTCCGTAGGGCCCGCCGAGCTCAGGCTCATGAAACGAAACGGGTTCTCCGATGTGCAACTCGCAGACCTTCGTTCCGAGAAGGAGGACGAGGTGCGCAACAGGCGTTGGGAGTGGGACATTCGTCCGACGTACAACGTGGTGGATACTTGTGCCGGAGAGTTCCCCGCGGAAACGCCGTATTACTACTCGTCGTATGAAGATGAGGACGAGTCGAAACCATCGGATCGCGAGAAGATCATCGTTCTCGGGAGTGGACCGAACCGTATCGGGCAGGGGATCGAGTTCGACTACTGTTGCGTGCAGGCGGTGCTGGCGCTCAGCGATGCCGGGTATGAGACGATCATGGTCAATTCCAATCCCGAGACCGTGTCGACCGACTTCGACGTGAGCGACAANCTCTACTTCGAGCCGCTCACTTTTGAGGACGTCCTCGAGATCGTCGAGCGGGAGCAGCCCCTCGGTGTGGTGGTTCAACTCGGTGGCCAGACGCCTTTGAATCTGGCTGGACGGCTGGAGGCGGCAGGGGTTCGGATCCTCGGGACGTCGGTGGATGCCATCGACCGGGCCGAGCACCGGGGCCGCTTCGAGGAGGTTTGCAGGATCGTCGAAGCCACGGTACCCACGAACGGAATGGCTGCCAGCGAAGAGCAGGCCCTCGCCGTGGCCGAGGACGTCGGGTACCCGGTGCTCGTGCGCCCGAGTTATGTACTCGGGGGTCGCGCCATGGAAATCGTCTACGATGAGGCCTCGCTCAAGGACTACTTCGAGCGCGCCGTTCGGGCTTCTCCGGATCACCCGGTCCTCATCGACCGTTTTATCGAGGACGCGTTCGAGGCCGACGTCGACGCGCTGTCGGACGGTACGGACGTTGTGATCGGCGGCATCATGCAGCACATCGAGGACGCCGGGGTCCACTCCGGTGACTCGGCGTGTGTGCTCCCTCCCTACCTGCTGGGAGCGGCAGAGTTGGAGGAGATTCGGGAGAAGACCCGCCGGTTCGCGCTGGAGCTCGGGGTGGTGGGCCTCCTCAACGTCCAGTACGCCATCCGCGACGGNGTTGTATACGTCTTGGAGGTCAACCCACGCGCTTCGAGAACGGTGCCCTTCGTGAGCAAGGCGACAGGCGTGCCACTGGCTCGCCTGGCCGCCCGCCTGATGGCCGGTGAAAAACTCGCGGATATGGACGTTCCGGACGAGCCACCCGTGGCCGGAGTGGCCGTGAAGGAGGCGGTCTTCCCCTTCTCCCGCTTCGAAGTCGACATCCTGCTCGGACCTGAGATGCGTTCGACAGGGGAGGTCATGGGGTTCGACGACTCCTTCGGGATGGCCATCGCCAAGGCTCAGGCGTCGTCCTACAACCTACTCCCGGTAAAGGGCGGTGTGCTNATCGTCACCGTCAACGACCGGGACAAGGCAACGGTCACTCCGATCCTGAGGAGACTCCACGATCTGAATTTTGAAATCCGCGCGACCAAAGGCACGTTCGAACATCTGACGCGCCTCGGGATTCCCGCCGAGCGAGTTTTCAAGGTCGGGGAAGGACGGCCCCATATCGTGGATCAGATCGTGTCTGGAGAGGTGGCGATGCTCATCAACACGCCGATGGGTAAGAAGTCGCNGTACGACGACTACGCCATGCGTAGGGCCGCAATCACGCACAACATCCCGTACTTCACGACGATGTCTGCGACGAGTGCGGCGTGTGACGCATTGATCGCGCTGCGCTCCAGGACGTACCAGGTCCGTACTCTTCAAGAGCGCATCGCCGATGCGAAAGACCTGGCAGTGGTGGGAGCGAGTGACTGACTTCGCCCCGCCGGTGGGGTTTCTCCTTCATCCAGACGCGCCGCTCCACGATACCGGTTGGCGGCATCCGGAGCACCAGGGCCGGCTCCGGGCCCTGGCCTCCACCGTGGGCCGGGATCTGCTGGCACTGCACGAAAAAGTCGTACAGGTCGAGCCCGGGCGGGTGACCGAGGAGGACCTCTTTCGTGTGCACACTCCCGAGTATTTGGCGCTGCTTCGCGCTCACGTGGACCGAGCCGAAAAGGAAGGCGCCCCCGTTCCGCTCGACGCCGATACCATCGTGTCAGGCGCCTCCTGGGCGGCAGCCACCGGGTCCACCGCGGCGCTCCTTACAGCGGTCGAGCAAGTCGCATCAGGTACGTTGTCCTCAGCCTTCGTGGCGACGCGCCCTCCCGGACATCACGCGACGCCGGAGCGCGCCATGGGTTTCTGTTTGATCAACCACGTGGCTGTCGCGGCTCGCTGGCTTCAGGCGACGGGCCGTGCTGAGCGTGTGCTGATCGTCGACTGGGACGTGCACCATGGGAACGGCACGCAGGACACGTTTTACGCCGACGGGACCGTGTTCTACCTGTCCTTACATCAGTCGCCGCATTATCCGGGCACCGGGGCCGCCGACGAGACCGGAACAGGTGNCGGAGACGGTTGGACGCTCAACGTTCCGCTGCCGGCAGGCACGCCGGTTGCCGAATACCGGCAGCACTTCGCGCGCGCGTTGGAGCAGGCCCTGGAGACGTGCCGGCCGGCCTTCATCCTGATTTCAGCGGGCTTCGACGTCATGGCTGGCGATCCGTTGGGAGGNATGTTGTTAGAACCCGAAGATCTTCACGCGCTCACGCGCGAGGTGATGGCGGGTGCGGCAGGCGAAGCGCGCGTAGACGGCGCGCGCGAAGTGGGCGTCGTGGCTACGCTGGAGGGTGGTTACGATCCCGCCCGGACGGGACTGGGCGCGGCGGCCGTCTTGCGGGCGTTGGCGGGGATCGACGGACTAGCGGGGTCACGCGCGTGAGAGTGCAACTATGAGAACTCAGGCCCGTCTGGTGGTCATCGGAGGTGGAATCAGCGGATGCAGCCTGCTCTATCACTTGACCAAGCTCGGCTGGACGGATGTGGTCCTTGTCGAAAAGAACGAGCTGACGTCCGGGTCGACGTGGATGGCCGCCGGCAACGTCGTTCAATGGGCGCCAAACCGCAGCACGTCCCGACTACTCCAGTACAGCATCTCCCTCTACCAATCACTCGAAGCGGAAACGGGCCAGGAGACCGGCTGGCGGACCACAGGGAGTCTCCGTCTGGCGACGACGGCGGACCGCATGGACGAGTACCGGCATGTGCTCTCCAAGGATCGCACGTTGGGGATCGCGTCTAGTCTCGTCTCTGCGGAAGAGGCACAGGAGCTCTTTCCGTTCATGGAAATGGACGG
The DNA here is from genome assembly GCA_002712565.1 of Gemmatimonadota bacterium. The sequence continues at coordinate 30,266 of PAUA01000011.1, read as the reverse complement.
CCTGGTCGGGGCGATGCATCACGAACTCGACGGGCACTGCGACCCAGCCGGTACGACGAATGCTCTCGCAAGGGGGGCCCGTCAAGCGGGCGCCCAGATCTATCGGTTCAACCGAGTGACCGACCTCTCCCGGGCCGATGGCGGCGAGTGGGTGGTGCATACGGAGAAAGGCGACATCACGTGTGAGGTCGTCGTTAATGCAGGCGGTCTTTGGGCCGACCGGGTCGGGGCCATGGCCGGCGTGCACGTGCCGGCGGTCGCGATGCAGCACCACCACCTCCTGTTCGAAGATCTGCCGGAGATAGAGGCTCTCGATGATGAGCTGATTTCACTGCGTGATCCGGATGTGCCGTTCTACCTGCGTCGGGAAGGGAACGGCCTGCTGGTCGGCCCGTACGAATCTGATTGCAAGGCGTGGAGTCCAGACGGTGTGGCCTGGGACTGGGCACAGCAGGATCTTCCCGCCGACTTGGAACGCATTCAGGAATACATCCTGAACCTCATGGACCGGGTGCCGATACTCCAGGACGCGGGCTTGAAGCACATCTGCAACGGCCCGATCACCTACACGCCCGACGGCAACCAGCTTCTGGGACCGGTCTACGGCGTGCCCAACTTCTACTGCCTCGCCGGCTGCAACTTCGGGATCGCACAGGCCGGGGGGGTGGGGAAGTACCTCGCAGAATGGATCGTCGAGGGAGAGCCCAGCATCGATCTCAACAGCCTCGACCCGAGGCGGTTCGGTAACTGGACGAGCAAAGCCTACACGTTCGCCAAGGCGCATGAGGCGTATCGTCTGCAGTATCAGCTGTCGATTCCGGACACCGAGCGAGACGCCGGCCGGCCGGTCAAGACCCCGCCGATCTACGACCTGCAGAAGGCACAGGGCGCGGTGTTCGGGAGCCGCTATGGGTGGGAGCGACCGAACTGGTTTGCTCCGGAGGGTGTGGAGCCCTTCGATAGGCTGTCGTTCCGTCGCGGCACGAACTACTTCGAGCATGTGGGTCGAGAATGTCTAGCGGCCAGAGACGGAGTGGCGGTGTATGAGAACAGCGCGTTCGCCAAATACCTCGTGTCCGGCTCAGGGTCGGCGCCGTTCCTGGACCGTCTGACCTGTGGCCGTCTGCCGAAGCTAGGGCGTGTCGGCTACAACCTGATGCTCACGCCGAAGGGATTCGTCTCTGACGATATGACGATGACCCGCCTCGACGAGGATTCGTTCTACGTCGTCGCTCCGGCCGCCTCCGAGTTGCTTCTGTTGCAGCATATGGAGGACCACCTCCCACCCGATGGCAGCGTGACGGTCGAGAACGTGACCAACCGCTACGGGGTTCTGGCAGTCGTCGGTCCGCAGTCGAGGGCACTCTTGTCGAGGCTGACCGACACTGACCTGTCCTCGGAACACTTTTCCTACCTTTCCTGGCAGGACATCCATGTGGGTGGTGCTCCAGCCAGAGCGTTGCGTCTGAATTTCGTCGGCGAGCTGGGCTGGGAGCTGCATCACGAGATGATCTACCAACGGTCGATCTATCAGCAGATCATGGAGGCCGGGCAGGAGCTTGGCCTCGTCAACTGTGGCATGCGGGCGGTTCTGGGTTCGATGCGGCTCGAGAAGGGGTATGTGCTGGCCCCCGACATCTGCGGCGAAGAGACGCCTCTCCAGGCGGGTCTCGAGTTCTTTGTCAAGTTCGACAAGGGAGACTTCATCGGCCGAGCGGCACTCGAGGAGCAAAAAACATGCGGCGTGCCGACGCGCTTGGTGACCCTTGTGGTCGAGGCGGGTGACGCCGACGCATGCGGCGAGGAATCGATCTGGAACGGTGACGACATGGTGGGCCGCGTCACGTCCGGGGGGTGGGGGCACCGGGTNGGCGCGAGTCTCGCCTTGGGATACATCGATTCAGAGTTGTCCGAGCCTGGGACGCGAGTGGCGGTGGAGATCTTGGACGAGAAGAGGCTCGCGACGGTGGTACGGACGCCGCATTATGACCCGGAGAACACAAAGGTGCGCGCTTGACAGGTATCGACGACGCCATCAATGAAGCGTTTCGACCCATTGCGACCGCAGTGGTCAATTTCGTCTTCTTCTCGGTTCCGATCGGAGAGGCGGAGCTGCCACTGATTGTCGTGTGGCTGATCGCCGGTGCCCTTTTTTTTACCGTCTATCTGCGTCTCATCAACATCCGCGGCTTCCTCCACGCGATTCGCATCGTCATCGGCAAAGAGGACAAGGGCAGCGGCGCACCGGGCGAGGTCTCACATTTTCAGGCACTGACGACCGCGGTGTCGGGCACCGTCGGGGTNGGGAACATCACTCATGTGGCAGTGGCCATTTCGATCGGCGGACCGGGAGCCACTTTCTGGTTGATCGTTGCCGGTTTCCTGGGAATGGCATCGAAGTTTGTCGAGTGCACGCTTGGCGTGAAGTACCGACAGATAAATGCCGACGGGTCCGTATCCGGTGGCCCCATGTTCTACCTCGACAAAGGGNTGTCCGAACGGGGGCTGCCGCGTCTCGGCAAATCCCTCGCCTGGTACTACGCCATCTTTCTCATTCTCGCTTGTCTGGGGGCCGGGAACATGTTTCAGGCGAACCAGGCGTACGTCCAGTTCGTCAACGTCACGGGCGGAGAGTCCAGCTTCTTCGCGACTCGCGGCTGGCTGTTCGGCAGCGTGCTCGCCATCCTAACCGCGCTCGTGATCATCGGCGGCATCCGCTCGATCGCACGAGTGACGTCGAGGCTCGTTCCGTTCATGGCCCTTCTCTACGTTTCGACAGCGTTTATTGTGATCGGAGCGAACGCCGCGGCACTCCCCGGCGCAGTGGTTACCATCGTGACAGAAGCNTTCAGTCCCGGAGGTGTGACCGGTGGTATGATCGCGGTCCTCNTCTTGGGTTTCCGCAGAGCCGCCTTCTCCAACGAGGCGGGTATTGGTTCCGCCGCAATCGCGCACTCGGCAGTACGAACCAAGGAGCCGGTGACACAAGGTTTTGTTGCGATGCTGGAACCGTTCATCGACACGGTTGTCATCTGCACCCTCACCGCACTGGTGATCACGTTGACCGTCTACGATCCGGCGCTTCTGAACGACGGCACCATCAATGGCGTCGAGCTGACCTCGAGTGCCTTCGCCAGTGTCATACCTTGGTTNCCGTACGTGCTCGCGGTTGTTGTGATGTTGTTTGCGTACTCCACCATGATCTCGTGGTCGTACTACGGTCTCGAGGGATTCATCTACATCTTCGGACCGAAGCGATGGGCGAAAGTCACGTTCAATTCCATCTTCTGCCTGTTCGTGATCGTCGGCTGCACGACGCAGCTTGATGCCGTCCTCGATTTCTCGGATGCGATGATCTTCGCGATAGCACTCGCCAACGTGCTCGGCCTCTATCTGCTGGTTCCCGTTGTCAAGCGCGAGCTTGATGACTACTGGGCCCGGAAGCGCTCCGACGCACGAGCGCCACCGCGTTGAGCCTTCATCTTCCTCTCGCTCACGACGATTCGCGAGGAGTCGGAATCGTGGCTACGCTGGAGGGTGGTTACGATCCTGCCCGGACGGCCGCCGTCCTACGGGCATTGGCGGGGATCGACGGACTCCGCTAGCAATAGACATTCTCCGTTCTCGTGCGTGACCACTCTATGAGAGTGAGCGTCGAATGATATCTAGGCTCAAACAACAAGCCTGCGAACGGGTGGCTCATATACCGGCTTCCGGGTTAAGATAGGCGGTAGCAGGTTGTTTTTCACCGCGTCCGTTCCCGGTCGGGTGCGCTGTGCGAGGCGTAGGGGCCATGGAGTATGAAGATGCTTAAGACAGTGTGGAGTCTCGCTCTTTTGGCAACCGTGGTGATGGTGACTCAGGTGCAATCCTCGGCCGCCCAGATTCCGGACGACGGGCTTTCGGGGCCACAGGAGCCCCACCCAGCGGCCGACGAGGCAATCGCCCGGATCAAGTCGCCATATTGACCCGGTCAAATGCTGCAGGTCTGCAGCTCGTCCTCAGGTGCGGCGCTCCGGGACAGTGTTCAGGCGTTGGCCCGCGAGGGCTGGACGACCGACGAGCTCGTCGATTGGGTGCTCGCCAATCACGGTGAGGAGTACCTCGCCTATCCGGAAGCATCCGGGACCGGACTGTTTGCCTGGATCGTTCCGCCGGCTGCCATCCTCCTGGGGATCCTGGTTGTCGTGGCCACTTTGCGATACATGCGTCGGAGCGCCCCACCGGTGGAAACCGCGAACATCGAGTTTTCCGATGAGGAAGAGGCTCGCCTGCGGGAGGCCATGAAGGACATGGATTCGGCAGAAGAGCCGGTNTTCTANAGAGCATTACGCTAGTCCNCTCCAGCGCTCGTTGACCCTTGGAAACGTCGGCCTAACTTCCNTCATGCCCGTTGACACCCATGGTNGCGNCCGCNCCGACGTGGAAATTCCTTCCATGCTCGACCTNGTCCANCTGAGCCACCGATCTCTTTTCCCCCCCGGTGGTATCGATATTTGCCGNCAGATCGCNCTTCTCACNNGCATGAAGAAGGGCGATGAGGTCCTTGTTATTCCGTCGGGGCTTGGGGTCACCCTCGAACACTTCGTGCGCGAGTACNCTGTGGTGGGCTCGGGGGTCGAAGACGACCCCATCCTGCTGGAGCGCGCCCAGGAGCGGCTGCGGGTGANTGGGATGCTCGAACGGGTGCATGTCCAGGCGGGACAGATGGACGGGTTACCTTTCCGGGACGGCATCTTCGACGTCGTGATCGCTGAACTCGGGCTCACATCACGCGTTTCCGCGGAAAGTGCGGTCAGTGAAATGGTGCGGGTCCTGAAGCCCGGTGCGAGTCTCGTTCTCGTCCAGCCCGTTTGGAAGGCGCCCGTAAATTCGGTTCGTCGCGAAGTTCTTTCACAGCATCTCGGCTGCCGCCTCCTCATGGTGGTCGAGTGGAAGAGGCTCTTGNGGGACGCGGGCGTAGAGGGTTTGCACACGGAGGACTGGTCCGACGAAGAAACCGCCTTTCGGCCCCAGATCACGAAGCCGTTTCCTGACTTCAGTGAGCTGTTCACCTTTCCGGAGAAGCTGGCGATCCTCCGCCGAGCCCGGCAGCGCTGGGGTTGGCTGGCTGTCGGGAGGGCCCTGGCCCGCGTGCGGGAGGTGCACAAGCTTCTGACCCAGGAGCGGGTCCTCGGACTCGATCTCGTGATGGGCCTCAAGCGTGTGGAGACAGCNTCGGAGGGTGTGCCCGCTGAACCAGCTAGGGACGTCGAGGCGCCCGCTGAGAGCGCTCCNGGGGAAGAAGCGGGGCAGGTGACCGGCCTTCCACTTTTCGGAGACAAAGGCGAAGGAAAGCGATGAGCGTTGCACCCATGAGTGATGCCGATCAAGTCGCTCGAGTGCGGGCCGCGCTCCAGAAAGCGGATTTGGAAGGTTGGTTGTTTTTCGACTTCCGGGGCCAGAACCCGATCGCGACTGCCATGCTCGGGTTGGGTTGGACGTCACGCCGGTCCTTCACGCTCATTCCCGCCGAAGGGGATCCCGTTACGCTGATCCACGCCATCGAGCACTCCTCATGGAGGCACTGGCCGTGGGAAATCATCGACTATGCGGGGTGGCGCGAGATGGAGAGCCGGCTCAGCGAGTTGATCGGCGGCCGGAAACGATTGGCCATGGAGATCTCTCCGCGTTCGAGTGTCCCTACCTTGGACCGGGTGCCGTCCGGCATACTGGAGCTGCTCCAAGAGGCGGGGGTCGAGCCCGTCAGTTCTGGCAACCTTGTCTCGACGTTCCACTCGGTCTGGTCTGAGGAGCAGCTTGAGGTGCACCGGGTTTCGGCGGAGACGGCCCGAGCCGTGGCCATGGACGCGTTCACGCGGGCGGCTGAGTATGCACGGCTGTCCAATCCGCTACTCGAGGGCCAACTGGGTGGATGGATCCGCGAGGAACTGGCGGCGCGAGGGATGTCAGTGGACGCCGATGCACACGTGGCCATCGGACCGAACGCGGCCGACCCGCATTACGACCCCCAGGATGGCGGGGATGCGATTGCGGCGGGGGAAGTTCTGTTGATCGATCTCTGGGGAAAACCGACCGAGGGAGGGGTGTTCGCCGACCAGACCTGGATGGGCATCCTCTCCGATGGGGTTCCGGACCGGCTTCAGACGATCTGGGAAGCGGTTCGGGGGGCTCGGGAGGCCGGGATCGATTTTCTGCGCTCCTGTCATGACGATGGTCGAGCGGCACGTGGTTACGAGGTAGACGACGTGTGCCGTGGATTTATTGTCGACCGCGACTTCGGCGAGTTCTTCGTGCATCGGACCGGCCACTCCATGGACATAGAGCTTCATGGCAGTGGACCGAACCTGGACAATCTCGAGACCCGGGATGACCGCCTGCTCGTTCGTGGGGTGGGGTTTTCAGTGGAGCCAGGCATCTACATTCCGGGCGACGTGGGTGTTCGGAGCGAGATCAACGTGCATTGGGGGGCGGGTGGTCCGGAGGTTACTCCGCGGGAGCGGCAGGATGAGATTCTGGTCCTCTTGGGCAACTAGGAGGGTGCCGCCGGCTGAATGAACGGCCCTCGCTCCTACGTTCGTGTCGCCCTGCCGCTTCCGCTGGATCAGACCTTTACGTACGCCGTGGAAGGCGGCCCTCTCCGATCCGGGACACGAGTACTCGTTCCGTTCCAACGCCAGGAGCGTATCGGTTTCGTCGTCGGCCAGGGAGGAGAGGAGGGGGTCAAACGCATCCGGACCGTGCTCTCCGTGATGGACGCCGAGCCCTCGGTGAGCGAGTCACAAATGCGGTTGGCTCGCTGGATGGCCGACTACTATGTGACATCGTTGGGGATCGCGCTCAAGACGATGCTTCCGTCGGTGCTCAGTGACACGTCCCGTGACGTGGTCACACTGCACGATGGGCCACGCGGCAAGCTGTTGCCCAGGGAGGCCCGCTTGGTCGAGGCGCTCGACTCCGGAACGCGGCAGTCGGCGAGGGCGCTCAAGCGGAGCCTGCGGATGGGCTCCATCTGGCCGGAGCTGCGCAAGCTCGCCGCCGCCGGGGTGGTGAGTGTCGAGACTCTCCCGCCGCAAAAGCCGCCCGTGAAGACTGAGCGGGTCGTGCGAATCACGCGCTGGATCGACGATATCGAGGAGCTGAACGGGTTGGTCGGTCGTGCCCGGCGACAGGCGGACGCCTACCGGGCGCTGGCCGGGTCCGGAGGGACGGTGGAGCTGGCGCACCTGACGCGCCAAGCTGGTTTCAGTCGTGGCGTGATCCACGGATTGGAAGGGAAGGGGTTGGCCGTCGTGGAGGACCGCGAAGTGGAGCGCGATCCCTTTGCCCACATCCCCGCCGGTGAAGACCAGACCCTCACACCGACGGACCGGCAAGAGGAGGTCATCCGAACGCTGGCCTCCGCGTTCGATGCCGGCCCGAAGGAGCCCTTTCTCCTGCATGGGGTGACCGGGTCGGGAAAGACCTTGGTATACATCGAAGTTCTGAGNCACGTGCTGTCTCAGGGTCGGGGCGCAATAGTGCTCGTACCCGAAATTTCTCTGACTCCTCAGACGGTGGCCCGCTTCCGTGCCCGCTTCGGCGATCAGGTAGCAGTTCTGCACTCCGCCTTGTCAGCGGGGGAGCGGTTCGACGCTTGGAGGCAGCTTCGTTCGGGCCGTCGCCGGATCGCCGTGGGAGCTCGCTCGGCACTCTTNGCTCCGGTCTCCGATCTAGGCCTGGTCGTGGTGGACGAGGAGCACGATGGGAGCTACAAACAGAGCGAAGCTCCCAGGTACCAGGCGCGAGACATGGCGGTCGTTCGGAGCGCCCAGGAAGGAGCGTTGTGTGTTCTCGGGAGCGCCACACCCGCGCTCGAAAGCTGGCACAATGTGGAGCGGGGCAAGTTCCGGCTTGTCTCGCTNCCGGACCGAGTCGGCGGAGGNGTGTTGCCGCCGGTTCGGTTGATCGACCTGCGGGAAGCACGGAAGAAGAGCAAAGAGAAAACNGATGCCCGGAGCGAGGCGGGCTTGGTGCTCACCGCTCCGCTCGTCGGGGCCATGAGCGACCGCCTCGATCGCGGAGAACAAACCATTCTGCTACTGAACCGGAGAGGGTACTCGGCCTTCGTACAATGTCGCGAATGTGGTGACGTCGGGATTTGTCCGGCCTGCTCGATCTCATTGACCTATCACCGGGGTAAGNGTCGTCTGGTCTGCCACCACTGCCGCCACGAGGAGCNGGCACCGAAGCGTTGCCCGCGATGTGGATCGACGGATCTGTCGTTCCGTGGCCTTGGGACGGAGCAAGTCGAGCGGGTCGTCGCGGAGACCTTCCCCGACGCCCGATTGGCGCGTATGGACGTTGACACGACTTCCGGGAAATGGTCGCATCACGAAATCCTCGGCCGAGTGGAGCGCGGCGAAGTAGACATCCTGCTCGGCACNCAGATGATCGCCAAGGGCCTAGATTTCCCCGGTGTGACTTTGGTAGGGGTCGTGAACGCAGATGTGGGAATACACTTGCCCGACTTTCGCGCCACGGAGCGTACGTTTCAACTGCTGAGTCAGGTCGCGGGTCGAGCAGGAAGGGGAAAACTGGGGGGCGACGTGCTGATTCAAACGGCACTTCCGGAGCACTATGCGATCCAAGCCGCACTGGAGCATGACTATGTAGCTTTTGCCACTCGGGAGTTGAAGGAGCGCAGGAACCCGGCCTATCCACCGATGGTTCGCCTCGTCAACGTTGTCGTGAGCAGTCCCGNACCAAAAGANGCCGCGGGTAACGCCGAAGCAGCGGCCCGGTGGCTCCGCATGCACGTCGTCCCCGGAACACTGGTCGATCTGATCGGCCCTGCGCCCTCACCGATCGAGCGCCTTCANGGGCGGTGGCGGTGGCATTTTCTTCTTCGGAGTGTGTCAGCCAAGGCCGTCGGGGCCAGTGCAAGGCGACTGCAGGCGGAGTTCCGGGCGCGCGGTAAAGACGTGAGAATCGCGATCGACCGCGACCCGAGCGCCCTCCTGTAGCGGAGTCCGGTGGAGCCTCGGTAGGTTTGGGGCGTATAAAATGGTAGCGGCTCTGGCCGGCGGCGCTTACGTCCCGGTTCGAGGGAGCCAGAAGGTATCGTTGTGCAGGGAGGGTGTTCGAACAATGGGCTGCCTCGCTTTGAATGCGTCATTCGAGCCGTTGACCATCATTCCGGCTCGTCGCGCCATTCGTCTGGTTCTCGACCAAAAGGCCGAAATTCTCGAAATGGACCCGGGGCGGGCCTTCCGCTCTCCAAGGACCGAACTGCCATTCCCGACGGTGATTCGGCTGGTGCGCTTCGTCCATGTGCCTCGGCGCTTCCGCCGCCAGGTCACGAACACTTTCCTCTTCGCCAGAGACGAGTACACCTGTCAGTACTGCGGCCGTCATCGGGGGAAACTCAAGGGCCGGCAGTTCCTGACGCGCGACCATATCCTCCCGCTGTCACGGGGTGGAGACAACTCTTGGCAAAACCTGGTTGCGTCGTGCTCGCCGTGTAACAACCGGAAGGGAGATCGTCTGCCAGCGGAGGCCGGCATGAGGGTCCTGACCGAGCCACGAGAGCCGAACTATGTCCGGCTGGCGTGGACGGTGCGAAGGGTCACGCCGCAGCAAGCGCGTTACATCAAGATGTTCTATGGAGGGGAGGTGTTGACGACGCTGCAGGCGGGGTTGAGGGATCTTGAGGTCTGACTCGGTCCTACTCGTCGATCCAGGCGTAGGGGCGCTCGTAGAACTGGCCGGAGCCACGAACCGATCCCGTTTGGGTGTATTCCTTCCACAAAATGATCCACCCCCGGTTCTCGTCGTGGAGTACCTGGTGGGTGAAGCCGGGCATGTCCCTGCGCTCTGCCAGGAAGCGGGCCAGCGTGGCCGGTAGGTTGGCGACGCCCTCGACGTCCGGCTGCTCGACGTCTTCCATGACTTCATCACGGATTTGCGCCTCACTCAGCTTCAACGCGAGAATCGCCTGTTCGACTGCGGTGGTGATCTCGGATAGAGCACCATCGGGGTTCGCTCCCGTTCGACGCCGAATCGTCGAGACGATCTCGAGCGTGCCCGGCGCGATCAGATGCTCACGAATCTCCTTGAGTTGACGCAATATTCGCGTATGTAAATGAAGCAACTGGGCGTACTCGCGCTTCGCCTCANTCGTATTTATGGTGCCTTCGGTCATGCCCGTTGTGTTGTCGCCGGTTGGCTGGTGAACTGCATACGTCCCTATGCTAACCTATACCGGGTAGGGTCCCCCGGCCAACAAGGAAAATCACCGACTCGCGTGGGCGAATGAGATGAAGACTATGGCGAGCTTCGAGGATGCTCGCCATTTTTCTCGTCCAAGGATCAGGAGGAGAGCAGAGCCCGGGACGAGCGCAGGACCAGGACCCGTGCACTGACCAACACNACCGCATCGACCAAGACGATCGCATGGACCAAGACGAACGCAAGAAGGACGTAGACGGCAAGCGCAAGCCGATCCCGATCCGGGAGGTCGTAGGGGAACCTGTACCACGCCCTGCTGAAAATTCAGACACTCCTGGTGATGGTCCCGCGTCGCACGCCGCAGTGCCCCGTAGTCAACGCGAGCGCCCAGACGGCCGTCGTGCGAAGGACACATCACACAAGAGAGAGGGTAGTCGAAAGCAGCGGGCTGACCGAACGGGCAGCGCGGTGCCCCGCAAAGAGGTTCAGAGGCCGCCGCTGGAGCGCACCACCCTCGAAGATCTTCCGTTTCGGAGTTTCGAGCACGATGGGTGTGAGTGGATCGTTCGTCTTCGTGGCCAGGCGTCCACCGGGTCGGCCACGGACCCGGGCGCTCCGTTGATGCACCTGGTTTTCTACTCAGCCGCCGACCCTCATGTGGCCTGTGGGGACCTACTCGAAACCGGGAGATCTCTGGATGGACTATCGGAGCTGCGATTGCCCGAACTCCTTGCGCAGGCAAGATTGGCCCCTTCGGCTAACGATTCGAGTAGATGAAGCGTCTAAGGAGTAGCGCGCATGTCGGGTGAGGNGGGGGGCTGAAAGGTGAGTGAACAGCGACTCCCCGGGTCCTCGAATCATCCGTTGACCGGGGTCTTGGAGACCTGGAGCCCTGGGCGCGCTCAACACGGNGGGCNGTAGGGGTGTCTCATGGGTGAAACAGCGAGTACGTCGGACGCGTATCTGGTCCGGAAGGCGCAGGCTGGCGATAGCCAGGCCTTTGGCGTTCTCGTAAGCCGATACATGCGCGCGGCTTACGCCGTCGGCCTTTCGGTTACCGGTCGCCATGATGATGCCGAGGACGCTGCGCAGGAGGCGTTCATGGTTGCCCTCGCTCGGCTCGATGATTGTAGGAATCCCGACCGGTTCGCTGGTTGGCTCTTGGCGATTGTGCGGAATCGCGCCCGCAACTTGGTGCGTCGCGAGGTTCTGCGAGATACGGATGTCTTACCTGAGACGGCCGCGGCCCGGGGTAGGACGCCGGAAAAGGAGGCGGAACACGCGGAACTTCAGGAACGACTGGAGAAGGCGCTCCAGCGGCTTCCGGAGGTCCAAAGGGAGATAGTGCTCCTTCACGATCTGGAGGGCTGGAGGCATCGCGAGATCGCGGAGCGCCTTGGAATCCCCTCGGGGACGGTGCGATCGCATCTCCACTTCGCCAGAAAGTCCTTGAGGCAGGACGCGGATCTGGCGCAGGTAGTGGTCGAGCAAGTGAAAGATGACGGTAACATGACGGATATAGGCAATGTGAGGGCAGGGGCTGGTTCGAGGCGCCTGAAGATCAAAGTACGGTGAAGCCTGGTGAGGAATACAAAGAGCACCAGCCTAGGGAGAGCAATATGACGAGCGATGAGCGAAAGAGGCGCTTTAGCCTGGATGGGAGCGGTGGCTCTACGGGACAAGGAGACGATCTGCGTGTCCTCGACCCGGGACTCGACGATCCTGGATACTGGCCTCGGTTTCTTTCTGTCGTGATGGTGCGGGCCGCCGACGAACTGTCGAGGCGCCGATTCGCGGCGGAAGTGGGGGCCGGGGACCTCCTTCAGACTTGGTCTCTAACGGTTATTCGTGGGGCGCTGATTGCGGCGGCGATCGCAGGTTTGCTTCTCCTGCGGGACGGACCGGCCACGACGTTGGGAGCCGAGGAGGCACTCACGATGGAACTCGAAGACCGAACCTTGTCCGATTTGATGGGGCAGTCCGAGGGGGACGATCCGTTTCTGCTGATAGAGGTGACGTTCTGATGATGGCGGAGAGCGCACTCAAAGCGAAGCTGGTAGCCGCAACCGCGCTGGTTTTTCTGTTCGGGAGCGGTGTGGTAGTGGGGCTCGCATGGGATCAGACGGNGAGTGCGAGTACACCCACTGAAACCCGTAGGGGCGAGCGGTCCGAGAGAGAGAGAACGCGCNATCCGATGACCATTGACAGGGTCGGCCTCAGCGCCGTTCAGAAGGCCACGGTCGACTCGCTCTATTTCTTCTACGGGCAACGCCTATCCGACTTGAATACGGATTTTCAGCCGCGCTTCCGCGCCGTGATGGGTGATTTCAGGGCGGAGCTCAGGCAGATCCTCACCGAGGATCAACGTGTGACGTATGACTCGCTTGTGCTTGAGCGCGAAGCTGACCNCACGTTACGGCGTCGAAACAACCGAGACAGGTAAGCCCTAATGAACTTCCTAGCGCGGGCGGCGNTCGAGGCCGTCCTCGGGAGAGATCTGTGAGCGAAATGATCATTCGGACCGAGGGGCTCCGAAAGGACTATATCCTCGGTTCCGAGACCGTTCGGGCGGTGCGTGGCGTCGACCTAGAGATTCACCCCGGGGAGTTCGTGGCCATCATGGGTCCGTCCGGAAGTGGGAAGTCCACGTTCATGAATCTGATCGGGTGCCTGGATACCCCGACGGAAGGTGAATACTGGCTGAACGGTGTGGCGGTCAGCGAACTGAGCGACGACGAACTCGCCCGCATACGAAACCGGGAGATCGGGTTCGTCTTTCAGACCTTCAATCTCCTTCCCCGGGCCACTGCGCTCCACAATGTCGAGCTCCCGCTCATCTATGCGGGGATCAATGCGAAGGAGCGGAAACGGCGGGCTGAGGGAAAGCTGGAATTGGTCGGTCTCAATGACCGTATGAGCCACCGCCCGCCGGAACTGTCCGGAGGGCAGAGACAGCGTGTGGCCGTGGCAAGGGCCCTGGCCAACAGTCCAGCGCTGCTCCTTGCGGACGAGCCTACGGGTAACCTCGACTCGGTGACGGGCGAGGAGATCATGGACGTCTTCGTTAAGTTGAATCGCGACGAAGGCCAGACCATCGTTCTAGTCACACACGAGGCGAACATTGCCGCGTACGCCGGTCGCCAGGTTCACCTGCACGACGGCGTGATCGCAANGGATTTCTTGACCGAGCNANTAGAGGCGCATATATGATGAAGATGAGGTGTTGGGGTGNGGCNTTGCTGGTACCCATCGTCGTGGCTTGCGGAACCGATGAGGNGGAGGAGGAGGAGGAGTCACTCCAGACCTGGACCGTAATAAGCGGAGACATGAGGCTCACCGCTGAGGCCACGGGTAATGTGGAGCCGATCCGTGCGGTCGAGGTCACGTCGAAGGCATCGGGAGAGGTCACTCGCCTCTACGTCGACGTTGGCAACGAGGTAGAACCCGGCGCGCTGCTTGCCGAGGTCGATCCTCGTGACGTCAGGAACGCCTTCGACCAGTCCCAGGCTGACNTGNAGGTCGCGCAAGCGAGGGCGGAGATCTCTCAAGCGCAGCTGACCCGTTCCGAAGAGTTGTTGGAATCCGGCGTCATCTCCGATCAGGAGCACGAGAGCAGGGCCCTGGACTTNGCCAATTCCCGGGCGAGCGTGGTCAGAGCCGAAACAAACTTCGAGTTGGCTCAGCTCCGCTTGGACGACGTGATCATTCGGGCGCCGCTGGCAGGTACCATACTCGAAAAGAACGTCGAGGAGGGTCAGGTTATCCAGTCGGCGTCCCAGAATGTGTCGGGCGGAACCACGCTGGTGATCATGGCCGACCTCAAGTTCATGCAGGTACGCACGCTAGTGGATGAGACGGACATGGGCGACATCCGCGCCGGAATGCCGGCGACCGTGACCGTAGAGGCCTATCCCCAAGAGCGCTTCATGGGGATCGTAGAGAAGATCGAACCCCAGGCGCTCGTACAACAGAACGTCACCATGTTCCCGGTGATCGTGCAGCTCGACAACGACTCCGGGCTGCTTCGCCCAGGGATGAACGCCGAAGTTGAGATCGAGCTTGCCCAGGAGTCTGGGGTGCTCTTGGTACCGAACAATGCATTGGTGACGCCGGAGGATGTCCAGCCAGCCTCGGTAGTGCTCGGGCTCGACACCGCAACCATCGACACGAGTAATCTCTTCGCCGGTCTCGNCGATGGCCGCGGACGTCCCACGGCTGATCANACGAGTGCAAGAGAGGGTGGTCGCTCAGGAGGGCGTCAGGGCGGGGCCACCAGAGGCACGGGAGGTGGCCGCGGNGGTGCGGCCTTCGACTCCATGAGAGCGCTGATGGCGAGCGGAATCTCACAGGACTCTGCTCTTGTGCTCTTGCCCGAGATCGCGAACCTCTTTTCCGGTCGACGCGGCGGTGGCGGTGGTGGGCGTGGTGGCTTTTCTGGTCAGGGAGCTGTTGAGCAGGTTGGCCAAGCGGAGCCTGGCGAAGGTACGTCGGGTCNGCANAGAGAGACCAGCCGTGCCGTGGTGTTCGTAGTGGCCGCGGACGGGACGATCGAACCCCGCGGGGTCATAATCGGGCTAAATGACTTCGATTTCACCGAGGTCGTGAGTGGCCTCGAAGAGGGTGACCTGATCGCGACCATCGGGGCCGCAGANCTGCGAGCCTCGCGAGACGAAGCACGCAACNGCGGGCGCCCTGACTTCGGCGGCGGGCGGGGAGGATTCCGGTAGGCCAATGCTAATAAGCGAAANNATTTGGGTGGCGTTGGGTGCAATCCGCGCCAACAAACTACGGTCTTTTCTGACGACCCTCGGGATCATCATCGGGGTCTCCGCAGTGATCGCCATGGTGTCGCTCGGCGAGGGTGCGCAGCAAGTGGTGGAGGATCAAATCTCGCAAATGGGCACCAATGTTCTGACGATACGGGCCGACCAGCGACGTTCCGGTGGGGTCTCGACGCAAGATACCGAGGACCTGAGCGTCACGGACGCCGAGGCACTCCGAATCGAGACGAGCGGTCTGCTGACGATCTCACCTGAAATCAGTTCGAGGGTCCAGCTCTCGTATCTCCGTTGGAATTCCAGCAACCAAGTACGNGGTATCTGGCCCGAGTACTTCGAGATGTACAACCTGAACATCGAGCACGGAGGTATTTTCGACCAAGGTCACGTAGAGGGACGCCGCCGCGTGGCCGTNCTCGGCTTTGCNGTGCCCGAACAGCTCGGGACTCCCGCCCCTCTGCTCATCGGCAAGACCATCCAGNTTCGGGGCCAGCCCTTCGAGGTGCTCGGTATCCTCGAAGAGAAGGGTGACGCCGGATTCAACCGGCCCGACGAGGAGGTGTACGTCCCCACGAGCACCGCTCAATACAGAGTTTTCGGAGGCCGCGCTCGACTCTCCTCGATCTTCGCTCAAGTACCGTCGCCAGACGACATGGACGGGGCCTACGGCGAGATCGATCGTGTGCTCCGGCGTGAGCATCGCATCCGGCCCGGNGAAGAGGTGGANTTCAGNATCCGTAACTCGAGCGATCTGGTCGAGACCTTCAACNNGACNACTCAGACGTTCACNCTGCTGCTGGCAGGCATCGNNNGCATCAGCCTGCTCGTTGGCGGTATNGGCATCATGAACATCATGCTCGTGAGCGTGACCGAGCGTACACGCGAGATCGGTGTTCGGAAGGCGCTCGGGGCGANGCGNCGTGCAGATCCNTTTCCAGTTCCTGNTCGAGGCGTTGGTGCTGTGCGTGATGGGAGGCATCATGGGTGTGNNGGCCGGGNTCGGGGNTGCCGGACTGNTAACCCGCACTCAGGGTTGGGACACGGCCNTCGNTTGGNANATCGTGATCGNTGCGGTGNNGNTCTCNGCGNNNATCGGNCTGNCGGCCGGNANATGGCCGGCGCANCGGGCGGCGAGGCTGGATCCGATCGACGCGCTNCGGTACGAGTAGCCGGGCCTGAGGTGGTGCTCCACCGCTGCGCNGCAAAGCCGCGGTACGCGGNGGACCGTCTCCGAGTGGGCGTCACACCCTCCNGGNTGTTGTTCGGCATGATCCTTCCGGCCTTTGACGGATCCGATGTTGCCAGGCGCGTCGATCGAAGCNAAGGTCGCCGCGCTTTACATCAAGCGGGGCGTGTAGGTAGGAGGNCTAATCTGGCCTGAAGAAGCCCCACGTTTCGAATNTTGGGGACAATCTTGCGTGGCCTACGACCTCGTATCCTAAGTGCTCATAGAGGGGCACGTTGGCGGGATCTTCGGTGGTTAGGGTTACACCTTGGGACGAGGTGTCCTCGCGCGACATGAGGTGGACATGGTCGATGAGCTCGCGGCCNAAGCCACTTCCCTGGGCCGCTCGGCTCACACCGATCATGTTGAGGTGGATGTGCGGGACCTCGACTTCGAACGGGGCACACGCGGNGCCAAAGGCCTCATAACGCGACCGCGATTCGGGGCCCANCTCATCCCAGACCTTGTCTCGGAGGNCCATGAGNTCGGGCGGGGCTTTTC
The DNA here is from genome assembly GCA_002712565.1 of Gemmatimonadota bacterium. Next base: position 13,553 of record PAUA01000011.1, on the reverse strand, counting down.
CCCGACCGGGATAGGAGACGAGCGCGGTAGCGGCCAGGTCNTTGCCATCNATGGTGCCGAGCAATTNTTCATTTCGGAGCACTCGGGCCATGACGAAAAAGTGGACCANGGTATTGAGTCGGCGTTCGTAGTCATCNTGCCCATCCCCAATGACGTACCGCATGACGGGATAGTCGTAGAAGGNTTCGCANAGGACGCGGGTGACCTNGGGNACATNCTCCTCAGTCAACTTGAGCACNGTCATNAAATCGATCCTNGGTCAGCTAGCTANGGCTTTCGTCGCAGGTCAGGCCTTTCTTGCGCGTAGTCTTGTGCCNAATCGTCATCCGCNGCTATGCGTCGGACAACCGCGTATACCCNGGGGGNAATACCTCTCNTAGAGAGCGCGTACAGCCGGACCGTCCCCCTGGCACNCTTTTCGTAGAAGCTGGGCTTCGTTCATTCACACGGTTGTAGAAGTGNCGTTTACCGTTAGACGGGCCGGTGCNCTACNGGGTTGCCCCGATTGCCCATGTTCACATACGGTGCCCTGCATGATCGAGTTCCGGAATNTTACGAAACCTANGAACGNCCCCCNNTCCGCNACACCNGATGCTGCCCAGGCGATCGGATTCATCGCCGCCGTAGCCCTACTCTTCTTCTATCTGGGTTTTCCCCTCCAGGCTGGGTTGGGGCAGGGGGGGCTACTGCTGTCGGAGTGGCTGCTCCTGTTCCTCCCGGCCTTGCTCTTCGTGCGGGTGGCCGGCTTCGGTGTCCGTGAGACTTTTTCCTTGCGGCGTCCCGAAGGTATGGAGGTTGCGGGGGGGCTGTTATTGATTGCGGGAGCCATCCCGTTGGGTTGGTTCCTGGCCTGGGCGCAGGGATTCGTGCTCCCGGTTCCCTGGGACATGCTCGAGGGTTTGGAGGACCTCGTCACCGCCGAGGGCCCGTCGGGGTTCCTGTGGTTGCTCGTCCTCTTGGCGCTGACGCCGGCGATCTGCGAAGAAGCGGTTTTCAGGGGCGTGCTTCTGGCGGGGATCCGCGGTCGTTCGTCAACTGTGCGGGTTGCGGTGGTCAACGGTTTGCTGTTCGGAGCCTTTCATATTTCCTTCGAGTCGGCGTTCCGATTTCTGCCGACGGCATGGCTGGGCTTTATCCTTGCCTGGGCCGTCCTTTCGACCCGCTCGATTTGGGTTGGAGTCCTCATGCACTTCGTAAACAATGGAAGCATCGTCTTGATAGCCTCCGTACCGGCGCTCCGGGCTTGGCTCGAGGGCGGCGGAGATGCCCCGCCCTGGGTACTGCTACCTCTGGCGTTGCTGGCCGTTACGGGGGGCCTCCGGCTGCTCCGATGACCTCTTCAACCAAGCCCCTCCGAGGGGCCAGCCACCTCGAGTGCACCTACACGGGGGACATCGTGGAAAGCGAAGCACTTCATACGCTGTCGTCCGCCGGTAAGCCGTACTTCGCGCGCTACGACCTCGGAGCGATTCGGCCCGGGTTCCGGCCCGCTGACGTCGCTGGACGGAGGGCCGATCTTTGGCGTTACGAGGACGTGCTCCCCGTCCGGGATCGAGCGTGCCAGATCAGCCTGGGCGAGGGGTGGACGCCCCTTCTCGAAGCGCCCCGCTTGGCCGCCCGTATGGGTGTCGGCCGGGTCTGGATGAAGGACGAGGGCCAGAACCCCACCGGGAGCTTCAAGGACCGTGGACTGTGCCTGGCCGTTTCCCGCGCGAAGGAGCTGGGTGCGACCGAAATCGCCCTCCCTTCCGCGGGTAACGCCGGCGGTGCGGCGGCCGCGTACGGGGCGGCGGCGGGACTGCCGGTCCACGTGGTCGTGCCCGTGGACACACCCGCCCCCATCCTCGCCGAGATGAGAGCGTTGGGCGCTGACCTACAGCTTCTCGACGGGCTCATCACCGATTGCGGGCGTGTGGTGCGGGCGGGCGTGGAGGAAAACGGCTGGTTCGATTTGTCGACGCTCAAGGAACCGTACCGGGTGGAGGGCAAGAAAACGATGGGCTACGAAGTGTTCGAACAACTCGGTGGCCGGCTTCCCGACGGCATCGTCTACCCTACGGGTGGCGGGACGGGTCTGATCGGGATGTGGAAGGCGTTCGACGAGATGGAGCGCATGGGCTGGATTGGGCCGGAGCGGCCGAAAATGTTCTCCGTCCAGGCGGCCGGGTGTGCCCCGATGGTGCGAGCTTGGGAGAGTGGGGCGACGGAGGCCGAGCCGTGGGCGGATGCGGCTACTTACGCGGCCGGGCTGCGGGTGCCGAGGGCCGTCGGAGACTTTCTGATTCTGAGGGCGATCCGCGAGTCGGGTGGGGCGGCGGTGGCGATCCCCGATCAGGACATGTCCGACTGGGTTCAGGCGGTCGGGGAGGACACCGGGATCTTCACGGCACCAGAGGGTGGAGCGGTTGCGGCAGCAGTCCCCGCACTCATCACCATGGGTGCGCTCGGCCCTGAGGAGGAGGTGGTACTTTTCAACACGGGCAGCGGCCTCAAGTACGTGGGGATGTCCCCGGTCTCATGACTCTCGTGCCGTCATGACGATCCCCGGCTTCTTTTGGTCGGTGCTCTGGTTCTTTCTGGGTGTGTTGGTGGCGTATGCTTGGCTTTCCATGCGGCGGAAGATCAGAAAGTCCATCGAAGTCCCGCCGCCCCGAATCGACCAGGATGACATCCGTCGGATCGAGGAGAAGGGTTCTCTCCTCACGGACGATCCGGAACCCCTCGATCTGGAGCAGATCGGCAGGGAAGAGGACGAATTCTGGAGCGAGACCTGGGACGAGCCCGAGGAGCTCTATTAGCCCCCTCCTTGTCTGAACGCGTACGAGCGCCACGTGCGTGACCCGCTGTACTTCTTCAACGGCTTCTAGGGCTCGAAGCGGTAGTATGCCCCGGGGAGAGGGACGGGCGACTGGTTGATGGGCCTATCGTCGTCAGGATCAGCCCGATCGATCCATAGCCCTACGTTCACGGCCAGGCTTGCACCCAAGTGGTGGGTTCCGGTGAAGTTCCAGTCGCCTCCGACGGGAAGCCGGAGGAGCAACGCCTTGCCCGCTTGGTCGCCGTCTTGTCCGGTCGATCCGACGCTTCCCCAAAGACCCACACCCAAGAAGGGTCGCAGATCCGCGCTGCCAAAGTACTGCTTGCCCGTGACGGCCAGGCTCACCTCATTGAAAGTGAATGTCGCTAGGTTAACGTCGATGCTCCGACTCCCCCACAGGAACTCGACCGAGGTACCGAAGGACCCGATGCCCCCGGCGGTGACACCGATGCGGAGTTGCATGTCGTCGGCCGGGTCTTGGGCGGCTAGCGGAGACGCCAGTAGGCCAGCCGGGGGAGAAAATAGGACGCAAAGCAGGGCCACACGACGCGCTAATCCCCTCGGGCTCTCCCATGCGAATCCCGCCGGACCTCCCCTCGCGGTTTGCGTCGGAATCCCTCCCAGCGCGTGCCGTCCAGAGTTGCTGGGGCCCATGGAACAAGTGTCGGTGCGTCGGAATTTCATGGCGCCCGAGTATAGAAGAATCGGAGGACTGGGGCTATCCTGGAAACGGGGCACTATCGTATGGACTTCGTCGTAGGACGGTTCCGTGCGTACCACACGAGGCGAGAGAATGGAGTCCTTTGAAAACCAAGTGAGGCACACGGGCAAGAGGGATCTTGCGCGTTGGTGGAGGGCAGGCTGTGCCTCTGCCGTGGGCACTTGGATGACCTTGCTGCTCGCTTGCACACCTCCCGATCGTCCAGCCCGTCTCTTCCCTGAGCCACTACCCGAGGATTTACTGGCCTATCTGGAAACCGACTCGATCAGCGCCCGCGTCCTTCATCCGGGGGTCTCGTACCACTTCGTCTGGTCGGAGAAAGGGCCCTGGGCAGTTCACGTTCTCCGCCTGGCACTGGAGCGATGCGACCTGGGCCTGAGAGTGCTGCCCGCGGGTGAGGCCGGACAGCATGGGGCAGGACTTTCCACCGTGACGGAACTCGTCGGGGAAGCGGGTAGCGGGGTGCTCGCTGCGGTCAACGGCGACTTCTTTACACCGGAGGGGCATCCACTGGGTCCCGAGGTGGCTGAGGGGAAGATTCTGTCATCTCGGGAGCGGCCGGCACTGGGGTGGACACCGGGACGCGCCCCCTGGATCGGGACGGTTGTGCGAGAAGGGACCGGGTTGTCCGCGGGCATCTGGGTGTCCCAGAACGGGCCGGGTCGGACCCAAGTGATCGGCGGGTTTCCGGAACTGCTGGATTCGGGGGACCCTCTCGTGACCGATGGTCCGGGCGCGGACCAGAGTTTCGCATCGTTGCGGCATCCCCGAACGGCCGTAGCCTACGATCCGGAAGCCCGACGCCTCTGGGTCGTGGTCGTTGACGGGCGCCAGGGGTCCTACTCGTCGGGGATGACCCTGGCGGAGATTACGGCCGTGTTATCCGCCACCGGTGCGGCCGAGGCGCTCAACCTCGACGGGGGCGGCTCGTCCGTGATGGTCGTTCGTGGACGAACGATGAGCCGTCCGTCCGACGATGACGGCGAGCGGGCCGTGCGGAACGCACTGGCGGTGGTGAGCGACCCGGCGTTTTGCCGGGCCGCTCCCTGACTCTTTCAACCGTTACCGCCATTCGACTGTGTCGTACCAGCAACAGAGCCGTGCCGGTCGCTCTAGACGAGCCTTAGCCTTATTGGAGAGTGGCGCTCAGCCCCACGGAAAACGCACGCCTCGGGCCCGGCTCGAAGAACCGGCCTCCATAGGCGTTCACCGCCACGGCAGCTGAGTACACCTCATCGAGGATGTTTGTAAGGCTCACGAAGGGCTCCACCACGAGGTTTCCGACTCGCTGGCCGGAGAGCCCGGTCCGGACGTCCCAAAGCGTGTAGGGCTTTGCGAACGTCTCCGCGGCATTGTCGTCACGGGTTTCGATCCTGCCCACGTAGTCACCGCGAACCTCACCGTACCATGGACCTTGGGTCACACGCAGCAGGCCTTCGAGACGGTTCCTCGCCAACCCGGGGATGAAGTTGCCGTCGAAGACGTCACCTTCTACCGAGAATTCGTCGAATTTAGCGTCCACGAGCGTGTAGGAAAGCTGGCCCGAGACCCCCTGGGGAAGAACCGCCCGCACGGAGGCCTCAAGCCCCTTATACGTCGATCTCCCAGAATTCCTGTGGAAGACGCGGCCGTCCTGCGCGGCGGTCTCGAACGGGACGAGTTCGTTCGTGAGATTGGTGAGGAACACGCTCATTTCAAATCCGAAGCGGTTGTTCGCCTGACCGCGAAATCCGACTTCCCCGGTGTTTCCGGTCTGCGGATTCAGATCAGGGTTGAAGCCGGTTCCGCCCTCTGGAGTATTGGCCAACTCCGTGGTCGTGGGAGTGGCCAGTGACGTGGCGAAGTTGCCGAAGATGGACAGCGTGGGGCTTGCCTCCACGACAAGACCCACGGTGGGGCTCAGTTCGTCCATAACCCGATCACCGGAGTTGTTGGCCGGTAACCGATCATCGACCTCAAATTCGAATCGGTCGTAGCGCAGTCCTCCCATGAGGGAGACTTGCTCCGTGAGCGTGGCGGTTGACTGAAGGAAGACCCCTGTCGCGGCGACCGTCTCGAACTGGTCCTTGGTCAGGGCACCTCTGCTACCCGCGACGTTGCTGTGTTCCACCCGATCGTCGCGCTGGAAATCGAGGTCAAATCCGGCTCGGAGTGCGACCTCTCCCGGATCGCCACTGCTCTCGGTGGAGACCATCGCCCGGACGCCGAACGCGTTTCGCTTGAGGTCGATGATCCGCGGCGGTATAGGATTGTCCATCCTCCGGAAGAGCCCCCACCCGGTAAATTCTGCGTTGAGACCTCCGACAGGTCCCGACCAAGTTGCTCCAAGTTGTCCCTGATACAAATCCTTCCGCGCGTTTTTCGCGACGTTGCCAAATCCGCCGCCGCGCGCGTTGAGCGACTCATTGACGTACATGTCGGTCCGGTTGAGGCCACCGGCACTCTCTCCGGCTAGGTCGAAGAAGTTGGCCGTAATGCGGAGCTGTCCCGCACCGGCTTCCAAAGCTACCTGGCCGTTCACGTTCAGGCGCGTGGCTAGTCCGTACAAGCTGCTGTCGGCGCGCTCTTCGACGAACAAACTGCTGTCGGCGACGGTCCGGAATCCGTCGTACGTCAGATGTGAGATGTTCACGAGGTACGACGTCCCGCCTTGCGTACCGGATGTCGTGCTCTGAAATCGCATGAGCCCGTTTTCTCCTAAGACGGCTTTGGCCTCCTGGCGGATGGGGACGTCGGGCGCCGCCGCGGTCTCGAGGCTCAGCACCCCACCACCGCCATTGCCGTAAATAGCCGCGGCTGGTCCGCGCAAGACTTCGGCGCGTCCAAGTGACCCGATGTCAAGGTGATCCAAGGTCGACTGGCCATCCGCCATCGTGGCCGGAATGCCGTCCACGAGAATCTTGATTCCCCGCGCGCCGAACTGGGACCGGGCCCCGAAACCACGGATGGAGATCCGCTCACCCACCGTATAGTTGTATCGGTTCTGAATCTGGAGGCCGGGGATTCCCTGAAGGGCTTCGTCGAGCGAGAAACCGGTGTTGCCCAGTTGCAGCGCCTGGCCACTCGAGACCGATACGGCGTAGGGCGCGCGGTCCAATCCGACGGCGCTCCGAAGCACGTTGACCACGATGGAGTCCAAGGGAATGACCGAGTCGAGCGGCTCTTGCGCCGCAATTTCGGGCGTCCACGGACTCAAAGTCAAGATGGATATTAGGACCGCCACGACCCAATGGGCAACGTTCACCCGAGCCGGTATTGTGCACATTGATCTGCCTCTCATCGATCATCCCCTGTGTGTTCTAGAAGTCGCTACTAACTGAAGAAACCCCACACTACTTCGACGCGGTCGAAAGGAACAGAGGACAGTCGCGCCGGCCTCAACGCAGCGTGATGTTTCGGCGGGATACGCGTTGCGTTTCCGACAGTCGAAACCGCTCGGGCTGCGACTTGAGTCCGTTCCACTCTACGGTGATATCGACCGCTCGGTCCCTCGGTAGGCCGCATGCGAGGAAGAATGCGTTGTCCGGCAGTTCCGGTGTCGTGAGCACCTTATAGACCATTCCGATGCTCGCACCTCGTTCTTCGACCTCGTCCCACGCCACCGAGACCCGAGCGCCGGGCAGCGGGTTGCGATTCTCGTCTAACGCGAATCCCGCGAGGATGCCCTCGAAACCGGAGGGCTCTACCGGACCGCACCTCTCCGTCATCACCGTCTCCACCGACGCGAACTGGAGGCTCGCCGAGGTTACTTGACCCGGACTCACGTCGACAAAAACCGGCTCTTCTGCCAGACCAAGTGAGTTCAGGTCCGGGTGGAACACCGTCAAGCCGTAATATCCCGCTGCCAAAGCCGTAAACCGGAAACGGCCATCCTCATCGGTTGTGACTCCCGTGCTGTCGTCCAATAGGACGACAACCTCCTGCACGGGATCCGCGCCCTCGGACGCGAGGACGACGCCCTCGATGATTCCCGTCCTCGAGTCGAGCACCAGATCGCCTTGCAGGTTGTTAACACTCATGACCGAGCTGCCCTGCTCCCTGAGCCCGACGAGCCGAAAACGTCGGGCCGGTGCTGGCCCGACCGTACTCTCGAGGAGCGGCATGCGGATGTACCAATCGCGTACGATCCACGTCCCGTTGGGTAGACCGTAGAATTGGATTTTGCCCCCGAGGCGCTCCGGGTTGGGAACGTCCAGGAACTCGTACCGATAATCCAACCACCGAAGCTCCGCGTCCTCCGGGTCCAGCCATAGAATGCCGCTGATATCCGGGACGCCACGATCCTCCGTTGGCTCGAACGATAGGCCGATCAGCCCCTCCGCTTCGTTCTCCCCCTCGGTCAGACTCATGCAGTGGCTGTCGAGGAATGGGTCCGACAGAAGGATGTCCGCGTCGGGCGCGTAGTAGACGAACCCGTCTTTCTCGGAGTGCATGAATCCCCTCTCGAGTAGACTCTCGACGTCCAGACTGAGGAAGGGGTTGGCCATTACCCCGTTTTGGATTCGGCTCTCCTCACTCCTCACCTCGCGGCCTCGATCATCCAATTCCCGCTCATAGTGACGAATCACGTAGCGGTAGACGCCCATGTCGGCGGTTCGGGATGTGGCCTCGAGGGCTTTGCGTGCCTCCCCCCACACCACCGCTGTTGATGCGCCCCGTCCGGGCCTGACCTCACAACGGGAGTTGCTCGTCACGTCGATTCCGACCAACAGGATCGGCTCCACCGGAGTCTCGAGTCGATACACAACGGTCGCGCCGGGCTCCACGGTGATCGGATCCGACAGGACGCTGGCGTGGCCGATCCGATCGGCCCGCAACAAGTATGTTTCGGCTTGGATCGTTGGAAAGCTGAATCGTCCAAAGGCCTCTGTCAGGCGCCAATTCACTTGCTCACCGTTCCGGTTCAGGAGTACGACCGAGGCTCCTTCGATGGGAACACCCGTCTCGGCCTCGACTAGAGTCCCGACGATGGCTTGGGCGCCCAGGGGGGCCGCAACGAGTAGGCCTACGGTGAGGAACCCTGAGAAAGCGGTGACCAGGCACACCGTCCGCGCCAAGGGTGGGACCCCACTTGGCGCGCGTGCGGGTACGCTTGAGTCACTGCTGTGACCGGTCATCCCCAACTGGTTCCTCCTCCATTCGGTGGTATTAGACCCATCTCTTACCGCGGTGTCGGTCCGGAGATCCAACCCGTGGTGCCGGCTGCGGTAGGACTCTGGCATCGCCCTTGCAGGTGGCGTGCCCGGGGATGATCGGATCCTGATGACGTCCGCCTTGAGGCAATTTCGTATCCCCCGTACCTTAACAAGTGCATCGGTTGTATAGGCACGGCGGGCGTTAGGCCTCCTAGACACGGAGACGATCTTGAGGGCGACACCGGCGAGAACGCTCGGACTGCTGGGTGCGGCGTGGGTGCTGTTGGCGACCACGCCTGGGCCGGCTGCGGCGCAGCGCGGACTTCAGCCAGCGGATTACTATGATCTGGTCACTGTAGGCTACGTTGCCGTCGCTCCCGAGGGCGACCTCGTAGCGTTTACCGTGACCCGGGTCCTCGAAGAGGAGAATAGCCGCCGCCGGGAGATCTGGATGCAGGCGCTCGAAAACGGGCGTCCAGCCGGTGACCCTTATTCTTTCACCGCTCCTACAGGGGACTCGTACGCGCCGAGGTGGTCACCGGATGGGTCGCTTCTTTCGTTCACCTCGCGTCGCGGCGACGACGACAACACCACGTGGTTCGTCCGCGTCTCGGGCCCCGGTGGAGAAGCTTTCCACATTGAGGGGGTCCGGGGGGCTCCGGTCTGGTCGGCGGATGGTGAGTGGATCGCCTACCTCGCCCTCGCCGAAGACGCGGAGACCGAGGAGCGCGACGGCTGGATCGCTCCGGATGCTCTTTCGAACACGCTCGACCCCGAACGCTTCGATGGGCGTGTCGTAACGTCCACACGTTACAAGGCAGATGGTACGCTCGAGCTTCGTCCGCACTTCTCCGCGAACGAGTCCGCGGATCTCTATTTGGTCTCGGCCGGTGGTGGCGTTCCAAGAAGGCTAACGACGCTGCCGTTCGACAAGTCAGGCGTTGCCTGGTCGTCCGATGGGCGTACCATCTACTTCTCGGGAGACGAGGACCAGGACGATGAGTCCAGCGAGGTACTGAGCAGGGACATCTGGGCCGTGCGCGTGACGGACGGCTCCGTCACGGCGCTCACGCCGAATCCTGGCTCGGAAGCTTCGCCGTCACCGTCACCCGACGGCACGCGATTGGCATTCGTCTTCACCGCCGAGCGCGGAGCGGAAAGAGATCTGATGGTGGTGGACGTGGGCGGCGACGGGCGCTTCACCGCCGTGCCTGTCAATCTCACTCAGGGCTGGGACCTCGAGCCGGGCACCCCCCTCTGGTCGGCAGATGGAACCGCGATTCTCTTTTCGGCCTCGGTCAGCGGGAATCGCCATCTCTTTCGGGTCCCCGCCGCCGGTGGCCCGGTCGTTCAGGTCACCGACGGTGAGCGACAACTCACGAGCATCTCGTTGTCCGACCGTGGCCATATCATGGCCTACGCGGCCACAGATGCGGTCTCGCCCACGGAGCTATACGTGGCACGAGGCGACGGAACGGCCGAGCGGCGAGCGACCGGGTTCAACGAAGCTTTGCTGGACCGGGTGTCTTTGGTGCCCCCCGAGCGGCTCACGTGGATTGTGGACGACAGTGTTGAGGTAGAGGGCTGGGTCATCAAGCCGGTGGACTACACGCCCGGTGGTAAATACCCCCTCATCCTGAAGATTCACGGGGGACCGCACGGTGCGTACGGCAACACGTTCTTCCCGACGTTCCATGTGCTTTCCGCGGCTGGTTTTTTCGTCCTCTACTCCAACCCTCGGGGGTCGAGCGGCTACGGCCACGAGTTCATGTACGCCACCCGCGGCCAGTGGGGTGTCATGGACAGCGAGGATTTCCTGACCGGCGTGGACGCGACCCTGGCCCGCTACCCGGAGGCCGATTCGACCCGCGTGGGCATCTCAGGTGGCAGTTACGGCGGTTTCATGACGAACTGGCTGGTGGCCACCTCCGACCGTTTTCAGGCCGCCGTCACTTCTCGCTCGATTACCAACTGGGAGAGTTGGTGGGGTTCCTCGGACGCCCAAGCGTTGACGGAGTACGAGTTCTATGGTGCGCCGTGGGAGCGGAGGGATCTTTACCGTCGGCTGTCTCCGATCTCGTACGTAGAGAACGTCACGGCTCCCACGCTCATCATCCACAGTGAAAACGACTACAGGACCCCTATAGGTGACGCGGAGCAGTGGTTCATGGCCCTCAAGAACTTGGGTGTGCCGGTGGAGATGGTGCGGTATCCGAGTTCTTCTCACGGGTTATCACGGACGGGAGAGCCGTGGCTGCTGGTGGACCGGCTGGAGCGGATTCGTAGTTGGTTCGAGCACTGGTTGATCGAACGGACCCCGACCTTGAGCGGCGGCGGCGACTAGGTGGCTGCAGCCAACGCGTGAAGAAAAGCCCTGATCCGACGCGGGGTTTTTCACCCGAGATCTTCGCCGCGCGGCGCAAGCGCGTCCTGGCGGACCTGGACGGTTCTGCTCTCGTGCTGAGCTCCGAGACCGACCCTTCCGGGGGCCGACACCGGCCGGACCGTGATCTCTTCTATCTCACCGGCGTGACGGAACCCGGGGCGGTCGCGGTGCTTCGTGCAGATGGTGAGGACGGCGACTTCGTACTGTTCGTACAGGTACGGAACGCCGAAGAGGAACGCTGGAGTGGAGAGCGGCTTGGGCCGGACCGGGCAGGGGAGATGTTCGGGGCCGACACCGCTTATGGTAGCGACGTGCTTTCCAAGCGCCTGCCCAAGTTGCTCGCTGGAGCCAAGAGCATGTATTTCCGGATTGGGAGCGAGTCTCCCCTTCAGAGTTTGGTGGTAGGGGCGTTGCAGACCGCTCGGCTCCAGGGCGCCAGGAAGGGCGTCGGACCCTATGGGATCATCGATCCCGGGCAGTTGCTGGATCCGCAGCGGCTCATGAAACATCCGGAAGAGTTGGAGCGCATGCGGTCGGCCGCCTCCATTACGGTCGAGGCATTTGCCGAGATGCTCGGAGCCGTGGGCCAAGGGGTCGGAGAGTGGGAACTCGAGGGGATCCTCGACGGGGCCTTCCGTCGAAAGGGGGGCGGGGGCCCCTCCTATCCCACAATCGTAGGCTCGGGCGCAAACGCGTGCGTGCTTCACTACGTGGACAACAACTGCAGGATGGGTGACGGGGACCTAGTCCTGGTGGACGCCGGCGCCGAGGCCGATCTCTACGTGTCGGACGTCACCCGCACCTTCCCGGTATCCGGATCCTTCACGGCGGCTCAGCGAGCCATTTATGATGTGGTGCTGGAGGCGCACGATCGGGCTATCGAAGCCATCCAACCCGGTGTGACGGTCGAGTCGATCCATCACACGGCGCGAAACGTGTGCATCGACGGCCTCCTCGAGCTCGGCGTGCTCGATGGCGACAAGGAGAAAGTGATCGATACCGAGGCCTACAAGGCGTTCTTTCCCCATCAGACTTCACATTGGCTCGGACTCGACGTGCACGACGTCGGTGACTACGCCCACTCCGGTGTGTCTCGGGTGTTGGAGCGGGGCATGGTTTTGACCGTGGAGCCGGGCCTGTATTTCCAGGGCACGGTCGAGGGTTCCGCTGGCGCGGACGACTACGTGGGCATCGGCATCAGGATCGAAGACGATGTGGTTGTGACGGCCGAAGGGCATGAAGTCCTGACGGCCGCATTACCTGTGTCCGCCGAGGAGATCGAGGGCCTTGTGGGAGGGAAGGGATGACTGCCGCGCTGGTGGACAGTCTGCGGCGTCCCGGGCGACTCATCACGGTGGAGCTTCGGCCACCTCGGAGTGGGCTTTCGGCCGCCGAGGGCATGGACAGCTGGATCGACCTGAACCACTCCATCCGCCATCTCGCTCTCAAGGACATCTTCGTTTTCCTGACGGATGACGCGGTCGGATCACGGGAGGAGGAGAACCTGGGGCATCTTGCGGCTAACGTCGGCTCCGATGTGCCGCTCTCGCGACTCGTTCCGTTTCTCACGTGTAAGCACACGATCGAGCATTGCCTCTTATACGCCGACCGTGCTCATTCCCTCGGGTTCGAGGCGCTGACCGTGGTGGGTGGAGACGTCTCGACTGGTCCTCCCCGCTGTGTGCCGCACTCCTACATGCTCAGGCAGCGGATTCGCGAGCGGCAACCCGGGCTGTCCCTGGGGGGGTGGGCGAATCCGCATCGCGACTCGAGCGAGCAGGTCGAATACATCGGATCGGACGATTTCTCGGCCGAATTCTACCTTACGCAGATCGTATCACACCACAGTGCGGATCGGGTCGAGGCGTTCCTCGAGGAGTGCGATCGCCGTGACGTCTCCACCCCGGGAATATTCGGCGTCTTCTACTACTGGAGTGCCCAACCCGGAACGCTCGCACGATTGGGGGAGTTCTTCCCTGTACCGGCAGAGGAGTTGACCCGTGAATTCGACGCGGGTGCCTCGCCCGAAGAGGTCCTGGGGAAGACCCTGGACGCACTGCGAGCCGCCGGCGCGGAAAAGGTCTACATCAGCAACTTGGGCCATCGGCGCGTCCAGCAGGGGCTCGACAAGGCGCTGGCGCGTGCCGCCACGTGATTCGAGACCTCAAGGATAACTCGAGGGGATAGATCTAGAGGATAGCTCGAAAAGTATCATCGCCTTCCTCACCGATGCTGTTGTAGTTTTGACCCATGTCTGATTCCCAGCAGCCGGTGTCGTCCAGCCCCTTCATTCGCCAGTGGGAAGACACGCGCTCCGACGCGTTGAACGCAGTCGAAGCGGTTGGTGAGAGTGGCTGCAGGGCATCGTTGGCGAACATGGGCCAGCGGCTCAGTCTAGAGCTACCGCTGCTCTATCTTCTGCTCTACCTCCTGGCCCCGATCCTCGGGCTCGCTGTTGCGGCTCGACAGCGGGCCGGGCACGAGGTGCCGGCC
>PAUA01000010.1 GCA_002712565.1 Gemmatimonadota bacterium | reverse complement strand
CGAAGTATTTGAATGGACATGCCAGGTACCGTTCTACCCTGGTTGGTGAAAAGGTTATTCCTTCAGATTGGTCTTCGTCGCGAAACGACCGCTTCGATTCAGACAAATCACGGCTCTCCAACCGGAGAGACAACCATGTAGCCACTTCTTCCTGCACAACGGACGGGTCGACCGTGCCCAGCATCAGGGCTTCGTCGATCTTGATAAGTACGGGAGGCCGTTTTTCCTCGACTGGGCTCACTTCAGTGTCCGGAAGGGCTTCAAGGTTCTCGATGAACGTCGACGGATTGACTAACGCATCCTGATCGAGATGGTCTAGCGTAAAACTCGATAACCGGAGCTGGTCGGTTGACAAACCCAGAAGATCACGGAAGCGCGCACGCTCGGCCCGATTCCTCGCCACTTGACTTGAGTCAGGGGACACTGACGAGGACTGAAAGAGTTGCTCGAGCATTAATGAGGGGTAAAAAATGCTCCGAGAGCGTTGTTGCGGCCAGTCCTTTTCGATCAAACCCACAATCGTGACTGACGTAAAACATCCATAACAAGCTGCCTGCGCGTCAACTAATTGAACGCCTCCCTGATCAGATTCCAACTGGACTGCCCGCCGTTCAATCCACACNNGAATGNTCGCCCAGANCTCAGCAAGGTCAGNCTCTGGATCATGATGGCTCACGTGGGCANTCCGTAAATCATGCAGCACCTCATGAATNGTCGCGCGTACCTGTAATAGNCGTCGGCCAANNCTGNCTGTCTCATCGCAAACACTTGCATGTTTGGTCAAGAATGCNAGCACGTTTGTCACCAGTCTCGAAGTCCGATCCCGTGACGCNAAGCGTGTTAGTTCGTCCACNATTTCGAGGGCGGCACGTGCAGCACGCCGGGTCAGATNGTGNTCCGNNGNCGGTTCCGCAGGCGGTTCTCTCAGNAGGNGTTTTNNCTCAATTGGAACATCATCGTACGGGAATTGNGCAAGCTGGCGATCAAGCGCNCTNACTTCCTCNTGTGTTACTGCCGACTCATCCACCAGGAATTTAAAATGTGGTGAGCGCAGCAGGGCAACAAGATCTGANCGCGCAAATTTCGACGCGATGCATTCAAACANGAGATCCAGTGCCGCCGCGTATGGTTCCGCGGCAAGCGGCAGGGAATCAAATGTTTCGAACGGAACACCGCACGCCCCAAACGCCTGTTTTGCCACATATAGATACGGTAACGGTCGCTGAAATACCACGGCTGTGCTGTCGTCAGCGATATCAACACCACCGTCAGATTGTGGGCCGTCTTGTCGAGCCCATTTGACATCTNTGGCNACCGCAATCAGTTCTTCTTCCCGATCTCGGACNANACGGCACCGTTTNNNATCGGCCATCATCANNCGCACAGNAGTCGGNTCCGNGACGCGGCTGCATTGTTCTTCCTCAATACCTGGCAGTCGCTCGCGAATACGCTCAAGNAAACCCGACTGCAGCATCTGTTCTGTTGCGATGACATCGACCCGTTCGAGGTCCGGTAATCGCGTCAGCAAATCGAAGTCGGCTGGCCAGAGACCATTCTCGGAGGCGGCTTGATCAGGAACGGTCACGACCACATGCCGGACCGGCTGTAGACACGGGTTGGTTAAAAGTAATGCGCGTAAAGCATGCTCGTCGAGGCCATCAGATTCTTCAATTTTTTGTTCAAAATTTCTGAATACCGACACTAAGAACCGAGTCTGTTCAAGGAGGCGACGCGCACCCCGATCAAGTTCAACATCGCGCTCCAATTGTTCAGTCACTACCCGCTCAAACACGTTGACCGTCTTATGCTGACGTCGAAGAATGTCGTAAAACGTCAGGATTTCAGGCAATAACCCGGGTCGCACTTCAAATGGCGGCTTTACCCCAGACCGTATTGTGTCCTCCGAGGCAGATTGGATCAGGACTTCTCGTTCAACGTCTGTTAATAGTCGAGGTGGACTTTTTAAACGTCCGTGCATCAATGTGTACCAGGCACGACGGGTCACGAAATGAGGCCACGCTATCAGTTGCGATCTGGAGTCCGTGGTTTTCTGCTTTGGGTTGTCAGGAGTAAAGCTCAGATATTCCAGCGTGCGCTTAAGTTGTTCCGTCGCGGCATGAGTCGGCACCATAACCACGCAGTCCTGCGCTGTCCATGGATCGTTGTAGGTCGCAACTTCGGCGATCGCACGCTGAAACGCGTGAAGANCATCAACTCGCAACAGGCGGGTACGACGGGGCGTGATCACCATAATCTCGGCATTACTAGAAAAAGCGTTACGACCAGTCACGTCCGAGCATCAANCGCGAACGTCCTTGCCGTCCATGTCTATGAAAACATGGAAACCGCACTCAGCGTATTTCGACTGTCGCAACCCGTCAAGTAAGTCGTGGTCTGGGTTCAAAGGCCGGTATAACGTTCAGCGGATAACCAAAAACGATGAAATTGTAGCGAAAAAAATCACAGTTGCAAGGCGTCAGAGGCCTCAATTGTGAGTGTGAATAGACGGTTGTGGAAATAATGTGGAAGAACAGCGGATGCACTGTGGATACGCTGATGACATAAATTTTCTTTCTTCAGGAACGCTCCAAAAATTATTCAATNCTGAACACAGTCACCATCTTCGTGCTTTCTTCCGCTTGATCTCATCGCTTGAATCAATAGAATCACAACCTCATATCAATCTTACCTTCATTAATTATGTAATCGTCGTGATCGTTCATCGTTTTGAAGAAACCATCAACGGGCAGGCTTACCTCATCGAGGTTTCCCCAGTCGATGCCAACACATGGCGTGCTCGATTAGCTCGAGTCTCCGGGAAGACGTCCGCATTGATGCCTTTCTACGGCCCGACACCCAATGAAGCCGCCTGCCATCTGAGAAAGTGGCTCAGAATCGCGCATGGTGAGTCCATAAATTCTATATAGTTAGAATAGAGACGCCGTACTGTCCTGAATGGGCGCATGCGGTGCCCTTTTAATTTGGTTTACAGGAGGGAACCATGACTCGCCTGCTACTAATCGTTGTATTGGGCTTGCTCTCTGCATCGAAGCCGCTGGCTTCCGAGTTCGGCCAAGACGTGCCGAGTGTGCTGCTAATCGCAACAGGTGGAACGATTTCTAACCAGAGCGGCGGTCGCCTAACTGCTGGTGAATTATTGAACCAAATCCCTGATCTTGATAAGTATGCAACACCAGAATTCGAACAATTTTCCAATGTAGCTAGCAGTGCCCTCACATTGGAACAGTGGTTGCAGTTGTCAAAACGAATTAACCAGGTGTTCGAAACAGATTCTGCACTCGCCGGTATCGTGGTTACCAGTGGTACGGATACCTTGGAAGAAACAGCCTATTTCTTGCATCTGACGGTTAACAACCCGCGTCCAGTGGTTGTCGTTGGGGCAATGCGAAATCCAAGCACTCTGGGTTACGAAGGTGCCGCGAACCTCCGGCAGGCATTCAGGACAGCTGCATCCCCAAAGTCTAGAAATAAGGGCGTGCTCGTAGTCCTGAATAATGAAATTAACTCTGCTCGTGAAGTCACCAAAACTGACGCTAGACATCTCCATACATTTCAGACTCGGAGGTACGGCATTCTCGGAACGGTTGACCACGATCGCGTGGTTTTTTATCGGGAAGTGCTTAGACGCCATACAAGTGATAGTGAATTCGATGTTTCTTCAGTCGAGGTGCTGCCCAGGGTCGATATTCTTAGCGTCTATCAGGGGGCTTCCGGGGATCTCATCAAGGCGGCTGTAAATGCCGGGGCGCGTGGCCTAGTAGTCGCCTCAGCTGGCGCTGGAGCTACAAGTAGAGATCAAAGGGAAGCAATAACCTATGCCTACCAGCAGGGCGTCTTTGTCGTCGTCAGCACCAGAACAGGCAGCGGGCGAATTACCCCTAGGACAGCCCGAGAAGATGAGCCTCTTACTCAGGAGCAGCAACTTGCAGCAAGATACCGAATAGCGGCACTAGATCATGCACCATTAAAGGCTCGAATCCTGCTGATGCTTGCCCTATCTCAGACCAGAGACGTTAGAGCAATTCGAAGAATGTTTGAAGAATACTGAAACTCGTGAAGAGCACACGAGTCGTGGAGTGAAATGGTGGACCAGACGGGGGTCGAACCCGTGACCTCGTGAATGCCATTCACGCGCGCTCCCAACTGCGCCACTGGCCCACAGTAATTGACCTGCAGGGCCACAATTCTAATCGAGTGATAGCACTTAGATCAACGGCGCCAACGCTTCTTAGGCTGGCTTTCTGCCAAATATTCGCTCGTAATCACCTGGGGTGTCGATATCAGTAAACGCGCCTTCGTCATTAACTGAAACATGAATAATCGCATCCTTGTGAGCTCGAACAACAGCTTTCGCCCCCTGAGATTTGTCAACGCCACGTAATTCATCGAAAAGAGATCGATCAAAGATCACTGGATGTCCATGTCGGTCATCAGCACCTGGTCGTACTATTGGCGCCCCAGTCTGACGATAAGACGCAAGTAGAGCAACTACCGTTTCAGGAGACACCAGCGGCACATCTACGAGCGTTACTAATGCGCCTCTCACACCAGGCCGGTCTGCAACCGAGAGTCCTACAAGCAATGATGAAATTTGACCTTCGGATGGATTCGGATTCGACACGAAGCGAGCCAAAGGTTCGTTGCTTGCAATACTGTTTTCCAAAATCGATCGGTCGGGTCCCGTAACTACGATCACATCATCAACGCCACCTCGTCGTAAGGTAGTAATCAGTCGCAACAAAAAGGTTTCTCCCACCACATCGGTCGGTAAAAGCGCCTTGGGCTGTCCCATTCGTGATGACTCGCCACCGGCCAGAATAATCCCAGGAATCATCTTTAATTCTCGCAATGAAAAATTAGCAGGTTTAACGCTAATCTATCGGGGTTGCCTTGTTGTACTCATCCCATAACCTATGAACGTGTTAGAATTCTCTTGTGCATCAAGTAGATATCAAAATTCGGTGCCAACGGTGTGGGGAACAGATGGACCTCAAGGACCCCATGCCAGATGGTCCTTGGACGCCTNNGCAATTTTGGACCTGTTCTAATTGTGGCCGCCATTTCNNGACGACCTATCCCCCGCCGAAGAGTGACAAGCCAAAAGTGCCGCCAAAAACATCCCAAGACTGAGCACATTAACAGTCCTCACTACAGTCTCACAACCTTCCAAAATCCAAGTCAGCCGTCGTTTAGCTGCTTACCACCTTCGGTGCCTCAAACTGCGCTAAAGTGTGCATAGAACTTGACTTAACAATTGGAACCACCTAAACTTGCCCCGTATTTGCTCCCCATCGTAACATGGGGCATCGTCGGATCGGAGGACTAGGGTATGCCAAGCGGAACCATTGCACGGCTTCTCATTGACAAGGGATTCGGATTCATCAGAGATGAAGGTGGTATTGAACACTTCTTTCATCGGAGTTCGGTTCGAGGTTCGGTGTTCGAACTACTTCGCGAAGGACAGCGTGTTGAGTTTGCTATCGAAGAATCTGCAAAAGGTCCTCGCGCTGGGGACGTCAAACTTCTCGAAAATTAACTTCGTTGATTGACCCTCCGGAGTTAGATTAAATCTGCTTACGGTTGCTTGCCCGTTAAGAACGGCTGCCGTCAAATCTGGCAAAGACGACTCAGATTCAATCATTTTCAATTTACTCCTTGGTCACATCTGCACGAATCATCTGGGTTTTTAGAAGTCTCACCAGAATCCCACATTAAGAGTTTCTAGCTTGTGTTAGCATCAACGTTTTTATGGAAGCGAACGGGGCCCGGTGGCCCTCCCGGTCTTCAAAATCGGTCGCTCCCCGCTAATACGGGGAGGCTGGGTTCGACTCCCAGGCGCTTCCGCCATCTGACTGGTTGCTAGTCCACTAGCAACCTCAAATGTTGTATGATTAAAATTCGAATTTAATAGGAGAAAAAACCATGTCCCGAATCGTTCAACTATTAACTATCGGCTTTCGGTCGATGGTAATTGGCGTCACTGCTCTAGCCTTCGTAAGTGTGATGGCTTGCGGGTCGGAACCTGCGGAACCAGAGCCTACTGAAGAAGCGGAAGAAGTTGAAGCGGCCCCTGAAGAAGCTCCGATGGATATGACACCCGGAGTCTCCTTTATTGCTCCTGAAGAGGGCAGTACGGTCAGTAGTCCGGTGACACTGGAATTCGGTCACGAGCATTTCACGATTGAACCAATCACTGATCCGCTTACAGTTCACGAGGGTGCCGGTCATCACCATATCGGTCTCGACACCGACTGTCTACCGGCAGGTGAAATCATCCCGCAAGCATCCCCGTGGGTACATTTTGGTGACGGTTCAAACACGATTGAGATGCAACTCGAACCCGGACCTCACCGCATCTGTTTACAGATTGGGGATGGTGAACACCGGACACTCGAAGGTATGAGCGCAGAAGTCACGTTCACCGTCGAATAACAGTTGCCAGTAAAATCATCTGGTTAGATAATTAGTGGCCTCTATAAAGAGGCCACCAATTATCGCACTGGTCATTTGGGTGCCACTAACAATGGCATGGAGAATTGGCACTCTCAAGGCCCTTCAAGTAGTTCCAGGAAGGGCTGGCGGTCCCTTAGGTCCTCCAACGCAATTTCTGCACCAGCCTTTTCAAGTGCAACCACATCGAACTGTCCAGTAGCGACTGCGGCCATCTTTGACCCAGCGGCTCTGGCACAAGCTACGTCGAGCGGAGTATCCCCCACGATCAATATATCTCTGGCAGATAAAATTTCGATGCCAAGCAGTTTTGCGCGTTGCTTGGCAATGTCAACGAGAGCGTTCCGGTGGAGAGCATCACTGCCATAGGCTCCGCACAAAAAATAATGACTGAGCCCGAAATAGTCGAGCTTGATTTTTGCGGTCGACTGAAAGTTGCCCGTTAGCAATCCAAGAGTAACGTTTCGCCGAACAGATAAGAACTTTAAGAGATCCTCAACGCCTGGCATGATGCCTTTCCGCGGACCTGGCAATTGAATTTCTTCTGTGAATCGGCCTTCATATCTCCGCTGAATCTCCACAAGCACGGCTTCGGTAGATGTGATCTGGCTCTTCCTAAGAGCCTCATCAATAATCTCGCCATCGGTCCGACCAGCAGTTGTAATACCAGTGAAGGCATCCTGAACCTGAAACAGTTCGTGAAAAGTCTGATTTAGAGCGCGTAACCCTGCCCCGCCTGACAATATTAGCGTGCCGTCGACATCAAAAAGTAAAAGGGTGTGACTCATACGCGGGGAACTGTCATTCGATTCCTGAGGCTGCCACATCACTCACGGAAAGAACCTTAGTCTCCAAGCAAGCGATTTACTTCATTCACGATCCGTGAACTCGTGGTGAAGGCGGTAATCGCCACGCGCAACGCTGCAAGATTGGCACCGATGGCTAGGTAAGCCANTACCGAATGGACCCAAACGGGCAAGGCATTCGTATCAACNGTCACACCTATNAGAGCCGCAACCGTCGTGATNCTAATAGCAAGCGTACCGATNGAAAATACTGGCCGCCGCACACGCGACACTTCGGCCACAAACTTTTGCGACAATGCATTTTCAGTTACAGCTTCACGAATAGCTTTGCCTTTCCCAATCAGATAGAACATTGCCATCGAATGAGTTAACAAGGTCACCATCGTGATAAAGATAGCGAGGCTGACGTGGCGAGCTACACCATCCGAATCGGCAGCAGTATAGCCAAATAGTGCACTCAAGATGAGCCCGCCAATCGATAACAACATTGCGGTAACCAATGCAGCTGCCATCACTTGATCATATCAACTTACGCAATAAACACCGATACCGAAGATCACCTCGTTGCCACCTTGCGAGCAAGCACTAGGCGTTCCTGCAAAATTGAAAAGTGGTCTCTTGGTAATCCAAACCGGCCAAGCCTGACACTTCGGCCATCTTTATGACCATGAAAATCTGACCCACCAGTCACTGCGAGATCGAAGGTGCGTGCCTGATCGAGAAACTTGAGTTGGGTCGAATGATTGTGCCGACTATGGAAGACCTCAATCGCGCCAAGGCCATCAGCTACCAAACTTAAGAGGCACTCATGGGGAGATTTCAATAGCCCAGGATGAGCCAACGAAACTACCCCGCCAGCAGCTGCGACCATCTTAATGACTGAACGGGGTGATGGACTGTGTCGTGGCACGAATGCGGGCTGACCAGCAGCGAGCCAGCGGTCAAAGGCCTCTCGAATTGTTTTGACGTGTCCGGCCTNAATGAGCGCGCGGGCGACATGGGGTCGACCAAGCGATCCAAGCGGGTCTGACTGCTGTCTTAGGATGCTATCCGNACTAATATGCATGCCGAGCCGATCGAGNCGTTCCACAATTGTCTGAATACGCTCCCACCGCGCTTGGCGGGACGTCGCGAGAAACTGTTGAAATCCAACCGGAGCCTCATCGAGAAAATAACCGAGCAAGTGGATGTCNAGACCTTGCCACACCGCTGTAATCTCAACACCAGGAANNACTGTGATGCCGTATGCTGCGGACGCTGCAATCACGTCACTCACGCCAGCCATGGTGTCGTGGTCTGTGACACTGATCGTNCGGAGCTTAGCCTTATTCGCCCGCTGTACGAGTTCAGANGGCGAATAAAATCCATCCGACGCAGTCGTGTGCAGGTGGAGGTCGATCAAGGGTTGAACATGTCCAAAATTGACGCGTGTGGAAGGGCACGACAGGAGAACTGTCGCATTATCGATCCTCAGACGCTTGCACGACGTACTCGCTTCTGAGATTCTCGAATTCGACCANCAGNCTTTTTTTGCTTTTTCACGAGTGCTCGATATTCCCGCATGAGTAAATTCAGATGGGTCTTTTCTTCGTCAGCAAACTCAAGAAAGATTTGCTTGCCCTCCGAGTCCTCAAACCGCTCGCCNTAGCGTTTAAAGAATCGATGCGAAGCCCGTTCGCATTTGATTCCAATCATCAGGGCTNTCTTGTCATCCACTCCTGTCTTTCTCAATTCCTCTGCTCCCACCGCAAATAGACCCCTTGAAGCACCCTTAAAAAATAAAAATGTTGGACGCGTTTCCAGTTGAGGTTCTTTCTCGATGAGTTCTTTATAGCGGGACTCTAGGGTCGACAGATGCTCATGTTCCTCTTCGGCTAATTCTTTAAACACACGTCGAGCTCGAGAATCTTTCGCAATCTTGGCCGCGCGTGTATAAAAATCAAGGCCACTGCGCTCAGTTGCCAGCGCGATACGCAAGGCATCTCGTGCGAATAGCGATTCGGTGGCCGGTTCCTCAGTTGCTGACGTTTGTCCACTCTTACACTTTTCACACAATCCATAGATCTGCAATACGCTCTTATCNCTAGAAAAGCTTCGAGCGACTGTGACCTCTTCGATAAGTTGCTCGATGTCCGAACTCAAAAATTCCGCTGAGTGGTTACAAGAACTGCAGATAAGGTGAAAGTGGCGCGGATGACGGTAGGAATGCTCAAAGCGGGCACGGCCGTCACCAAAATCGACTTTCCGTGCAATACTCGCGTTAACCATCCACTGCAAGGTTCGATATACAGTGGCTCGACCTATTTGGGGGGCTTCTCGGCGAACAATCTCAACCAAGTCATCGGCACTCAGGTGCCCTTCTTGGCCCAGGAACACATCCACAATTAAATCCCGCTTTTTCGATCGTTTACTGCCAGCGGGACGCAGACGGCTAAGGTAAGCTTCGCGGGCTTCAATCACGGCTAACTTCCCCGCAGGTGAACATTAGGCGCTGAATGACGAACCGCAACCGCATGTGGACTTGGCGTTCGGATTCTTGATAGTAAAACCGCCACCGGTCAAGTTGTCGACGAAGTCAACTTCGGCTCCCGTGAGATACCGAATACTAATAGGATCAACGAACAATTTAACGCCATTTGATTCAAACACACGATCGGNATCTGGGTCGACTGCCCCTTCCTCGATCATCAAACCATACTGAAAACCTGAACAGCCTCCACCCTGGACAAAAACACGCAACCCGGCATTTTCCTTTTTTTCCTCAGCCATGATTGCCTGAATCTTTGATGCTGCACTAGCGGTGACATTCACTACGTTCGACATATGAATAGTACCTCCTACCTTTACAGTAAATTATAACCGGCTAGTAGGGTTAGCTTCAAGTGGCTGAAATTGCACCGGTTCAGCAATAGACGCCGACTTTGTTAGNTTCCTAGNCCGGCGAGTTGATGGCCAGACGCGACTTCGATCTCATGATGTAGGCTGGCACCATGAGCATCCATTGTAACGATCGCAGGAAACTCTCGAACTTGAAGATGCCACATGGCTTCAGGCGTCCCAAAGTCCAGCAACGATACGCCATCAACCTGCTCGATGGTGCGGGCATAGAATTGAGCAGCGCCCCCTATCGCATTGAGATAGACCGCGCCGGTCTCCTTAAGGGCAGCCAGCGTTTTGTCACCCATGCCACCTTTGCCAATCACAGCCTTAACACCGTATCGTCTCAGAATTTCACCTTGGTAGGGTTCCTCGCGAATGCTGGTCGTGGGCCCAGCCGCGGTGATCTTCCAGCGATCGCCATCTCTTACAACCACTGGACCACAGTGATATAAAGCAGAACCCTGCAGATTGACTGGGGGGTCGTGNTCCATCAGATACGCATGAACTTGNTCCCGTCCGGTGTACATCCTGCCAGTAATCAGCACTACNTCGCCGACATGCAGNCCTCGAATGGTTGCATCGTCGAGCGGAGGATGCAGAACGGTTTCGCGTCCAGTCAAAATCGAGCTTCCCAGACCGTCCGCCACCATCGGAACCGTTGGTTGAGCCGGATCTCGATACATCCATTCACGAATCACGCCGGTCTCACCATCCAAAATGAGACCTAGACGTCGAAACGCCCAGCAATCGTACGCGACTGAAACAAAAAAACTTGCCGGCAAGCGATTGAGTGCGCCAATCTTGCAGCCAATCAAGGATACATTTCCGCTAAATCCCATCGTCCCGATCCCAAGATCGTTAACTGTTGTCATGATGGATTGTTCTAAATCTGCAAGACGGGTATCCGGATTTGTATCATCTAGCTTTCGGAACAATTGCTCCTTTGCATGCAGGTATCCCGATGTGCGATCACCGCCAACGCACACACCCACCGCTCCTGGACTGCAGCCTTTGCCTTGCGCATGCCAGACGGCGTGCAGGATACATTTACGTACGCCTTCCAATTTACGATCGGCTTGACCTAAATGTGACAAATTGCACGGCAAGGCATATTGCGCGTTCGTGTTTTCACAACCTCCACCTTTTAACAATAAGCGGACTTCGATATTCGGAGACTCCCATTGCTCGAAATGTACAATCGGAGTACCAGGTCCGAGGTTGTTCCCTGAATTTTTTCCTGTAATGGAGTCAACGGAATTTGGCCGAAGCTTCCCCAGTCGAGTCGCTTCAACAATTGCATCTTTAATCTGTTGCCGTAATTCGATTTGATTCACGCCAACAGGAACACGAACCTCGAAGGTCGGCATCCCAGTATCTTGACAAATTGCTCCTTCATCCTCAGCAGCTTGATCGATGTTCGTCGCGATAATATTGAGGGCTTGTCCTGAGCGAGTGTCGGTCGGTTCAGCGGTCATCGCTCCGGATATTGCGGTTCGGACGTCTGGCGGTAAGTCCGTAGCCGTCTGGACTATTAGCTGAAGGATGCTGTCATAGAAGTGCGGCAACATAAGACTTATTTCACGACCATTATCGCGAAGATTGACCTATCGCAGCCGACGGCAAACAGGGTGGCGTCCAAAAAATGTTCTCTCGTCCCACCACCCTATGTAGCCAACAAGCGCTCCACGTACGCTGATAATTCCTCGTACGGCAACGTCCCTGGGTTATACAGTTGCACGATCCCTTCTCTGTCAATAATGATCAGAGTCGGGGTCGTGCTCACACCAAAATCGAGAAAGCTCTGGCGGCTCACCGGCACACTCATCCAAGTTGGAATCGGAAANCGCTCTTGGTACGCCCCTTGTAGATACTCNAGNTCTTGTTCGGGNGTNGCNNCCTGNCCTNGNGACATATAGCCATAAAGCTGTGTCGGACCAATAATCGCAAGCTTTTGGTCACCGTACTGTGTATGTAATTGCTCTAAAATTGGCAACTGCTGCTTACAATCTGGACACCAATGGGCCCAGAAGAATGCCACAACAACCTTGTCTTTTAGATTTTCTGACGATACCGGTGTCGATTCGCCGAGATAATGTTCAACATCGAGTGAAGGAAAAGGTTGCCCCTTCAGGCTGAGCAATAACACGTTCTTCTGGATACGCGTCTCAAGGCTGCTTCCTTTGTAACTCTCATGTGCACCACGTAGAAACTCCAACGCACCCGCTCGATCTCCCTTTGCATCTAGCGCACGACTGAGCACTTCTATCCCAGCTCCCAGCGCAGTGGGAAGTTGAGATTCTGCATCCAACGCTCGATCGCTGAGTAAGACTACGCTCCCGTCGTACGCCTCACGTGCATATTGCTCGGCTACATCCCACTGCTCCGTGAAACTGGCCCCACGCCCGAGCCAAGAAGCAGCAACAAGCCATCCCGTTGATGACTGATCGTGATGGCTGCGTTGTTGCTCGATCAGCACCTGAGCCTGTGCAACCTCTTCGGTCCACGCCATGTCACGCATCTGCCCTATTAGCGCGGTAATCTCGATTGGGGAAACGCTAGGCGCCTTTGATTCGCAAGCTAACGTCACAATTGATGCCATCAATAGAACAAGGCTAGCAACTGTCTTGATTACCATCTATCAGTCTCCCTACTTTCAATTCCACTCGTGCGTTCGAGATGTCGAATGAAACAAAGTCATCTCTGTTCACACGATCCCTTAATGTCGGACGCTCGAATTCCCGATCATCCGAGTTAGCACAGGCAGAATCGCCGCCGCGAAGCCAAGCTTAATTAGATCTACAAGCACAAATGGGTAGAACCCAAACCCTAGCGCCGTGCCAAAACTCATCTGAGTCCATGGACTCCAGGTTAACCAAGTTACACCACCCGCAAAGATCAGGCAGAGCCCGACACCCATCGAGATGAACCGGGTTAGAAAGTATTGGTTGAAACCTCGTTCAACGAGAACTCCGACCACTAGAGCAGCTATCGGATAACTCATGAGGTAACCGGCTGTCGGACCGAGCAGTCGTCCCAGACCTGGCGCGAGCAACGGACTTGCCGCGAATGCCGGTAGCCCAGCAATCCCGATGGCCAAGTAAAGAAACTGACAGCTAGCACCCAGACGTGAACCGAGCACGGCACCACTGAGGAGCACGATCATCGGCTGTATGGTCATTGGCACGGGTGTGAAAGGCAGTGGCAAACTGATTTGTGAAGTTGCTGCAGTGAGCGCCACAAACAGAAAAACAGTGGCCCACCGTATGGCAGTGGTAGGCTGATGTACGGCAGCAATATTCGTTACCATAGCGCGAGGGATATCCATTCGAGTTAGGATGTTTGACATCCACATATTAGGCATTCTGGAATTGTAACGTATGCGAACCGCTCTCACAATTGCCGGCAGTGATTCTGGGGCTGGGGCCGGAATCCAAGCCGATCTCAAGACTTTTTCGGCTCATGGCGTGTATGGAACGAGTGCCATCACCGCCATTACAGCGCAGAACACTCTTGCCCTAAGTGACACGGTAGTGCTAACGCCAAAAATTGTGACTGCGCAGATTAAAGCAGTGGTTGAGGACTTTCAAGTGGATGCGATCAAAACAGGAATGCTTTCGACATACCAAATCGTCAAAACAGTTGCAACTATAGTAGCCAAATTGAATATCAAAAACGTTGTCGTTGATCCTGTCATGCTGGCAAAAACTGGGAACTGTCTTTTGGATGATGATGCAGTGGTTGCGGTTAAAGAAAATTTACTTCCTTACGCCGCGGTTGTAACACCAAATGCAGTAGAAGCAGCCGTTCTGGCAGGAATTACTGTTTCATCATTAGAGAGTGCTCGTGAAGCGGCTCGCCGCATTCACGCCCTTGGACCAGCCACTGTTGTCGTTAAAGGTGGACACCTCGATACTCCGGAAGCTATTGACCTGCTCTATGACGGCAAGGAGTTCACTGAATTTGCTGGACCAAGACTGACATGCACTAATACCCATGGCACCGGATGCACATTTGGTGCTGCAATTGCCGCAAACTTGGCACTAGGTTACCCAATCCAGCAATCTGTTGCGCGAGCGAAGAAATACGTGGCACAGGCTATCCGACACGGCTTACCGCTCGGTCGGGGACATCACATTATCTGGCACAAGCCCACCGATGAGCCCGTTTAAGGTTCCGGTTCCGCTAAATGGGTAATACGGAACAGCTTGGCCGTTGTGTGGATGATTTACTAAGAGCGACACACCAAGCGGAGCGTAGGCATTTCTGGTACCGCGGCTTTCGTCTGTTTGTGAAGCCCTTCCTTATAGAAGCTACAAAAGGCGTCTCCCGACCTCGTATTCTCGACTGTGGTTGCGGTACGGGTGCAAATTTGACGATTCTTAAAAGATATGGCCGATCGTTCGGCTTCGACCTTGCATGGACCGGCATCACTTTCGCTCGAGAAGCGGGACACAACCGAATCGCGTGCGCCTCGGCCACACAAGCACCTTTCCCTGACAACAGCTTCGATGTGGCGACCTCCTTCGATGTCTTGTATTGCCTCGAAGATGCAAGTGAGCAGGCTGCCATTAATGAGATGTATCGTCTCGTGCGCCCGGGAGGGGCAATAATTGTCAATGTTCCGGCCATGAACATGCTCACAGGGAATCATTCGCGTTTCGTCGGAGAGCGTCGCCGGTACTCACGTGCTCGGCTCGGTAAAGCACTTGAGCGAGCGGGTTTTCGGGTAGAAAGAATCACCCACACGAACGCTTCGATCTTTTTACCAATGCTCGCAGCTAGACTGTTGCAGCGGTTACGCGGTCTGGAAAGTAAATCCGACTTTCGAGTGCCGTCCGCACCATTGAATGGATTGCTTTCACTTATGCTCACTATCGAGGCAAAAGTTTTGCGTCTAATAGACCTTCCTATAGGAAGTTCGATAGTTTGTCTGGCTAGGAAGCCAGTCTAGATTCGCCTTCTATTCTGGGATTCCACAAAAGTGAACGACCGTTCAGGGACATCACATTATGTGGCACAAGCCCACCGATCAACCCGGTTAGTGTTCCAGTACCACTGAACCTATAGATCAGAACGTCGCGAGCCCCATGAACGGCGTGGCCGTACCGTTGGGGATCTGCATCATCGTCCAGGAGACCATGAACTCCCACCGTTGCATCCGGGCCGCGACCTCGGCGACCTCCAGGTAGTAGCCGTTGTCGATCGTCGGCGTCCCCCACATCGGTATCAACATGTCGTGAATCGGACGGTTGTGCTGGGCCACCCCGGACGGCTGGGCATCGGCCACCGCGTCGCCGCCGAGAATCGCGATGTCCCGCTCCTTCAGCCATGGCAATATCGACGCATGCAGGCCGGCGGTCTCGCCGCCGTAATTCCACGGGCCTTCCGCCTCGCGCCGCGCCCACCGACCGGTCCGGAGGAACACCGCATCGCCGCTGCCGATGGTGATTCCCGAGAACTCTTCCCACGCCTCGAGATCCTCCACATACAGTGCCTGACTCTTCTCGAGGTACGGCACCCCCTTGAGCAACGGCATGTCGATGAGGACGCCACGCGTCACGTAGCCCGGACCCATCTTGTCGATCGACGCCCCGCCCATGCACCCTTGGCCGGTGTACATCATTGGACGCCCGCCATAGATCCGTTGGGGTCTCTCCGTGTAGCCTTCGTCCTTCACGGGGTAGTGGCAGAGCGCGTCGATATGGCTGTTCCCGCCGTCGTGGGTCGCGAAGCTGATCGCATCGAGGGCGGCGCCGCGGATCTCGGTAGCCTCAGGGTCTTGCCCGGGTATCCAATGCTGGTTGAGGACCCGCATGTTCGACGTGTCCGGCATCGGCTCGTCCAGGTTGACCGGGTCCGGGAAGTGATAGAGGCGGACCGAGATGCCCTCCGTCACCAGCGCCACGGCCGCCTTCGTCTTCTCCGGCGTGATCAGATTCAACGTGCCGCGGTCGTCGTCCGGGCCCCAGCGGCCCCAGTTCTTCTGCTCTTCGAACCACTCGAGCATCTGCTCGTGGGTCACCAGGCGCTCGGGCAGCTGCGTCGTGGAGTCTGGCTGGGGCCGACTCCGTTGCTGTGCCGCCTTGTCTCCTTGCTCTGCACGTATACGGAGATCGTCGAAGGGATTGCTTTCTTCTACTGATTCACAGGAGATCGTCCCGACTAACAGGAAACTGATTGCTGTAATAAGAAACGTAAGAACGATGTGGCGATGGATCATGCTTCCTCCTTTTCGACCACGACGACGAACAATAACGGTAGGGTCAGAGTCTACCGCTGGTTGGTGGTGGGTTCAACGGTGAGGGTTCACAGCTAGAACCAACGACCAGAAAGCGCTACCGTATGAACAATCAATCTGGAGGGATTATGCAAAATAAAATGTGGATGCTTGGAATGATGCTGATCGCGTTCTTCGTCGGGTTGATGTTCTTTCAGAACACGACAGCACAGCAGGTGCCTGCAATATTCGCTGTTTGGTTCATTGATTATCTGAATCATTGATCATTACTTGACCCACGCCGTCTTCAAACACTACGGTCGTACCAAACGGTTCTGACAATCGCCTAATATCGTCGATGATCTTTCGCCCGAGATCCGAGCTGGCAAGCATCGGTCGGCCTCTTACGGTTCTCGAGTTACCAAAGCCTAGTGTAATCGGATGCAGGGTAAGAGAAACGAGTTCATCCATGTCCCAGTTGGTTACTGCTATCACCGATTCCCAAATTTCACGTTGGGCCGGAAATCCTTGCGTATCGTTGTTGTATCGGCGATCGTTGAAATCCGCAATATGAGCGTCCGGACCTAAATCATACGCCTCGTAATTTTCGCTTGGTAAACGCTCTAATGTCTCGTTCTGGAAAATGAAATTCGCCAGACTGTACAGAATTGGCTTGCCTTGGTACATTTCCACGCCCCGAACAACGTGTGGGCCATGACCCACGAAGATGTCAGCCCCCGCATCAATCATTGCTCGCGCAAAATTGACCAGAAACTCAGCCGGTACAAAACGGTTGCCAGCACCTTCATGCGCATGGATGGTTACGACCGTATAATCTGCCAATCGATTGGCATTAGAGACTACCGAGGCGATTTCATGAAGATCTTCATCATTTGGCTCTGTTCTGATGGAAGGGGTGTCGCCAACGATAAACTGATTGCCAAGAAACTGAAGGTTATCTCCAGAATCTGGCACAGACAGATTTAAGTTCTTCAAAATCGCACGGAGTTCTTCGAAGTGTTCTCGAGTAACGACATAATTCGTTGAAAAGCGCAATGGGTTTAAGCCAGGACGCGGAGAAATATCCCCGCGGGTCTTGCCAGCCCTTGAATGGTCTGGGAATGTCGAAGCAACTGAAATCAACGCGACCCGACCCTTCGCTGTTTCGAGGAACTTGGCTTCACGGGCTTCGGCAAGGCTGTTTCCGACTCCAGCCTGCAAGAGTCCAACTTCGGCAACGTATTTCGTAGTCAACTCCATGCCTAAATGGCCGTAATCACCAGTATGGTTATTGGCACGTGAGACCATATCGAATCCAGCCCAGACAAGCTCATCGAGCAATGCAGGCGCAGCCCGCATATAGGTTCCACCGCTACTATTCATCGGGAACGGTTCGTAATCATGAAAAAGCATTTCGAGGTTAGTGAAGGCGACGTCTGCTTTACGAATTAGCTTGATCATGTCGAGAAATGCTGGCTCTTGATAGACGGATAACCTACGAGTAATGATGGAATCTCCAGTTAGAGCCATAGTGAACTGCGCGTCGTCCGTGCTTTGGCCGGCTGAAGCCGTATCTATTGCATCATGGCAGCTGAACAACATGATGACTACAAGAGCAAAAATTCGAATGGTCACAATGCCTCCTAGCATGTGATACGGGTCGTACGAGACCCAACGTAATATTAACTCAGGCTCCTCGAGTCTGGGGTGCTCTTCGATATATTCTGAAACTGGAGAACTCGCCGCGACCGGTCATAGTATTCCTCTCCTGATACCAACGAGGAACTTGCTGGAGGCTTAGATTCTACCGTTGGCTGGTGGAGGGTTCAGCGTGGGGTCGGGAGAACCGCTCGATTAACTGGCAAGCCGAACTTTCCCGTGTATTTTTGGTTTCCACAAAAGTGAACGTCCGGTCAGGGATATGGCCCGGTGAATCATTTTTGGCGAAGTTGATAAGCTATACTTGGAAATATGGCGCCGTCGTTGTTTTTGATTACGACAGTCGAACTTAACCTCATCGCACTTATGGATGCTGTTTCGACTACAGCTAGTAAGCCGAGTGGCGAGGGTGAGTCACTACAAATTGGAGCGATTGCGACCTTCCTAGGTGTAGTCCGCGGCGAAAATCTTGGTCGTCGTGTGCTGCAGCTAGAATATGAAGCTTATGAACCGCTGGCGGTGCGAGCCTTCGCCAGAATCGGCGCAGAGGTTGCTGAACGGTGGCCAGCGATTCGGTTAGGGATTCACCACCGAATCGGTCGCCTAGAAGTTGGCCAGGCTAGCGTTGCGATTGCGACATGCTCACCACATCGTGTCGACGCATTTGCAGCTTGCCGGTACAGCATCGAGCGCATTAAACAAATTGCACCGATTTGGAAACATGAGTTCTTTGAGGGTGGAGACGTTTGGATAGAGGGTGCCACCGCCGATCCTCATGAT
>PAUA01000009.1 GCA_002712565.1 Gemmatimonadota bacterium | reverse complement strand
CAGACCGATCTGCCCCGCGTGTCCGGCAACCGAATTAGCCACACGCTCAAACGCGATGAAAGACCGGCCTAGGAAGCCGTACGGGGATAAGACCGATGAGGATTGGCGGCTCACATGCTCCAACNGTCAAGAGNGGGGGCTTTCTTTGCGAACAATTCNGCGNCGAAGGTTCGACTTTTTTCCCTTGGAAATCAAGGAGTTTCAGCGNGTCCNAGTCCCATTTGCAAGTCTCGGGCCACTCGGNTTACGNGTCTCAGGCCGCTCGCGATCAGACCTGNCGCACGTTATGCTCGTGGTCCCTCNCGCCTTCAGANGAAACACAAGGCTNGCTGACCNCCANTGTCTAGAACCACTCTGTTCAANAGGAAAGAATCATGACAACGATCAGGAAGTTGGNACTCGCTNTGGTGATTCTCGTGGTAGGGGCTTCCTGCACCGCAGATGCCTCACCCCCAGCGACCTCTTTGCCCGATGGCGTCCTGCCGCCGGCAATTCTCGGGATGGCCCCTCCGCTGAGCGGTCAATCAGTCTCCTACTATGCCAGCGATGAGGCCGCCGTNGGGTATNTGGCCGTCCCCGAGGGTGAAGGCCCATTCCCTGCCTTGATTATAATCCATGAGTGGAANGGTCTGGTGGACCGTGTCCGCGAGGTAGCCGACGCGATGGCCGACGAGGGTTACGTAACGCTTGCCGCAGATCTCTACTCCGGCCAAGTCGGAACGACTGGCGCTGAGAACCGANCTCTGATGTCAGAACACTTGGCGGACCCCGACGCTATGGTCGCCAATCTCGATG
The DNA here is from genome assembly GCA_002712565.1 of Gemmatimonadota bacterium. The sequence continues at coordinate 18,266 of PAUA01000009.1, read as the reverse complement.
CCGCCGCGCGATTTCTGCGGGAGCGGGACGACGTGACCGGCCGTGTCGGCGCGATGGGGTGGTGCTTCGGAGGTGGCGTGGCGCTCACCTACGCTCTGGGCGGGGAGCACCACGAAGCGACCGCCATTTTCTACGGAAGTCTCGTCACCGATCCGGCGGTGCTCGCGTCGATCGACCACGAGGTGTATGGGAGCTTCGCCGAGATGGACAACGGCATTCCGCCCGAGCAGGTGAACGAATTCGTGTCAGCGCTCCAGTCTGCTGGAGTCGAGAACGATGTCCACGTTTACGACGANGTGAACCATGGATTCTGGCTCCGCATCGACGGNGATCCGGAGCTTCTGACCGAACCCGGGCTCGACGCTTGGCAACGACTGAGAGAATATCTCAGGCGTACGCTCAGCGACTAACGCCCCCCGGCTCCNCCGGTCACTCGCCGCAGCGGCAGAAGGGGTACGGAATCGCCGGGAGCAACCNTCCAGTCCTCGTAGCGCTGGTAGCTCTGTAGATAATCCCCCNCGGGGACGGCACGCCAAGTCACCGCCTCGGCAGGCAGGAGATGGCTCAGCTGCACAGCGCCCGGGAGGATGGGCTTAAACAAGGCTCGCCCTCCGGCGCTTTCTATGGGCTCGGGNGTGTCGAAGAGCCAGTCGACAGCGGCGAAGGTCGTATCCCGCGCGAGTGTGATGGTGCCTTTGATGGAAGGTTTGTCCGTATNCTTCGGGCAGTACTCCAACACCCAACCGTCGGAATCNTCAGCNATGACGAAGCGATGGCGTTCACCGAAATCGTCGTCCACGAANTGGGGNGCGAAGTCGGCCTCGAGCGGGGGGTATACCCAGGAGTCNTAAGCCCTCCCCGTGTCAATTCGCCGGATCGCGGAGGCGTATCCCTCCCTGTCGATGCGCCGTGTCCAACTGAAACGTAGNAGTGACGACGATCCTCTTTGGCTCAANTTNAGGGAAGGAAGCTTCANGGAGCCGAGNTCGGACAACGGCACGATCGTGTCCGCCTCGGCCAGATAGGTCGCAACGCCGAGCGTATCCATCAGGCCGTCGTATCGGATTCGGGCGAGCTGCCAGAGCCGCCTCCCNTCTTCATCCTCCCNACCGTCCTCGCAGGTGGCCCTCTCCATGGCCACGACCAGCCCTTCGACGGCCAGCGGCTCTTCCGTTAGTTCGATCTCGTAGGAGGTGACGCCATCCCGGACCTCCACTTCCGTTACGTCGAAACCGAGCGCCGTCACGCGGAGCAGGACCGTGCCGGTGACCATCTCCTCGGAAAAAGTGAACACCCCAAGAGCGTTCGTGANCGTAGCAGCGATCCTACGATCGACACTCCACGCCTCGATGGAGACNCCCTCGAGCNGGGAACCACCGGCTCTTGTGACCACCCCGTCCAATTGGGCCGCAGCNGACCCGGCGATGAAGCACTGGGCCGCGCACTGAGCCACAATCGCGAACGTGAGTCCTCTTGGATCAGCAACTCGTATCAGGAATGTCTTANCCAACGAAACTTCCCTCCGAGCGAATTCCNATACCACACCCCTCAACCGCNGCTGGTCCCCTNAGACCGCCNCTGNTCCCCTTGATAGCCGTCAGTCCTCCAACAGGTTCCGCNTAGCGGCGAGGTCGTGAAGGCCGATCAGAAAATGGGCTCATCGTCGGCGGAACCGTAGAAAATCCCGTTGAAGAGAAGTGGGAAGGCGGCGTGGGATTGCGATCGGAAAGTGATCCTGGGCGTAAAGAGAAAAAGCTCTCCGTCGCCAAGCTTCGCCTCGATCAAGGCCGTGCCNCCTTGCATGCGTTCCTGGCCCCATGCCCAGCCGCTTCGGAGTGGGGTGTCGGTGTCGAACCANCCGAGCCGCGTCACACCGACGGTCTCGGCTCCNGGCTCCAGATCGAAGAGCGGGCTGTTATTGAACAGAACGTCCAGGCGATCCCCCAGTCCATGCGTCAGNGGACTGTCGTGCTCGATCTTGAGCGAGTGAACCGACCCAGGTGTGTAATATTCGGTTCGGCTGGGCGAACGCCCATTCTCGGCCAGATGGTCACTCAGGGGAAGACCTGCGTAATACCCCAACCTGGCCGAACTCCCCACAGCGATCACCGTGCCTCCGGCTCGCGCGAAGTCGAGGATCTCCGGCACCCCGCGGTCCGCCGTGATGGACCCGATGCGATCGCGGTATTCGGCGGGCACGCCACTCGCGCCGGCAGAAGCTCCGCCGCCACGTCCGCCGGGGGCAGGCACCGCACCATCTTCAAGGATCAGCACGTCGAAGCGACTCCGAAGGTCGCCCCCGGCGATTTCTTCAGCGTACACCACCTCGAAGTCGAATTCGAAGTCCTCCAAGATCTTCCGGGTCCATCCGGACGTCATCGAACCTCCATACCGATCCCAGAGCGCCACCCTCGGCCGGCGAAGACGAAGCGTTTCTCCCGATGGAGCCACGACAGCGTAGAAGTCCACCCCGGTTTCGGTAGCAAGCGTCATCAATCTGGATCGGTCCACCTGGTTGGCGGCGATGTAGAACGCCCCCTCGGGCAAATCCACTCCTACGGGAGGTTCCAACAGCCAAGCCACCTGGTGCCTATCAGCCAAGAGCCTGTTCAGGGCCAGGAAGGCGTTGTTGTCGCGGTGATCGAACACGTATCCTGCGGCCCCCGCTCCGACAACAACTCCCGAGGGAATCTCGGCCAGCTCCTCGATCAACTCGAACGGGCCCTCGAATCCATCGAGAATCCGGTCGAACTCCACCCCCATCTGGAAAGCCAACGTCCAGCCCGCGTTGTCGTACGGGGGGATCGGCGGTCCACCGGGATACGCAAAGTCGTTCGGATGTTGTTGCGGCTCGAACATGTCCATGACGTGGGGACGGAACGCCTGATCGCCTTTTACAACGTATGATCCGGCCGGATAAGTCACGTCGTCTACCGCGAACTCCATCGTAGCCCGGTGCACGTCGACGCCGTTCTTCAGAAGCGCGTTGACGAACTTGGTGGCCGTAGAGAAGTCGGCCTGATGCGAGGGGATAATGAACCCACGCGGGTCGCGGTTCTCAGGAGCCTGAAGAAGCCTTCGATAGTCGTCCACGGTACCGGACCGGCCCCCACCCAGGTCCGTCGCTGCGGCGTCCACCTCGAACGGAAGTACGGTCCAGGTATTCCGATTGCCCCGCTCGATCGAGTTCATCCCCATCCGCCAGATGTTGAACAGCAGATGATCCCGGTTTCGGGCAGCGTAATCCAAGACCGCCCAGTTCGCCGTTTGGGAGTATTCGATGGATTGCCTGAAGTGCCACTCCCCTGGCTCCACCGGCAGCGGGAGGTCTCCTTGTGAAATTTGCCGCTCGGGTCGGAACGGAATCTGGATCGGAGTCGGATTACCAATGGTTTCGGTAAGCAACCCGAGCATGTTCTTGAAGTAGGGCGTGGTTCGCAGGCCACCGTTCCACCACGTCGAATACGAACCTCCGGATCGCATGGTCGCCCCTCCCTTCCCCTCCGACACGAAGCGCCCATGCATCGCGGCCCCGATCCCGTCGAGGCCAGTGAGGATGAGCGGGTCGAGATTGTGGTTGGGCGGGTCCCTGAAGGGAGGCGCGTACAGCACGGTACCCGAGGGGCCTGTCTGGTGGTGATTATAGACGATCTGGGGAAACCACTCCCGGTACAGTACCCGGTTAATGTTGGTGGTCTCGGCAAGAGCGGACATGTAGAAATCGCGATTGTTGTCGTGCCCAGCATACTTCTGATACAGGACGGGCAACCCCCGNGTACTGCGCTGCTGCGGGTCGGCCTCACGCATGTACCAATCGGAAACTAACTCCATGCCGTCCGGATTGACCTGAACCGCGAGCAAAATCACCTCGTCGAGAATCCGCAGGGTCTCCGGATCGGAGCGGCTGACCATACGGTACACCAGCTCCATGAGCTGCTGGGCGCCAAGCACTTCGGTGGCGTGTAGCCCGCCGTCGATCCAGACCACGGCCTTGCCCTCCTGCGCCAAGCGACGGGCCTCCACCTCTGCCACGCCGTCCGCCTTCGCCAAGCTCCGGGAGATCTCCCGATATCGATCGAGGTCGGCGTGATTGGCAGGTGACGTGATCACGGCCATCACTTGCGGACGCCCTTCTTCCGTGAGTCCGATATCCTGCACCGTCATCCGGTCGGACTCTCCTGCGAGCTTCGTGAAGTAGTCGTACAGCTCCGTGTAGTTGACGAGTTCGTAATCGGCACCGATCTCGTGCCCGAACTGCTGCTCCGGGGTAGTCACCTGCTGGACGGAGGCTGCAGCCGTGGTGACTATACTAAGGAACAATCCCATCGAGAGGGCACCGATCAGACGAAAACGCATGAGATTCCCCGGTGAGCACGCCGGAATTTTTTCGGCGTCGTGTTCGTAGTTGGCCCACCCGAGGACGATTGAACCTGGATGACCAAGAGGCGGGCCGAGCCAAGTGGATTTTCATAAAGGGNCCGGCTCCCGTCAACTATGAAGTTTCACCTATGAAGCTTCTTCTTGAAGCTTGACCCGACTCGAACGGAAGCTCACCCTGACTCCACAACTGAATCCACCCCTGGCAAACACAGTCGAACCCGTGTTTCTCGGCTGGGACCACCCGTCGCTACCCGCGGCCGCGGCCCACGTCGTCGAGCACTATATCGAGGGGCGCGTGGCCGACCTCCGCCCTGCCACCATCGTCCTTCCGGGACGGCGCGCCCGCCGTCGCATCGTCGAGCTGCTCCTGGACGAAGCCGAGGTCCGCGGCGCGACGCTGATCCCGCCTGAAGCCACTACTGTAGGTGGCCTCCCCGAGCTGCTTCACGCCAGTCCCAAGCCCTTCGCCGATGAGGCGACCTCGCGTCGGGCCTGGTCTCGAGCCCTCCGGGATGTGGACCGCAAAATCGTCGAAAAAGTGTTCTCCCGCCTTCCCGAGAGCGACAGCCCCACCGAGTGGGACGAACTTGCCGGGCTGCTTGCCGGACTGCACGAGACCTTGGCACGTGAGGGGCACCCGTTCGCGGACGTGGTGAAGATCTGCCGTTCGGGGCTTCTCTTCGACGACGGAGCGCGCTGGCAGGGACTGGCTCACGTGCAGAAAAAGTACCTTGAGCTCTTGGGGCGGTCCGGGCTGGTCGATCGCTTCGAAGCTCGTCGTCTGGCGCTTAAGTCGGAGCCATCCCCATTCATCGGAGACATATGGCTCGTGTCGATCGTGGAACTACCTGATGTGACACGTCGACTCATGGAGGCGAGCGGTGCCGACGTTCGCGCGCTCGTTCATGCGCCGGCGGAACTCCCGGACGGAACCGACGCCGCCACCGTGTTCGACACCTTCGGGCAGCCATCGGTCGACTACTGGGAGACCGCGACAGTTCCGGTGACCGATCAGATCCTGACCGTGGTGGAGCGGCCGGTCGATCAAGCGGACGCGGTTATGGACGGCCTGGCCAGCCTGGAGGGGGGGTATCCGGCGGAAGAGATCGTGTTGACGGTTCACCGTAAATCGGAGGTGGTACCCTACCTCGAGCACCGCCTGGAGGCCCGAGACGTCCCCGCCCGCTACGCGGCAGGAACACCTCTGTGGCGCGCCGGGCCCGTTCGCCTCCTCCAGGCCGTCGCCGACTACGCGAACGACCCCACGTTTCAGGCTCTGGCAGCCCTCCTCCGACATCCTGATGCGGGGCCGCTGGCGGGGACAACCGGCGCCATTGCCGCCGGGCTTGAGGCCATCGAGGTGGCCGACAAGTACCATATGGACCATCTCCCCTTCAGGGTTCGGGGGGAGATGCCCCGGGGACAAGGAAAAGCAGCCCTGTTTCCTCCCGTAGTCCGAGCGATGAAGCGGGAGGGACCACTCCGCACCTTCGACGGCCGGAAGCCATTGTCGGAGTGGATGCCCGTCGTGATGGATGTCCTCCTGAAGGCCTACGGCGCAACCGAACTCGATCGCAGCAAACCTACCCAGCGGCGACAGCTGGACACGCTAGTGCGCATCCAGACAGTAGCCGCCTCACTCGCGGCGATACCGCAAGCGTTGGACGAGACGTGCTCGGGTGGCGAAGCCATTCGGATGCTACTTGCGGAGCTCCGGGAGGAGGCGCTGCCGCCGGAGCCTCGCCGGGACGCCGTGGAGCTTCTGGATTGGCTCGAGCTCCCGCTGGACGACACACCGATCGTCGTGATCACCGGGTTCAACGAGGGTTTCTTGCCCGAATCGGTCAGCGGGGATGCGTTCCTACCCGATGCACTTCGAACTCGCCTCCACCTCCCCGACAATCGGAGCAGGCTGGCAAGAGATGCATACCGTCTCACGACGGTGCTCCACTCGAAGAAGTCCGTCCGTATTATCACGGGACGCCGCACCTCCCAAGGAGACCCGCTCCGGCCCAGCCGTCTCATGTTCCGGATCCCGGAAGAGCAGATGCCCGCGCGCGTGCTGCGTTTTCTGGAGAGGGACCGAGGGGGCAATCGTAGTGGCACCAATCTGGCCTCCTTCGGCCTCGAGCCGGGCGCGCAGAGCCAGTTCACCGTTCCACCGGAGAAGCTGATCGAGTTGGGACAGGACGAGGTCCCGACCGGCCTGGCGGTCACCGCGTTCAAAGGTCTCTTGAAGGACCCTTACCGATTCGTACTGGAGAAGGTGTACAAGCTCCGTCGCTTGGACGACACTGCGTGTGAACTCGACCCGATGCGCTTTGGAATCCTGGCACACGAAATACTGCACCGTTTCGGTTTGCTGGCATTGGAGTCGCCACCGAAAGTCGACGTGGCCAGTGAGTCGGAAGTGGCCGGCTCGTTGATGGATCTCCTCGACGACGATCTTTCGACACGCTTCGGGGAGGACGTCATGCCCGCCGTCCAGCTCCAAGCGGAGCAACTCAAGATGCGGTTTCAGGCCTTCGCCAAACGGCAGGCAGAGTGGGCGGCGCACGGCTGGAAAATCGTGGCGGTGGAGTGCAAAGCAGAGGACGTTCCTTTCGATGTCGATGGCAAACCTTTCTCTCTCAGGGGTCGCATCGATCGCATCGACCACAACCCCTCCACCGGTGAGTGGGCTGTGCTCGACTACAAAGCCGGGGCCTCCGTGGATCCCCCCGAGAAGGCTCATCAGAAAAGCCGTGATCGAGACCACCAGTGGATTGATCTCCAATTACCCCTATACCGTCGCCTTCTGTCAGGGATCTTCGACGGCGATGGGCGGCGCGTCATCGATATCGACGTCGATGGTGCTGAGCAAAGCCGAATCCGCCTCGGATTTGTCTCACTCCCTCAAGACGTCGAGGAAACAGAATTCATGATGGCCTCCTGGACCGAAGAGGACTTCGTGTCCGCGGAGGACGCCGCTCGGCAAGTGGTGAGGCGTCTGCGGGAGGCCAGTTTCGAATTCGATCCGGAAGTGACGAAGGTGACGCTGCGTGGACGGGACCCCCTCGAGCCCCTTCTCACCGTGGGATGGCAGGCAAGGAACGAACCCGAGGACGCAGTGGATGGAGGCGCACAGAGGGCCGGGGAGCAATGAGCACGTCTCCCAGTTTCCAGCCCCCCCCCCACGAGCTGGTTCTCGCCTCCGCCGGGTCGGGCAAGACTTACCACCTCTCTAGCCGCATCCTCGGCCTGCTGGCGATGGGGGTGCCACCCGGTCAAGTACTGGCCACCACCTTCACCCGGAAAGCGGCGGGTGAGATCCTGGAACGAGTGCTCTTGCGACTCGCAGAGGGTGCGTCCGATCCCACGAAAGCCCAAGAACTGGGCAAGGATGCCCACCCGATTCTCACGCGACCGGAGGAGTGCCGGGGGCTACTCAGCCGATTACTCGCCAGCTTGCACCAGATGAACGTCGGCACTCTGGACGCCTTCTTCGTCCAGATGGCTCGGAGCTTCTTCCTGGAACTCGGGCTCCCACCGAGATGGACCATCGCCGGCGAGCCGACCGAAGACCGCATACGTACCGAAGCGGTGTTGGTCGCGCTGGCCGAGGCAGACAGGGCACAGCTGGTGGAATTGCTCCGCATGCTCAACCGAGACGCCGCCTACCGACAGGTTCACGCCACCCTTCTCGACAAAATGGATTCGTTGCTGACTATCCGGCGGCAGCTGGACCCGAGGGCGGCGGATCCCTGGTCCCCGGAATTCGGTGTGACCGAAGAACTCTCTCCCGACACCCTCCGAGAGAAGGCCTGCGCACTGGCCACCCACCTACTCGAGCTCGAGGTCCCCTCGACCCAACGAGGAGATCCCATAAAACGCTGGGTTACCGCCAGACTCACCGCCTCCGAGGCCATGTCGAGGCTCGACTGGGATGCCGTGTTCGGAAGCGGTATCGGCGCCAAGGTCCTTGCGGAGGAGGACTCGTTCAGCCGCAAGACCATCCCTCCGGAGTTCGTCGAGCTCTTTCGTGAGGCGATCCGGTTGGCTCGAATCGATCTCGCTCCCAAGCTCCGTCGCGAGGTTCGCGCATTGGGTCGGCTGGCAGAACTCCTGGAAGCCGCGTTCGACAGGGCCCAGCGCCGCGTAGGTGCATACAGATTCAACGACCTTACCTATCTCTTGGGCGGACTCGACCCGGCTGGGAACCGAGACGACATGGGCTACCGACTCGACCAGCGGATCCGGCACCTCCTGCTCGACGAGTTTCAGGACACTTCGCTGGAGCAATGGCNGGCTCTTCAGCCGCTTGCCNGTGAACTGCTGTCCGGACACCTCGATGAACACACTGTAGTCATCGTGGCCGACCCCAAGCAGTCCATCTACGGCTGGCGAGACGCGCGTCCCGAACTCGTTCACNAAGTCGCCGAGNCCTATNGGCTNACCGAGACCATCATGGACAAGTCGTGGCGGTCGAGCCAAGTGGTCCTCGATTTCGTGGGTAAGGTCTTCCGGGGTCTTCCGACCAACCCGGCCATCTCGGGCATCGACGACGTGGGTCCGGGGGTTGCATCGGCTTGGATGAAGGATTTCAGGGAGCTCGCCGCCGCTCGAGATCTCCCCGGCCACGTGTGCGTCCATCTGGGGCCCACCTCCTCCGATGATGGAGGGGGAGCGATACGACCCAGCTTCCTCCGCTGGGCCGCCCAGGTCGTCAAACGATTACACCGAGAGATCCCGGGCAAAAGCATCGGTGTTCTGGCTAGCCGAAACGGGGTGGTGGGCTACCTCATGGACGAACTTCGAGACATTGGCGTTGAGGCGAGCGGAGAAGGCAAATCGTACCTGACCGATACAGCGCCGGCCAATGCGATACTTTCTCTCCTCCGACTGGCCGACCATCCTAACGATCCCTCGGCCCTTTACCATGTGGCGCAGACACCCCTGGGCGAGGTCGTTGGGCTCCGGGACAGGAAGGATTACGGAGCGGCCCGGGCCCTCGCGTCCCGCATCCGGATCCAACTGCTGGCGGAGGGTTATGGTCCGACCCTCAGCAGGTGGGTTCATGACCTGGCTCCATCGTGCGACGCCAGGCAGGTCCAGCGACTGCTTCAACTCGTGGAACTGGGCCACCGATGGGATGAGCATGCGACGCTCCGACCAACCGATTTCGCCCAGTACGTGGCTTCCGAATCCGTAGAGGATCCCTCCTCCGCCCCTGTTCAGGTAATGACGATCCATCGCTCGAAAGGCCTGGAGTTCGACGTGGTCGTCCTGCCCGATTTATACGCCCCCCTGCTATATAATCGAAGAGAGCCGTTGATCCGTAAGCGTGACGCGCACACAGGCCAGGTGGTGCAAGTGTACCCGGGCATGTCTAAGACGAAACTAGCGCTGTTTCCCGATGCCGCGGATGCGGTTCAGGAGGAGCGCTCCTCCGCCCTGAGAGACAGGCTGAGCAGTCTATACGTGGCACTCACACGGGCCAAGTATGCCCTGCACCTGATCCTTCCCCCCGAGGGCGGTACGGCGAAGCACGGGGCTAGGCTCATTCGTGAAGCGCTGTCATTGGAAGATGCGGAAGCCACCGAGACAAATGTCTTGATGGAGTGGGGAGACCCCCTTTGGTTCGATCATTTAACGGAGAGTGTGGAGCGTACCGTGGAGGGCGCGTTGGAGAGGACGGCCAAACCGACAGACGACAAGAGGTCCAGGACAGAAGAAGATCCAAGAGCCCCGCTTCTCGGACCCTCCTCCTCCGGGCCCGGTCGTAACCTGGCTCGACGTAGCCCGGCAAGCCTCGGGGGCGGAAACCACGTGGACCTGTCGCTTACCCTTCGACTCGACGCGGCCCCGGGCCTCCGTCGGGGGGAGGTGGTGCACGCGTGGTGCGAGGGCATCGAGTGGATCGAGGACGGAATCGACGACGACGATNTACTCAGAGCGATCGCTCGGGAGAAGGCCCCCGGGATGAGTCGCGACCAGGTGGGTAGGCTAATTGGGGAGTTCCGAGGCTGGCTGCAGGCGGAGCCCATCCGGAAGGTGTTGAGCCGAGAGGCCCATTCATCCGAGCCGGACACATTGGTTCGCGTCGAAAACGAACTCCCCTTTGTCCGCCGATTGACGGANGAGATTCAGGAGGGGTTCATCGACCGTCTGGTGCTGGTCCAGCGCGATGGCCGGGTCGTAAGAGCCGAGATCCTGGACTTCAAGACGGATTCCATCGAAGCCGCTGACGCGGCGTCACTCACCGNTCGAACAGAGTACTACAGACCACAGATTGCCGCCTACCGCAGCGTGGTGCGNGAGCAGTACGGGCTGGCCGAGAACGACGTCAGCGGGAAGCTGGTGTTTCTCGGAGCTGGCGTGGTCAGGGAGGTGGTGCCAGGAGGGCGATCACATTCCTAGGGTGATCGTGAACGTCGAGCCCTCCCCCAGGACACTGTTCCTGGTTCATCACCACCGGCGGGATGAATGGTCGAAACCTCTCACCGTGTTGTGATGTGTGCTGTGCAAGAAAAGAATGGTAACACACCAACCCGGGCGCACCCCTTGTTTTTGAGGTGTAAACACTCCGATACTCACAGTATATGGTACAACTGCTCTGGATCCTCGGGATTTCTCTTTTCATCTCCTCCCTCTGCTCCGTCCTGGAGGCCGTCCTTCTGTCCGTCACGCACTCTTACGTCGAGGTGTTGAAGGACCAGGGGTCGAAGGCTGGCCACCACCTACACGTAATGAAGCAAAGGATCGATGAGCCNATTGCAGCGATTCTCACGCTCAACACCATCGCCCATACGGCGGGCGCTGCGCTCGGAGGATTGCAGGCCGGCATAGTATTTGGCGAGGCGCGGATCGGCTGGTTCACAGCCGGGCTCACGCTCATCATACTGGTATTTTCGGAGATCATCCCAAAGACGATCGGCGCCACGTTCTGGCAGCAATTAGGTAGGCCAGCCGCCCACCTGTTGTGGTGGATGGTGTTCATTATGAAACCCATCTTGATCCCCCTCAATTTTTTCAGCCAACTCTTGCGCCGCAAAGGGGGCTCTACGGTCAGCCGGGCCGAAATCGAGGTGCTCGCCGAGATCGGGTACAGCGAAGGCACCATCGACGAGGACGAGTGGCAGGTCGTGACCAACGTGATACGGCTCGGTGAAGTCACCGTGGGCGAGGTGATGACACCCCGGACCGACATGGTAGCGATTCCCCTGGAGTCGAACGTCGAACAAGCCATCGCGATCATGCTGGACGAGGGGCACCTCCGCCTCCCGGTGTACTCGGAATCGATCGACAAGATCGAGGGGCTACTGGTCGCTCGGGATCTCTGGAGAGCATACCGGGACGGCGTCACCGAAATCTCCGGGATCCTCAGGCCGATCGAGTTCCGGCCGACCACCAAGCTGGTGGAAGATCTGATCCCCGAAATGCGGACCCAACGAGCCAAGATGGCCATCGTCATCGACGAGTTCGGGGGCACCGCCGGGCTCGTCACTCTCGAGGACCTCCTCGAAGAAATCGTCGGGGAGATCCAGGACGAGCACGAAGAGGACGAGCCGATCAGGTTTGAGGACCTGGACGACGGCACTGTGCGTATCTGGGGGGGGGTCGCGGTGCGAGACGTGAACGACCGATTGGACCTCGCGATTTCGGAAGATCCTCACGACACCCTTGGTGGGCATGTCTTCGGAGTGTTGAACCGGATCGGGCGGGTTGGCGACGTCGTCGAACTAGAAAACGCACACCTCCGAATTACCCAAATGAGGGGGAGACGCGTCGAATACGTCGTTCTNGTTCGCAAAGCACCCCCGATCGACGAANNCGNCTACCCTCCCGGAACTCCCCCTTCGACATAGATGGTTTGGGTCGGGTAGGCGAATTCGATTCCCTCCTCGGCGAACCGCCTGAAGATCTCGAGGTTCACCGCGTGGTGGGTCTCGCCATAGGTCTTGAAGTCCGGCACCAGGCTGTAATACACCGACTCGAAGTTGAGCGCCGANTCCCCGAAGACCATAAAGAAGCATCGGTCGAAACGGACATTNTCATGTGACTCGATGATCTCCTGAATCAAGTTGGGAATTCGCTCGAGCTTCTCCGAAGGCGTGTCGTAGGTCACACCGAGCGTAAAGGCGCACCGACGCTCCTGCCGGCGCTGGTAGTTCCGGATTCGACTGCCGAGAAGATCACCGTTGGAGAACACGAGTTGCTCTCCGGTCACGGACTTGAGTCGCGTACTCTTGAGGCCGACGTGTTCCACCGTTCCCGACAGGTCCCCTACCTGGATCGAGTCGCCCACCGCGAACGGCTTGTCGAAGATGATCGAGAGGGAGGCAAAGAGGTCCCCCAGAACACCCTGAAGCGCCAACGCCAAAGCCACACCACCGATCCCCAAGGAAGCGATCAGAGGCCCGATATCGATATCCAGGTTGGCCAGAGCCAGCATAACGAAAGTCGCCCCGACGGCGAACCGAATGAGGAAGCCGACCGAGCCGAGCGCTGTAGAAATCGTGGGGTCGGACTCGAACTTCTGCTTGGCCCAACTTCCGAGCATGTAGTTGACGATCCCATTNGCCCAAAACGCCCCCTGGGCCAGAAAGCCGAGCACCAGAACGGTCGAGAACAGGTCGGAGACTTCCGTGGGTAACGTGAGGTAGAGGGCACCCACGTANACCGCCAGCAAGGCCACGAAAAGGAATTTGGTCTTGTCCAGGAGCTGGCCGATCAGATCGTCGATGTCGGTCTCGGTCCTGGACGCGATGGCCTTCAACCGTTTCAGGATGATACGCATCGCAGTCTGGACCAAGACGAACACGATCAATACCAGAGCGGCGGCGATGATCCAATCCTGCCACGTGTTGCCCAGGAACTGGCTGTTCAGAAAATCCGTCATGAATACTCCGGCAGTTCTATTGGATCAATCAGCCGATAGCGGTGGGCTCGCCTTCCTCCCGATCCACAGCTTCGGCGCGTTCTCGCCGCTCCTCCTCCCAGAACGAAATCGCCAAGAGTACAGCCCCACACGTGATCGACATGTCGGCCACATTAAAAATNGGCCAGTCCATGATCCCCAGATCGATGGGACCGATAAAGTCAACGACACCGCGATCCCAACGCACACGATCGTAGAGATTTCCAAGGGCGCCGGCCACGACCATTGAAATGGAAACCAGACGCAGCCAATCGCGCCGCGCTGCCTGTTTCAGAAGAACGAGTAACAGGATGAGCGCCAGGATCGTGATCGGAATGAAGAACCACCGTGAATCATCACCCAGAGAGATTCCGAAGGCGGCGCCGCGGTTGTAGGCGAGGGTGAGCGGTACGAATCCGCCGAAAATCTCNGTCCGATTCCCTCCTCCGAGGGTGTCCAATGCCCAACTCTTTGAGATCAAATCCAGGACGAGCACGGACGGGGTGATCGTGGCGAAGACGGCAAGTTTTTCTTTCACAGGCTCGGCAATCTATCCAGTTGGTAGTGAATTCCCGACGGGGCAAATCTAATACGAAGGCACGCTCGGCAAAGCAAGNAGGCTAAGGAGTCGGAAGACTTGCGTCCGACCAGAGTCCCGCTATGAGATCGCCCCGCCGAACGTAGATTGTCGGCCGTATAGCCGGATTTTCCGCCGCGGCGGTTCACACCGTAACCACGTTCCCTGGCACCAAGGAATTCAACTCGACTGACGTCCCATTATTCAACTTAGAACTCTGGGAAGAAGACGGACTGCTAGATTACGATACGCCTCCGGACGGGATTCTGTCTGGGCGGAACACCACTGACCTGGTGATACGATCAGAAGAGGGGGCACCTAAGAGAAACCGCGGCGCCTACCATCTCTACATCGGGAGCGGTATATCGTACATTGCGATATTGATCCGANGACCAAGGAGGAGGGTNCATGAGCNGCATCAGGAGTCCGCGTCCGACTTGCGCCNGAAAGCTCGACATCCCTNTGGGTGCCCTGCTCACGTTGATCNTCGTGGGGGTTACACCCCAGGCATCGGCCGGCCAGGCCAACAGCGTGACCTTCAACAAGGACATCGCNCCCATCNTGCAGCGAAGCTGTCAGAATTGCCACCGCCCCGAGTCGGTGGCCCCGATGTCGTTGCTGACCTACCAAGACGCACGTCGTTATGCGGCACGCATCAAAGAGCGGACGCAACTCCGTGATAAGATGGGTGTCATGCCGCCTTGGTTCATCGAGAGGGACATCGGGATCCAGGATTTCCAGAACGACATCTCGCTGAGTGAAGAAGAGATCGCGAAGATCGCCACCTGGGTGGACAGCGGCACACCCGAGGGTAATCCCGCGGACCTTCCAGCGCCGCTGTTCTTCTCCGCTGAGGACGTGTGGGATATCGGCACGCCCGACCTCATCGTCGACTTACCGCCGTTCACGATGGAAGCGGAGGCACCGGACTGGTGGGGAATGATCCCGCCAGCATCCAGTGGCTTGACCGAGGACCGCTATGTCGCTGCAATGGANGTCAAGGAGATCAGCGACGTCGAAGGTGGGGTGGGTGGAAAGTTCATCTACCACCACGCCATCATCGCCTCGATGGGTGGTCGAGGCGCCGGTCAGTGGCCCGTCCACGAAGTGGGTCGCAACGCCGAGGTGTTCGATCCCTTGGCGTCCCCGTTACTCGCGGCCGGGTCACAGTTCCTGATTCCCGGCGTCCATATGCACTCGAACGGCCAGAGGACCACCGCGTATCTGCGACTCGGCTTCAAGTTTCATCCCGAGGGGTACGAGCCCACGCGGCGCTCCATCAACCTCGTGTTCGGGAATGGTGAAGTCGACCTCCGGCCCATGCAGGCCGGTCAAGAGGTCCATATCTACCAAACGCTCGAACAAAACATGAAGATGACCACCTTCGAGCCGCACATGCATGCGGCCGGGGTGAGGATGTGCCTCGAGGCCATCTATGGTGGCCGGACCGAGACGCTGACGTGCGCCGGTTACGACCATAACTGGGTGAAGGTCTACAACTATGCGGAGGANGCTCAGCCGCTNCTGCCGAGAGGCACGCTCCTGCACGTCACGGCGTACTTCGACACCACGTCGGACAACAAAAACGTGGTCGACCCCAGAAACTGGGGTGGTTTGGGNCATCGGTCGATCGACAACATGGCCATCGTCTTCACGCCCGGCCTCGTCCTGAACGACGAAGAGTTCGCCGAAGAGGTGGCCAAGCGGCGAGAGCGGCTCGGGCTCGCCAAAGGAGACGGGATGCTCGGGTGCCCGTTGTGCGGTTTCGAAGCGCTACCGAACCAAAGATGAAAACCCTAGCGTTGGCCGTGATGCTGGCCGCCTGCCTGCCGGCGAGCGCCCAGACGCCCAATATCGCACCCGTCTATGAGGGGTTCGAGACAAATGATGACGGGTCCTTCAACCTCCTGTTCGGGTACTACAACCGGAACTGGGAGGAGGAGATCAATGTGCCGGTCGGGCCGGACAACCGCCTCGAGCCTGGCGGCCCGGATCAGGGGCAGCCCGCGCACTTCTTTCCCCGGCGCAACCAGTTCGTCTTCCGNGTGCACGTCCCGGCNGATTTCGGNGACAGCGAGGTGGTCTGGACTCTGACCAGCAACGGCGTGACCGAAAGAGCATACGGGACCTTGAGACCGCCGTATGCCGTCAACGAGGTCGTAATGAGCGCCAACTTCGGGGCCGGCGGGCAGACTGGCTTCAATCCTTCCCTGGTCGGGAACCTGGCTCCGGAGGTCACGGTCGAGGGCGAGCCGAGCATGCGGGCCGTTGTGGACGAGCCGATCAGCTTGAGCGCGGTCGCCACCGACGACGGGAAGCCGGGTCGGCGATCGATGTCTCCGGCCGTGGGCCAAACCCAATTCGTGCCCAACTCCGCCACCGGATTGCGCCTGTCCTGGTTCCAGTACCGGGGGCCGGGGAAAGTCATGTTCGATCCGCCGCAGACCAAAGTCTGGGAGGACCGCCGAGACGGTGGCAACTCACCATGGTCGGCCGGCTGGTCAACGCCGCCGATCCCCACCGAAAACCGGTGGGCGGTCCAAGCGACGTTCAGCGAGCCGGGTACGTACGTACTACGAGCGCTCGGCCATGACGGCGGACTCATCGACTATGAGGACGTCACCGTCGTCGTAACCCGATAGCGCCCTACCTTCTCGAAAGGGTGGCCCAACTACTCGTCGTCTAGCGTCGCCACGATAACGGAGGCCTGGCCTTCTCCGTCGAACCTGACGCGCACGAGCCAGGGCTGGCAGCATACTTCGCAATCCTCGACATACTCCTGCAGCGCGCCGCCGCCCGGGTCGACGGACAGCTCGCCCGCCTCTCCGCAGTATGGGCAAAAGACGTGCGCAACATCGTCGAGCTCGGCATCTAGGTCGCTGTCATACGTGCCGAGCGATTCGAGATCGTCAAAGTCCATGCCACACAGTGCAATCACGCAATGCTGAGTGCAAGCTTCTTCTTAGCACCCAACGGACACGACATCCCCGNTCCATATTGAGCCTATAAACANAATTATATAAAATGCGCTAAATAACATTATCGTAACATCTTACCATACTATAGTACCCGGTGAATCAGGCCGTGTAACCGTCGTCGAGCGTCCGAGGACCGGTAGAGGTAAACGCGCCTGTTATACCGGAGCACCTATTGTCGTCCGTCGGCCCCTTGCCCCCACATACGATCCCGCTGTACTCTGCCGCCTGCGATAGGGCACCTGCTCGATACCAGTAGCCCCCCTTCGCATCCGGAAAAATCAAGCACGATCACCTACAACCAAACATGACCATAGACACCGAAAGAGTTTTTTGAGTTCTCAAAGAAGAACGATGCCAAGCAGGAAATGCTGTTCGTGAAATAGACACTCAAGGAATCTTCTTACCCCATAACCCCACAGGACCATGGCAAAATCGAAACTGGAGTACATATGGCTGGACGGGAATCATCCGACTCAGAGCCTGCGTGGCAAAACCAAAGTTCTGGCTGACTTCAGCGGTAGCCTCGAAGACTGCCCCATGTGGGCGTTCGACGGAAGCTCGACACAGCAAGCCCCCGGTGGCTCGTCGGATTGTTTGCTGAAGCCCGTCGCGATCTTCCCCGACCCGGGGCGGCTCAACGCGTTTCTGGTAATGGCCGAAGTGCTGAACGCCGACGGGACCGCGCACGAATCGAACGGCCGGGCGACGATCGAGGATGACGACAACGATTTCTGGTTCGGCTTCGAGCAGGAGTACTTCCTGTGGGACCCGGACACTGATCTCCCGCTTGGATTCCCGGCAGGTGGCTTTCCCGGACCTCAGGGCCCGTATTACTGCTCCGTGGGAGCCGCGAACAGCTTCGGACGCGAGATCGTCGAGGAGCATCTCGACCTCTGCCTCGAAGCGGGCCTCAACATCGAAGGCATCAACGGCGAAGTAGCCTCGGGGCAGTGGGAGTTCCAGAGTTTCGCGAAGGGCGCGGGGGCCGCTGGCGACGAGACTTGGATCGCGCGCTATCTGCTGGAGCGGACGGCCGAGAAGTACGGAGCTTCGGTGAACTGGCATTGCAAGCCGCTCGAGGGCGATTGGAACGGCTCCGGAATGCACGCCAACTTCTCGAACACCACGCTACGCGAATGCGGCGATCAGGCCACGTTCGAGGCGATCTGCGAGGCTTTCGGTGCGTCGCCCGAGGTCATCAAGGCCCACATCGACGTGTATGGCGCGTCGAACTACCTTCGTCTGACCGGACTGCACGAAACTCAAGCGATCGACAAGTTCAACTACGCCATTTCGGATCGTGGCGCGTCGATCCGGATTCCGATTGGCACGGTCAACAACGGCTGGAAGGGATACCTGGAGGATCGTCGGCCGGCCTCGGACGCTGATCCGTACAAGGTCGCGGCGGCGATCATTCGCACGGTCAAGTCGG
>PAUA01000008.1 GCA_002712565.1 Gemmatimonadota bacterium | reverse complement strand
CAAGGTGCTCGCGGATCGCGTTGAGCACCTTATCGCCTGGACCCAGCGGGTTCTCGTTGTTGTGCAGCAGTAGTGGACCTTCCTGTGCCAGTAAGGTTGGCGTCCAAAACGAAGGCAAGTCATACGCTCTTGGGATGTAGGCGCCGGAGAGCGCTGCCGCGCCTCCGACCCCGAGAGTCTTCACAAATGTGCGTCGCGAAAACGACATGGAGTCCTCCTCGATACTGGAAAGCATTCCCGGTTTCTGTCCGGGCAGAGAGTGTCTAGTCATCTGTTGTCTCACTAATGGCACCGTGTTCTAGGCCAGTACCTGCTTGAAGACTTCAGCAGCTCGGCGCATTTCGCCGATTGTACCAATCGAAATACGGGCATGCGTCTTTTCCATCGGTGGAAAATCCCGACCGACGGCTACATTGTGCTCGGCGCACGCGTTACGGAACTCAGCCGCTGGACGACCGATGTTGACGAACAGGAAGTTCGTCTGTGAATCAGCAGCCTCGCAACCGAGGTCGCTGAATACCCCAATCGTGAAGTCGCGCGCCTCCTTGTTGCGTGCGCGCTCCTGCTCGACATGCTGCGGGTCGTTGAGAGAGGCAACGGCCGCCGTGTTGGCTAGATTGTTGGAATTAAACACGTGCGTCCACTGCGCCAAGGTCGCGATCGTCTCCGCCTGACCAATAGCGTAGCCAAGCCGGAGGCCAGCCATGCCGTAGGCCTTTGAGAACGTTCGAGCCACGAACACGTTAGGTGTTCGAAGCGCCAATGGAATCGCCGTCTGGTGTGCCGGGTCGGTTACATAATCGTGATACGCCTCGTCGATCAGGATGTGCGTATCCGGTGATGACCGGCGGACCTCAGCCACGAGGGCCTCGACATCGGAAGCCGACACGACGGTTGAGCTCGGGTTATTCGGATTACACAGAAAGACTAAGCCGGCACCACTCGCTGCACGTGCAATGCCTTCTGAGTCAAGCCGTAAGTTTGCGTCAAGTGACACCGTGCGTACAGGATGCCCATGCCGCCTGGCTACGCCGACAGCCTGTAGATAAGACGGGTCAGCCGTGACGAGTGCTTTATCCGGACCGGTGAATGCCAGAGCCGCGTTCTCGAGAATCTCTCCCGAGCCGGTGCCGAGCGTGACGTTTTCCGGGCGAGCACCATACTTGTCGGCGATGGTCTGCATCAGGTCACGATGACTCGGCCTGAAATTGGTTGGGTAGCGACCAGTCTGCTGGTCGAGACCATCGAGAAGCGCTTGATAGGCCGCCGGCCCAGGTCCCAAAGGATTTTCATTGCTGGAAATGACGATGGCACCTTCCGTCATCCTCGTGAACTGTGCCTCGTCTTCGTAGTTCAGGCCGTTCCGCCACAATTCAAGCGCTTCACGCCCTCGGGATGCAATGAGACTTGGTGAAACCGAGTCGGCGCGGTCGACCCCAAAATTGCCAAAGAACGCGCGACGCGAGAGCGACATAAGATCCTCCTCGAGTGCCAAATTACATCAAAAACCGTTTACGAATCTCTTGCCTNTTCGGTGCCGCGATGGCACTCGGGTGGGCCACCCCACTGAACTCGGTCCTAACTAAGACCAGCAACTCTAAAACAACGACAGANCNTGGCATTNTAGAACGAGCTTGTCATTGAAAGCTAGCGGAATAACTAATAGCGGTCCTCATGTAGAACCGTAGGACTTTGGTGGCTCTAGGTCGCCAAAACTTGTTTCCCTGTGTAGAGCAACCGTAAGACATTGTGATGAAACCATTTATGCGGCTTTGGGATAAGGGGCCCGCTGGGCAGTCGAGAGTTGCATGGTTCAAAAGACCCCGCTATGACAATGACAATGCGGTTCTGGGGAAATCCAGAGTGTGGTTCTGCAGACTAAGAAATCGAATTCTTGGTAAGAGCCGTTACCGGATTTGTTACTCTGAACGGAGATGAATAACCGCGTACGCGTGTTTGCTCCGGCCAGTGCATCGAATCTCGGTCCAGGGATCGATGTGCTCGGGCTCGCGCTACTAAAACCCGGTGACATCGTTGAAGCGGAACTGAGCGAGACACCAGGTGTTGAGATTGTCGAGGTAACGGGTGATGGGGGTGCCCTGTCTCGCGACCCTAAGATAAATGTTGCTGGTGTAGCCGCCGCTGATGTTCTGCGTCGGCTTGATGGTCTTGAAGCCGATGAGCCACTCCAGCGCGGTGTTCGGTTGTGGCTTCACAAACAGATGCCACTGGCCAGCGGCCTGGGCAGTTCAGGCGCAAGTGCCGTCGGTGGTGCCGTCGCGGTCAATGAANTCTTCGAAGCGCCGCTGTCACGTTACGACCTGGTTGCGAGTGCGCTGGTAGGTGAACGCGCGGCATCTGGAACACCGCATGCCGACAATGTCGCGCCTAGCTTACTTGGCGGTATCGTGCTGGTGCGCAGCTATGACCCACTGGAGTTGATTAACCTACCCGTTCCAACGGAGTTGCGAGTCATTGTCGTTCATCCCCACTGCTCGGTGTCGACTGCAGCCGCACGTGAGCTCANCGCCGACCGGACGTATGCGCTTGACGATGCAGTGGCGAACCTCGGGAATATTGCGGCACTGGTTGACGCGCTCCATCAAGGAGACCTCACACAATTTGGCCGGAGCATCCTCGACAGACTCGTAGAACCGGTCCGAGCGCATCTGATTCCCGGATTGGCCGATGTCAAGAAAGCGGCACTGTCAAAGGCTGCGCTCGGCTGCTCGATCTCGGGGTCAGGTCCGTCGATGTTTGCGTTCGCTAGGAGCGATCGTGATGCTCAAGCGATCGGCGATGCCATGCAAGCCGCATTTCGTGATTCCGCTGGACTAAAGTCCGACGTGTATCTCGGACCAGTCAACCGTGAGGGTGCTANACGGATAGCGTGACAACCGACCATCGGTTTCTGGCCGATAATTTCTAGCCTTCCGCAGCGGCTTTGGGTAAGGACGCACGATGTCCGNATGCGCCGACCGCGGCG
Source organism: Gemmatimonadota bacterium (assembly GCA_002712565.1). The sequence goes on along the minus strand of PAUA01000008.1, from coordinate 39,413 downwards.
CACTTCACATTCCGCCTCGGTAGAGTGCATTGAAGAGCAATTTGAACGTGGCGTGCGACTGACCGCGGTGCTGCGTCCGGAAACCGAGTAGCACCACGCGACCGGCTTCGACATCGGCTTCCACGACAGCCGCACGTCCGCTGAGTACATGCTCACCTAGTAGCCACCCGCTTTTCAGGAGACCCTCTGTTGGGTAGGTCGCTATGGCCCTAACCGAAGACGGTGGTTCGGGGGCGCCGCTTACCCGTCGAACCCGAGGATTCACCGGGCGGCCAAGCGAGAACGCGGGACTACGGGAAAAAAACGCTGTCGTTTCTTCTGGCATGCCGTAACCGAGCGGATGCCCGGGGTCGACTTTAAGGTGCAGTAATGTTCCCGGNATAAAAAAATCCTCGTCGGATTGTCCCGATGTCACTTCGCGAAGTGGCAGGTCAAAGATTGCAAGGGGNAATTCAGTGGCTGAGTCCATCGCGACAAGTGTCCCACCCTCCACGACGAAGTCAAACAGGTTCGCCAGGCCACGGATGGTCATACCACCGGAGTACTCAGGCGGCATTCGGTCGGTTGATAGTCCGTGCAGCATGCCCGTGTAGGTCGCGTCGGGCAGAAGAATCACGTCATAGTTAGCGCGCAAGTTCCCTAGGCGCACCTCAGCATCGTGCAACTGGTCGTAGGCAAACTCGAACTGTTCGAGTACCCAACGTGTCCAGCCCTCGTCCATGTTGCCGCCCCAGGCGTGATACAGCCCAACCCGCGGCTGCCTGAGTGGGGTGGTCTCGGCCAGCGGCGCCTCGGTGAGCGCCGCAACTCGTAGCCCGAGTGATCGCGCCACGTCTTCCATGCGAGCATGCGTATCATCACCGGCAACGACTAAGAACGTTCCCGGTGGCCACAGCCGGGTGCCGAAGTTCTCGGCGCTGGCGGTGCGAGAAATGCTCTCCCCAGCGGTTAGAAGACGGTTGACTGCCGTAAAGGCATCGTTTGCTTTCGGGTCGATCGCATAGGCGACTGTCGCCAGTCCTGCAACCGACCCGTTCGGTGGAGAGGCACGCTCCACTTGCTCGAGCGCAAGCTGGGTGCTGCGTTCGCCAAGTCCCGAATGCTTCTGAACACTGACCCCCATCTGATACGGCAGTGTCCAACCACTAACATCGTAGGGCCGGTCCGGTGGCCCACCCGGATACATTCGTCTATCGGGATAGACCTGTGGTGTGAGCAAGTCAGTGAGATGTGGTCGGAACGGCTGGGCACCCGGTATGACGTAACTACCGGCCGGATAGGACACACCATCGAGCGTGAAGGGTGCGTTCGCCTGTTCCACGTCGATCGCACCCTGCCGAAGAACGTTCACTAGTTTTGCCGCCGTGCCTGGGTCCCATTGGTCGGCTGAGATGACGTAAGTTTCGTCCTCGCCATCGGCGATTGCCTCGCGGCCCATCTGATAAATGTTGGAGAGCCACTCGGCACGACGCTTGGCTCCGATGTCGAGGACCGCCATAGAGCCAGTTAGCATGTACTCACAACTGTCGCGCAGGTGCCACTCACCGCCCATATAAGGGTTCGGGTAGAACGCTGAAGGTGCAGTCGTTGACTCGCCGTTACCAAAAGTGGCTGGAAAGGTGGCCGGGTCGTAGACGGTGGGGGCTGGCGAGGTGTGCGACGTCTCGGTGAGAATGCCCACCATGTTGTGAAAGTATGGTGCTGTGCGCATCCCACCGTTCCACCAGGTATCGAAACCGACGCGGGAAACCACACCCGTTTTACCCTCTTGATCAAAACGGCGACCCATGGCCGAGCCGATGGCGTTGATGCCGCGCATAACGAGTGGGGGAATATTCGGATTCACCGGTTCAGCAAATGGCGGAATGAAGATGCGGGATGGAAACGGTCCAGATTGATGTTGGTTGTAGATGATTTGGGGAAACCATTCGTGATACACCTGCCGACCGATGTTCTGGCTCTCGGGCTGGTTAAACATGAACCAGTCGCGGTTGTTATCGTGGCCAACATACTTCTGGTAAAGCTCTGGGAGTGGTGCTCCCTCATACTGGGTGCCGACGTGTTGCATGTACCATTCGGCTACCAGCGTTGTACCGTCGGGATTCATATTTGGGACAAGTAAGAAAATGACGTTGTCGCGGATGACCTGCATTTCCTCGGTCTCTTCCGTCACTGCCTTGTAGGCCATCCACGGCGCGGTCTGCCCGTGCGCTACCTCAGTTGAATGCAGACCAAAATCGATCCAAACAATCGCCTTCCCCTCATCAACCAATGCCTGCGCCTCGTCTCCGCTGACACGCGCCCGTGCCAGTTGTTGCGAGATCTCTTTATATCGAGCCAGATTCTGCATATTGCTTTCCGACGAAATGATCGCCATGAGCTGTGTACGGCCTTCGGCAGTCTCACCAATGTCCACGAGCTGCATCCGGTCGGTCGCCTTGTCCAGCACGCGAAAGTACTCGGCGATCTGTTCATAAGTTGCGAGTTTGTAGTCGGCACATGGCGCCCAGCCGATGACACTTTCGGGCGTCGGTGTGACGGACTCCTGTGCCGGGGTTATGGTCGGAATCATCAGGAACGGAATAAGGACGAGTAGGTGAGACCAGCGCTTCATGAATCCTCCAGTTAGGCGTATCCTCTTCGCTCAGGCTATCGGGATTGGTGGGGAGAGCGCAATGTCGTTTTCCTAATTGTTCTTGGGGCTCCTGTTTCCGCCCTGGACCCCAGGTTCCTCAACGCTTGGAAGAACTCGTTTTGTATCCCGCACGAGCCCGCGTGAGCTCCGCCGCGATCTCAGCTGCCAAGTCCGGTGGTGCGAGGACGCGGGCGCTCGCGCCAAAGCTAAGGATCCAGTTTCGAAGCGGTTGGTCGATGCATACCTCGAGCGATAGCCGAAGCGAGCCGTCGGGTTGGTCTGCCACCTGCTGCGACGTGTGCCATTCGACCTCGCGCACGTAAGGTGCCCTCTTCGCCGTAAACTCGACTTCGATGTGTTGCGGGGGTCCTTGCATCATACCGAGGGAGTGCGCAAAAAGCTCAGAGGACAGCTCCTGCGACGGCTCGAATGTCGTCTCAAGCAGCGACAAGTGTTGGATCCGCTCGACCGCGAACGTGCGCATTTCGTTGTACTCCGACACGTAGGCGAATAGATAGAATCCGCCCTGGAAGTGCAGGAGTCGGTAGGGCTCGACCAGGTAGTTCTTCGTCCGCCTACTTGACAATGAGTGGTAACGCATCGTCGCCTGGCGTTGCTCCAGCGTGGCGGTGACCAGCCCAGCGATCGTCTTATCGATCTCGTTGCCAGCACGGCGTCGTCCGGTTCTTGCTTGAAGCACGGTAGGCAGCTGGTCGAAGAACTTCCGCATACTTGGTGGGAGGACCGCCTCAAATTTAGCGAAGGCGGTGGTGAGGTCTTTCTGGAACGGTGCACCGGCGAGGCATTTAAGCAAAGCCCGGCTGAAATAAAGCGCGTAGAGCTCGGGGAGGCTGAAGCCGGGGAACAGGTCCCTGAAGGGCTTTGTGTCGAGTTTCCAGAAACGTCTATTGTCGATAACTTCGTCGTAGATTGGAAAACCGGCTGTCTGTAAGGCTATGAGATCGCGCCGGATTGTTCTTGTCGTCACCCTCGTCTTTCGCGCGAGGCCGGCAATCGTCTCGCGACGTGACGCCTCGAGTTCCCGCAGGATGTTCCATTGCCGGATGACTTCGTTGCTTCGCGGCATGATTCAGAGCCTTAAAAAGCCGTCACGTCACCAGTGCTCACCCTGTGTGGTGCCACCTCAGCAGAACCAATTCTAGGCCTTGTTCCGGGGTAGAACCCAAAGTGTAGCAACTAGGGCCAGCGATCACAGACCGTTCACCATCAGGTCCCCGATACTCTTGTTAAACCGCGATGGATCAGGGAGGTCAGAACCTTCGGCTAGCAACGCATAACCGAGCAACAAATGCGCGTAGTCCACAAGTAGCGGATCGCTCTGGTCCGCTTCGAATCGTTCCTGCAGCTTAGAGGTGATTGCATGTTTCGGATTAAGCTCAAGAATTCTTTTCTGTTGTGCGCCTGCGCCAGTGCCCTGACTCCGCCGAAGCATCCGTTCGAGCGTGGGGCTGATGTCATCATCAGCGCTAACAAGACAAACCGGTGAAGCTATTAGCCGGGTGGACAGCCGTACTTCCTTAACCGCATCGTCCAGTGTTGTCTGCAGAAATTCTAGAAGGCTAGCGAACCGCTTCCGCTGTTCACTCAGGTTTGCTTCAGCCTGCTTCCGATCGTCCTCGCTGCCCAATTCCACCGTGCCCTTCCCGATCGATTTGACTGGTTTCCCGTCAAAGTCTTGAACACGTTCGGCGACCAACTCGTCTACTGGGTCCACCAAATAAAGCACCTCATAGGCTTTAGCCTGGAACGCTTCGAGGTGCGGCGAGTGTTCAACGACTGCTCGCGATTCGCCGGTCAAGTAATAGATTTCTGTCTGCGCCGGTTTCATTCGGGTGACATATTCATCAAGTGTAGTTAGAGCAACCGGGTCGTTCGATGACTGGAACAGTAGCAGTTGTAGCAAGCGGTCCTTGACATCTCCATCTCCAGCCACGCCTTCTTTCAAGACTGCACCGAACTCTCCCCATAAAGTCTTAAATTTGTCGCGATCAGAATCGAGCATCTGTTGTAGATGTTCCAGGACCTTGCGGCTAAGCCAATTTTGCATCTGGCTGATGTGTCGATCCTGCTGAATCATTTCACGTGACACGTTGAGTGGTAGATCGGCGGAGTCGACTATGCCCTTGACGAAGCGGAGGTAGGGGGGCAGTAAGTTCTGGCAGCGGTCCATGATCAGCACTCGGCGCACGTAGAGCTGTAGTCCGAATTGCTGGTCCCGGAAATACAAATCAAATGGCGCATGCCTCGGGAAAAAAAGTAACGCCTGATATTCAAGGCGTCCCTCGGCTCGGAGTGACAAGCGATCTAGCGGCTCGCCCCAATCGCGTGCGACATGGCGATAGAACTCAGTGAACTCTTCGTCCTTCACCTCGCTCACCGACCGTGTCCAGATCGGCTGCATTGAATTAATGGTGCGCTCCTCGGGTGCTGTGTTGGCCTCCGCACCGGGCGTAGGGATCATGGCTTTAATGGGATAACTAACAAAGTCGGAGTAGCGCTTCACCAGGCCCTGTAGGATCGTGGGGTCGGTAAAATCGCCGATGCCGTGGTCGGCATCCACGGGCTTCAGGTGGAGGGTGACCGTTGTGCCGCGTGAGAAGCGGTTATCGTCAGCGAGTTCGTATGTGCCATCTCCAGTCGATGACCAGCGCGTCGCTACCTCCTCACCGGCCCGGCGGGTGATGAGCGTGACACGTTCAGCCACCATAAAGACTGAATAAAAGCCGACGCCGAATTGGCCGATGAGTTGTGCCGCATCACCCGACTGAGCTGACTGAAGTCGTTCGACGAGTTCACGAGTTCCGGACTTCGCGATCGTCCCGATGTTCTCAGCGACCTCGGCTCGGGTCATCCCAATCCCGTTGTCTTCGATGCTGAGGGTCCGGGCGTTCGAATCGGTTACTAAGCGGATTTCGAGAGTCTCGTTAGCGGCTAGGAGATCATGATTTGTCAGGGCCTCGAGCCGGACCCGGTCCAGGGCGTCCGAGGCGTTCGATATCAACTCCCTCAAAAAGATTTCCTTTTGGGAGTAAAGCGAGTGGATCACAATATCGAGCAACTGCTTGGTTTCAGCTTGGAATTGGAAAGTTTCCACCGACCCAGTCATGAGTTCCGTCCTCCGGACAGGCCTCCANCGGCCTGAAGATTCCTAAATTGTACTCATTTGTCGTGGGCGAAGAAAAGGTGCGACCTACCCTGTCACGCCCTCTGGCTATAGTCGCGTTAGCTAAGAGGGGGAAAGTTATGAGGATTAAGAACCAACTTGGAGCAGCTGTTTTTCACAGTGTTGCCGGNGAGTGCACGGTCGATTTGGGGACGCGACAGCCAGTCAGTCCTGCAACACACCAGCTGGAGTTGGCGTACTCGGCCGGCTTGAACCTTAAGATCCACGAGCCCCTNGGGGTCGCGGCTACGCCCCATGGAGATAGGTCGGTTTGTGTGATCTGCCAGGACTTCCCGGTGATGATCCAAAACCAGAGTGGGAACGGAGCGGACTTGTATCACAGTCTCTGCTTCCGCTGCTATCACACTCAAATGCAGCGAAAACGGATAGCACAACGTAGGCAAAAGCGGGTCGTGTTGCATGGACTTTCAGACGACCTACTCGACAATCTACATCACCGGCCGCGCAAGCCGCTCACGCCGAAGTATCNNGCGCTGGAGCAAAGACGTCGGCAAGCGCAGATGGCGGCGCGGCGTGAGCGCAACGAGACAGCAATCAATTCGAGTCGAACAAGNCGGGTCGCTCGCGCGGCAGCACTGGCTGGCCGAGCGGGCTGAGAGAAGCTGAGNCGCTGCCCAGGCCGAAAAATTCCCTCGCGCTTCTACCGAACTGCTGACTTAACTGGGTCTGCCGCACGCGGCTACGAGAGGCTAGAANCGAATCTGCCGGGTGAGCTTAATCGCGAAGCCACGGTTGACAAGTCCGGGAAATCCGCTCACTAGCGTGTCGCGGGTTTCCGTGTAAACGACAAAGAGGTCGCTTCCTGGCTGGTACTCCCATCGGTAGCGCACGTTCGTACCCACGGAATCTCCATTCGAGCTGTACTGTGCTAGTGCTTCGACGAACATTCGAGGCGTCATCGTAACAACCGCGCGTAGGCGTCCGATCTTGGTCTCGAATTGACCTTGCGGCAGGTCGATGAAATTCACAGCCACGCTCGGCTCGATTCCGAACTTCGTTCCCAACTTCATGCGCCCACTGAAGCTGACTTCCGAGCGTTTGCCACCATAGAATGTGCCGGCCTGAAAGCCTAGGCTACCGGAGATTAGTCGTTGTTGACCGATTGTGTACCGCGACTGCACCGTCTCGANGTCATAGCCGCCCACGGGGATCACGATCCCGCTAGTGATTGCAAACGGCTTAGCCAGAAACTCATACTGACGGGAATAATGGTTACGCCACCGTTCACCGTTTTCAAACTGAACATCGAATCTGGCGATCGCTTCGCGGGTCTCGAGCGCGCCGGTTGAGGCGGAAGTGGTGTATTCAAGGCTCGCCTGGAGAGTGTATTTCCGCACCACATTGCTTGAGATGTGCCTCGGGCTGAAGCGAACTTCTCCGAAGCTACGCCGGAAATCCTCTCGGCGCATGAATCCAATCTCGGGGCTAAAATCTTTCCCTACCTTGAGATGCTCAACAACGAATCCGTATCGGTCACCGTTATTTTCCATTCTTGTGCGATAGCTGGCGTCGTCGCCAGTTCGCCCCTGGGTCCGTGTCTGAGCGTAGTAAGCGTCAATGAAGAAGTTCGAAAAGAACGCAAGTCGGGTATCGAGACCGTAGACCGAGTTCGACCCGGGCNCGTCAAGTGCCTTTGAGCGGTGGGTAGCGATCACGCCAACTGTGCTGCGGCTGAAAATGTCTCGTTTCAGTCGGACGACAGAGAAGTTCGTTGTCTTAACGGTGTTCGTGGGACCATCATCAGTTTGGATGTTTAAGAGTCCAACCGCATAAGGCCCGACCCGACCCGTCACTCGCCCGCCGCCGAGAATGGGAATTGGCTGACTTTCGTTCAGACCGATTCTTCGGCTAAAGAACAGGAGTGGTGCGTCGCCCGATGGCAGGCTAGAGAATCTCGGTCCTGCCCCCCCAAAATAGAAGATGTCGCGCCCTTCAAGGAAGAATGAACGCTTTTCTGGAAAGAATAATCCGAACCGTGTCAGGTTCACCTGCATCTCATCCACTTCCACCTGAGCGAAATCGGTGTTGTAGGTGAGGTCGGCGGTCAGTCCTTTCGTTAGGCCATACTTGATGTCTATTCCAGCGTCGCCTTTCAGAGTATTAGTGAACGCCGGTGTTGCGGCATGATCGGTCATGACCGTAGAGATGCCGTAAGGCTTCAGTTCGAGGTTGGTCGAGGACGACGGTGTCTCAAGCCCGACGAGCGTAGCGGATGACGAAAATTTCCAGATGCCAACACGTCCGTACGATGCCGGGATTGGACTTAGTAATGAGATTTCCTCGTAGCGAATGAGCTTTCGCCGGACATTGATGCCCCAGACCTGCGGACCGTCCCCCGGGTAGCGGAGCGATTTGAATGGGATCGCCATTTCAATGCTCCAACCGCCATCGAAAAAAGCAGACCGCGTCTCCCAGGCCGTATCCCAGTCCTCATTCTCAGAGCGTTCGTCAGTTACGAGTGCCTCGTACACGCCTCCGAGGACGTTGGTCTCAAAGTAATACCCATTGCGCCGGTCATAGAAAGTGTCGAGTGTCAGCGTAATCGTGTCATCTCTGGCGATCCCCAAATTCCCTCGACGCATTTCCTTTGCCACGATTCGTTCTGGTTCGGAATCCCAATTGCGCACGGAAAAATAGAACGTTGTATCGTCAAAAAATACCCAGATGTTGGTGTCTTGGGTCGGCGGCTCACCCTCGCTCGGTTCTTGCTGGACGAAGCCCCCAATACTCGGCACGCGGGTGTAGATGTCCTCGTCGAGCCGCCCGTCGATACGGAGTGATTCGTCGAGTCTCACCGCACGAAGCGTCACACGCCCCTGTTCATCACGTGCGACCATAGCTGGTGGGATCGGCGGCGGTGGGCCATCGATATTCACCATGACATTGTCCTGCCCGGAATCAGCAGAGACAGGAACAGCCTGTGCAGCCGCATGCGCCACACTTGAGAAGACCAAGCAGCAGTGAAGCACTACAACGAGTGGAGAACCATTACCGTGCATCAATCGCGTCGTTACTGAAACCAACATTCAAAGGTGGACTGAAAGAGCATGTTTGCATTCGGATTAGTCACGAAAGCGACATCCTAATCGACCGAATGGGCACGAGAGATGTCCTTGGAATGATCCCGTCTGTACTTCAGAATCTAGTGTTAACGTCTTTGTAATCCGTTCACCGGTCAACGCCGGAAGCCCTAGAGTATATCGGGCTCNGTGCAATTCTGACTAACGTCCACAGGGGTCATTCACTAATTACCAGACTCCTTCACGTATCGGGCAACCTGTTCGTGCGTGGCAAACCAGACACCACCCTTGACTTTCATATGACGGATTAACCCCTCTAGGGCTGCCACGCGGGAACGGTGGCCCATGATGTGCGGATGCATCGTGAGAACAAACAATCCTCCCTCCTTCCAGGCTACGTCAAACTCGCTCCGGAACACCTTAATCATTAGTTCGGGTGCGGGTAAGGAACCGTTTGTGTTACCCCCGAAATACGGGAAGTCGTCAAGGATTCGCTCAATTGGCAGCTCTACAACTCCGCTCGGCTCACCGTCAATCAGAATCTCATACGCATCGTCACTCGCCATAAGCGAGCTGTCGTAGAGAAAGCCGGCATCCTTGATCTGCTCCATCGTGTAGTTGCTAAACTGCCACGAGGGTGCACGATACCCGACCGGCCGCTTACCAATTGCTACTGTGAGTGTATCGATCGCTTGGTCAAGCAGGCGCTGCTCTTCCTCTTGGTCGTCCAGCAACGGTAGTAGTTCGTGAATCCAGCCGTGGACCCCGATCTCGTGGATCTTGTAGCCCAAGATGCTTTCGACCATCTGCGGATGTAAAAGGTGACTGACAGCCGGAATGAAGAAAGAGGCAGGGATATTCTGTCGTTCCAGCATGCGCAAGAGGCGCGGCAGGCCGTCCACTGCACCATACTCGCCGCGCGAGATAACCTCAGAATTGAGATTGCCCCGCGAGAGGGTTGCTGAGGCATTGTCGACATCAAAGCTCAGGGCGACAGCAACTTGATTACCTCCCGGCCACGATTTGGGTTTTAGGCGTCGGCCGGCACTGACGTGAAACATCTGTGCCTTAATTTCGTCAAGACTCAGACTGATTCCTGGAAGTGGGGGAGCATCCGATTGTGCAAACAACGGCGAACCAAAGGCAAGAGCGGCGCACACGGCCGCCAAGACGAACAGTGTTTTCATAAGAAACTCCTCGGCCGGCTTGACTGTTTAAATGAATCCAAGGAAAGGCCCAACGACGAGCATGATCACCGTCATCCAGATGACCCACACCGCGCTGACCAGTGCACCTGGGGCCAGCATCTCGTGCATCCGGTAGTAGCCTCTCGAATAAGTCAAGAGTGCTACTGCATCGAGCGGTAGCAGGAANGCGCATGAGGCGGTGAATGCAACAGGTAGTGCATAGAGCGCGGGGTTTACGTCGGCGCCGATGGCGAGTAGCGCGATTGGTGGAATAACGACCGCATTGACTACTGGACCAATCGGCAGCGCTAGGTGAATGACCACCGTGAACGCGCTAATGGCAAGGAGCACAAAGACGATGTGCCAGTTAGTGACCCCACCGAGCGCTAGGCCTACGAGCCAAGTGGCCAACCCGGTATTGACTGAGGCAGTGCCGAGCGACGTCACTCCACCGATCATCAGCATGGTGTCCCAACCGGTCGCGCGCTCGGCCTGTTTCCAGGTCAGCAGTTGTATGCCTGGGAAAAACATTACAATCGCGCCGCCTAAGCCAACGGTGAGTACGTCGAGAAATTCGATCCAGCTACCCGCAATCCAGAGCACCATCATCGTTGCCAGCAAGGTGACCGTTTTCCGTTCAGGTGCCGACATCGGTCCAAGTTCTGCCCGCTCACGCTCTATCAAGCCCGCGTCACCAATCGTCGGAATCTCAGGTGGAAAGCACCGCAATATTGCCCAGCATGCAACTGGCACAAGGCCTACGGACATTGGTATTCCGATCGCCATCCACTCGACGAACGAAACGGTAACGTTGCCGAATTCTTCGATGAAGTGAAGGCCGAGGATATTTACCGAGCTACCAGCAGGTGTGGTCACGCCCCCGATGAGCGATCCGATCGGTATGCCCACCATGATTGCCTTACCAATCGCTGACTTGCCAGGTTCGAGATTCAACCTCGACATAACACCGAGACCAATGCTCATGAAGATGGCGCACGCGGGAACGTCGGAGATAAACATCGACGTAGCCGCAGTTCCAACGATGAGTGCGATAACCACCCGCCGACTGTCAGTGCCTGCACGTGCGAGTAACCAGTACGCAAACCGCCGGTCAAGGCCAGCATTGGTTACTGCTGCCGCGATGCAGAACATCGCTAGCACGAAAAAGAAAACCGGACTCACGAACGCCTTGAACGCAACATCGAGTTCGGCGACACGAAGGAGCGGCTGCAGAACGATGACAAGCAGTGCTGTAACGGCGATCGGAAGCGCCTCTGTCGCCCACAGAATGATTGCTGCTAAGAAGATGGCGCCAAGCCGCTGGGCTTCNGGTGGTAGATTGGCGGGACTCGGCAGCAATAATACGAGGACCGCAGCGGTGATTGCGCCAGCAATCCCGATGGTGCTTTTGCGACCGGCCGCAATGACTTCGACCGATCCGTTCGGTGCGTTACCGAGGCTTGATTCAGACATAGTGGTTGAAAGATCGACGACTTGGGACCCACGCGCCTTCGGTTTAGAACTTCAGCTTGTAGACCTCGGTGGCGGTGCCTTCAAAAATCCGCTGCCGATCAGACTCACTCAGCCAGTCAATCGCGTCGATCTTCGACTTCACATCGTCAATCCACTCACCTGTTTTCGGATCTTTAGCTGTGCCGATCCCAGGTTTCTCCGAGCCGAACATGCACCGGTCTGGNCCGACCCATTTGAAGAGCAGATCGAGTGACTCCTGCGTGTATAGGCACGTGTCGAAATAGAGTTTCCGAAGCTCATCTTCAAAGGCGACGCTCTTGCGTCTCGACCACATAGCGCGGTATCGGCCGATCTGATACGGGATGGCGCCACCTCCGTGCGAGATGATCAGCCTCAGTTTTGGAAAATCATCTAATACGGTCGAACTGAGCAACGAGACAATCGCGATGCTCTCTTCGTTGATGAAATGTAGCGAGTACGGTTCACGCGGACTCCGACAACCGGCAGAATGTACGAGTGCCGGCACATCCAACTCGACCAGCTTGGCATAGAGTGGATACCAATATTCGTCACCGAGACCCGGAGGGGTCGGTCCCTGCCCTTCGTTCGGGTCGGGGTTGATCAAGCAACCGACGAAACCTAATTCTTTGACGCAACGCTCCAACTCGCTCAGCGAGTTCTCCACACTCACACCCATGTTCTGCGGTAATCCGGCGACGCCACGAAAAGTGTCAGGCAGGAGTTCGCACTGTCGGTGGATGATGTTGTTGGTTTCTTCGATGTACCACCGGACGAGTTTTTCGGGTTTCTCGCTGTGCATCATCGTGTACGGCCGCGGCGAGACAAGTTGCATGTCGGTACCGACCTGCTTCAGCTGTTCAAGATGAGACACGGTCCGAAAAGTTGGCGCATTTAGCGCCGCGAGAATCTGCTCATCAGACACGCTGATTCTGCCGCGTCCGTGCGCACCGCGATGGGCGAGTAGACCGGCCTTGTACGCATAGAGCTCCTGCGGTGCNGTGACATGCGCGTGTGTATCGATAACTCTCATAACTCGACTCCGTTCCATTGGCTGTAGTGGAACTGTTGGGGAAGTCTGGGGGGCCAGCCTGCACCCAGCGGATAATTTATGTGAAAAATTGTCCCTGTCAAGAGAGAATGTTCCATTGGCGGCCAGGCGCGGGGCGGTTGCCGCCTGTTTTAGGAGGAGAAAGGTCGTTTATGCCGTCTGACGCTGCTGTGGCACGTCTTCGCTCTTTGGACACCTGTGCGGTCTCTGATGCACTGGACCAACTGGGTCTTCCGGGCACAGTTATTGGAATCCACCGGGTCTCCGCGGAGCGCCGGATCGCGGGCCGCGTCATACCGGTTAAGCTCGGCCCGGCTGGTGAAGGTGTGGCGAGTCGCCATTTGTGCAGTGCCGCCATTGAGGCCGGCACCTCCAATGATGTGATTGTTGTTGAGCATCACAGCCGTCAGGACGCTGCCGGCTGGGGTGGCTTGCTGTCAGCGGCCGCTAGTCTGCGCGGTATCTCGGGCACCATCGTGGATGGCGCGGTACGTGACGTTGACGACAGTCGGGATCTTAATTACCCGGTATTTGCGCGCACGGTGGTTCCGCTCACGGCGCGTGGACGTGTGACCGAGCATGCATGGAACGAACCGATCGTGGTTGGCGGTGTCGATGTGAAGCCCGGCGATTTCGTAATTGCCGACGGAAGTGGAGTGGTATTCGTCGACGCCGCCCGAAGTACAGAGGTTTTAGAAATCGCCGAGTCGATCGCCGCGCGCGAAGCAAGGTTAACAACTGCAGTGCGAACCGGTACGCCGGTCAGTCGTGTCATGGATGGTAACTACGAGTCCATGCTAGATCAGCGACGGTCGAGCGAATGAAGGTGGGGGTATGGAGCCTGTGTTATCGGAATTAAAGAAGCTTTCAGCAACGACGGTAAGTGACGCGCTCGACCGTCTCGGCATCGCTGGCCAGTGCCTGGGAATTAAGCCCCTTGCGCCAGAGTTTCGGCTGTGCGGCCGCGCGTTCACAATGCGAACCGTGCCTGTCGTTGGCGAACCCGGCTCGGTCGGTGACTACATCGACGACGTGCCCGAAGGAGAAGTGGTAGTTATCGACAACGCCGGACGTCCAGACATGACAGTTTGGGGCGACATCCTGACGTTCGTTGCGCATCGACGCCGAGTCGGTGGAAGCGTCATTGACGGACATTGCCGTGATATCTCGCTAAGTCTTGAACTGCAGTACCCAATATTTAGCCGAGGCTGGTCGATGCGTACTGGCAAGGATCGCGTACAGCTGGATGCGATGGATGTACCGGTCCTGATTGGTGGCACAGAAGTGTCTCCTGGCGATTTGCTTCTCGGTGATGCCGATGGTGTAGTCGCGGTGCCGCGGTCGCGGGAGGTTGAGGTCGTTGCTCTAGCGAAGGAGATTGAAGAGGCCGAAGACCGGATCCGTACAGCGGTTGAGAACGGCATGCGTCTTGACGAAGCTCGGAAACAATTCAAGTATTTCGAGCTCCAGCGGCGAAAGGCCAAGTAGTTGTGAACGTCCGTGAAGAACAATTCGACGGTGCCTTAGTCGCGGAAGCGGCGGTTTTCTCTTCGGCGACACTCCACGAAGCCGCAGGACAAGCCGGTGCGCTCCCGCACGCAATCAAGCCTCTGGTGGACTCGATGCGAGTGTGTGGTCCTGCGCTCACCGTGCAGGGCGCACCGGGAGACAACCTCTGGCTGCACCGGGCGATCGCCCAGGCCAGGTCGGGTGAGGTCCTGGTGGTGGCCGTCGGCGGAGCTCACGAGTTTGGGTACTGGGGTGGAATCATGACGACGGCTTCGCTTGCTCGCGGGCTCGGGGGCTTGGTCATCGAAGGCTGTGTGCGGGATAGTGACGAGCTCGCCACATCGGGCTTTCCGGTCTTTTCGTGCGGCCGGGCAATCCGCGGTACGACCAAAGTGGTTGATGCCGCTGGACATGTGGGTCAGCCAATCGTGATAGGCGATATTACGGTCGCCTCGGGAGACCTAGTTGTCGGGGACGCCGACGGCGTGGTCGTTCTCACCCGCGACTCAGTGCAGGAAGTTCTTGCTGCGGCGCGTGCGAGGGAGAAAAAGGAGGCTTCGATCGCAGGCGCCCTTCGACAAGGGCGTACGACACTAGAAGTCTACGGCTGGGAGTAACAAAATCCCACCAGGCCGGTGAAAAAACCATGCAGAAAATAGACGTTTTCAATCACATCTTTCCGGAACCGTTTTATAAGCTGATGATGCAAGTCGCTGGCGATTTCAAGGACATCGGGCAACGGGTCCGGGGCATTCCAATGCTGGTGGACCTCGATGAGCGATTTCGTGTGATGGATCGGTTCGGTCCCGACTACCGGCAAATCCTTTCACTTGCCTCACCGCCACTTGAAGTCCTGGGTGGTCCGGAGGTCTCGACCCAGCTGGCTCAGGCTGCTAACGACGGGATGGCTGACTTGGTACGCCGACACCCCGATCGCTTTCCCGGGTTTGTCGCTTCACTTGCGATGAATGCACCCGACGATATTGTGACCGAGGCTCACCGCGCCATTAATGACCTCGGTGCGTGCGGGGTTCAGGTGTTCACGAATGTTAATGGACAACCATTGACCATACCTGAGATTCGACCGCTTTTTAGTGCGATGGTCGAGCATGACCTGCCGATCTGGGTGCATCCAGCGCGTGGAGCGAACTTCACGGACTACTTGACCGAGACGAGTTCAAAGTACGAGATCTGGTGGACATTCGGCTGGCCGTACGAGACGAGCGCTGCTATGGCCAGAATCGTTTTCGAGGGCCTCTTCGACGACTACCCATCACTCAAGATCATCACGCATCACATGGGAGGCATGGTGCCGTATTTTGAAGGTCGCGTTGGGCCTGGTTGGGACCAACTAGGTAGTCGAACCTCGGGTGAAAACTTGGGCGCGGTACTCGAACGGCTGAAAAAGCGGCCAATCGACTATTTCCGAATGTTCTATGCCGACACAGCGGTTTTCGGCGCCCGCGCGGCAACAGTTTGTGGTCTCGACTTCTTCGGGGTCGATCATGTCGTTTTCGCTTCTGACTCGCCATTCGATCCCGAAAAGGGTCCGATGTACATAAGAGAGACCATTAAAATCATTGACGGGCTCGATTTGAGCGAAACGGATCGCGACAAAATCTATCGAGCTAATGCCGCTAAGTTGCTGAAGTTGAAGGACGGCTAACAGCGAAAGGTGAAGAGGAAGACTCATGTTTCGGTGTGGACTGCTCATCGTTGCCTCCGTCGTTCTCGGAGCCTGCACCTCGCCGGCAGAACACGAACTAATTCTTCGCAACGGCACGATCGTTGACGGTATAGGGGCGCCCAGCTTTGTCGGCGATCTCGCAATCAATGATGATCGGATCACTGCAGTTGGTGATTTGGGCGATTCGCGCGGTGTGACTGAGGTGGATGTCTCGGGTCTTGTAGTCGCTCCCGGCTTCATCAACATGCTGAGCTGGGCCGGTGAAGCGTTATTAGAAGACGGCCGATCTCAAGGTGACATCCGGCAGGGAGTGACCCTCGAAGTTTTTGGTGAGGGGGTTTCAGGCGGTCCCTTGACTGATCAGATGAAGGCCTTAGAGGTAACAAGTCAAGGCGACATTAAGTTCGATGTTGCATGGACGACGCTTGGTGATTACCTCGAACACCTTGAGGGTAAGGGCGTATCGCCGAATATCGCATCGTTTGTCGGTGCCACGACGCTTCGGGTCCACGAGATTGGTTACGAGGATCGTCCCCCGACCGCGGATGAACTTGACCGCATGCGGGACTTAGTGCGGCAGGCAATGGAGGAGGGCGCTATCGGCATTGGCTCATCGCTTATTTATGCGCCAGGCTTCTACGCACAAACGGACGAATTAATTGAGCTAACGAAGGTCGCTGCCGAGTACGGCGGGTTATACATCTCGCATATGCGCAGTGAAGGTAACGCGCTGCTTGAGTCAGTTGATGAGCTGCTGAGGATCGCGCGTGAAGGTGGAATACGAGCCGAGATTTATCATCTGAAAGCCGCCGGCCAATCCAACTGGGACAAGCTTAGCGCCGTAATCGAGCGGGTTGAGGCAGCGCGCAGCGAGGGGCTCGAGGTCACTGCCAACATGTACACATACACGGCCGGTTCGACCGGTCTGGATGCTGGGATGCCACCGTGGGTACAGGAAGGTGGCTATAACGCTTGGGCTGGACGGCTTCAGGACCCGGCCGTCCGCGACCGAGTGCGACAGGAGATGACGACGCCGACCAACGAATGGGAGAATCTGCTGTTGGCAGCCGGCGCTGAGGGGACGCTTCTAGTCGGTTTTAAGAACGCTAGTTTACGAGGGTACATAGGCCAGACATTAGCTGAGGTAGCGGCGGCACGTGGGACCTCGGTATCCGATACTGCGATGGANCTCGTTATTGAGGATGGCAGCCGTGTGCAAGTTGTTTACTTCTTGATGTCGGAAGAGAACGTCGCGCGGCAAATTAGCCTGCCGTGGGTTAGCTATTGTTCGGATGCTGGTTCGTACGCCTCCGAGGGGATCTTTTTGAACTCCTCAACCCATCCGCGTGCGTATGGCAATTTTGCGCGGTTGCTCGGACGCTACGTCCGCGAAGAACGGATCATTGCCNTAGAAGAAGCTATCCGNAAACTAACATCGCTGCCTGCCGGGAACCTACGAATCCGCGATCGGGGCCAACTCACAACGGGCTACTTTGCAGACGTTGTCGTCTTTGACCCGGACAAAATCCAAGATCACGCGACCTACGAGGACCCGCACCAATATGCTACGGGTATGGTGCATGTCTGGGTAAACGGCACACAGGTGCTACGAGACGGTGAACACACCGGCGCAACGCCTGGACGCGTGGTCCGTGGCCCTGGCTGGACCGGCTGGTCAGCGGTCGACGGCTCNTAATCNGGTTAANNNCTACGTNGGCGAATCTTTCGCCGCCAATTGTTGCAGGCGGTACACCGGTTTAATCAAGAACATGGCTGCTGCGCAGGCAAGCATGATACCGACTAAGGTCAAGAAAGCTGGATAATATGTGTCACCAGCCTTTCCATACCACCAACCGACCGTGATCGGACCAAGCATTAAGCCAAGCGCTGTTATGGAGCTAAACGTTCCGAGAATTTTTCCCAGATGACCCGGACCAAAAGTGTGTTTCGCGACCACTGGTTCTTCCATCAGAACGCCCCCATGCGCAAATCCCCGTGCTAGCTGGAAGATGATCAGGGTGACCAGTCCCTGNATTCCGAAGGCGAGTGAGATNTANAANNCGATCATNACGTAGCAGANGGAAATCCCTTTGAGTGAATACCGNTCGAAGAACCANCCNAAAAAGATCTTTGACGAAAAGCCCAAGANGAACGACAAACTCACGGTGNAAGCCACTCGNNTACAANGTGAAANNTAGGTCTNTCACAAGAAATGGTGTNACGTTTTGAGTGAACCCCTGATCTACGAATCCAATGAAGAACTGCACGACACAAAGTANCCAAAACACTGGNTTCCTNANNATGTTCGAAAANNTGGACCCNNNCGTCNCCNTGGNTTTCTTCAATNANCCGNCCTTTNACGAANGNGCGNGGNNTGGCNGCTTCANTACCNAATTCNCGACNGACNTCTTCCTNNGTNGGNNTATCCTTNACTACGNAGTACACGACTGGGAANACTACGAAAAGNATCGCGAGACTCATGATAGGGAGCCCATTGTTCCAGCCNNAGGTTTNNATCAACCANGCAAAAANNACNGGGAATANCATNCCGGAGATGCTNGTTGCGCTNGCNGCCANGCCNAGCGCCAANCCNAANCGNCGATTAAACCAGCGGGCAACCAAAGTCTTAGTNGCCAANAGGAGCGGAATTGAGGAGAACCCNAGNGGGATTCCAGCAAGCCACCACATCCATTTCCCATCAACGAAATGGAAGAAAACAAAGCCCAGCATTGACATGGTTGCACATACGTACAAAATAGTTTTGACGCCTAAACGGTCAATTAGAAAGCCAGCACCGAATGCCACAATGGCCGCCGTGCCGGACTTCACTGAATAAATTGACACGACTTCGGCTCGGGTCAAATTCAGGGCATCCTCAACTGCCGGATACATCAACTGAAGCATCATGTTCGCAGTGGAGAAAATGAAAATGACACACGGGAAGACGGCCGCAACATTCCACCAGCCGTAGTACATCTTGCCGTCNGGACCTTTTATTTCATCCTGTATTTCTCGAAACACTCGTACGAAGCGATTACTCATAGCCCATTCTTTCGGTCAATAATGACAATNTTGTACATGATGGTCAGTTCCAAGGTTTNCAGTGAGGGTTTTACGGGAGTTTCAGGGTTTTTCAGCCTTCAACGTTAGACGTCAATTCACCAGCCACGGAACAGGCGTAGTCCATTCGATCTTCCAAGCCTGTTTCAAAAATGCCACGGTCCGCTACCCAGCTTTGTGTGCTGTCAAAAATCTGCTGGTCGTAAGGCAGAAAAACGAGTCGTTCTCCAGGGCCGAATCTCCGCACATCCATCACATCGTGCCACCGTTTCGGGAAGAACTTCTTGTAAAAATGCGTGTACTGTTCCGGACGAAAATCGATGTCAGCCTGTGCCCGTTTTAACGCGCGGTAGTATTTTCTAACATCATTTTCATCAACAGCGTCTGGGACGAGGGCTGCAATCATAAACGTTGTGTCGAGGATTTTTCGAAAGCCCAGTTGTTCAGCGAGATATAGCGGTCCACCGAATAGACCGGCGGCCGGCACTTCGCGATCGATGAGCAGTTCTAGTCGCTGAAAAAGCATTCCACCAAAGTGGAGGTTAATCTCTTCTTTAGTCAGAAACGGTTCGAGCGACTGGATGGTTGAATAGTGACTACCTGACTGATAACCGACGCTAATCGGAATATTGGCGAGGTCTTCAGGATTTCTGACACTTGAGTCTTCTGGTACGTAGATACCTGAGGGGGTAACCGAATAAGCCTCACCCCAGAGCTTGCCGTGACCAGCCGCCGCAGCCATATTAATGGTCCAATGACACGCACAGCTAACGTCGGTCGTTTGCCGCATACCAGATTCGATGCTTTGGTACGCGCCACGAATCTGGTCTTTGGGTAAAGGTTCAGCGGACTTCACTGAGGGGCTGCCCGTACGTGTTTTAAACTCGTACTTGAGTCCTTCTGCGTTGAAGTATCCCTTGTCGTGGGCGACCCATTCTTGAAGTCGCATATGCGGACTAATCACGAATGTACTCATTGAGTGTAAGTCTCCTCAGTTCTTTGTGCAGGCTCATCATAGCGGCTCAACCTGATGAGTCAAGGAGTTAGGGGAAACAACAGAATTCTTCTTTTTGACTGTGCAATTCTCACTAAATTTTTTTAATACAGTAGCTTAGTCAAGGTTTCGCCGGTTGTTTGATATAATACAAACCTTAGATTTAAAGAGATTAGACTTGACAGTCAAGGTCGTTCTGGTCTGATACTCATCACTCCCCCAATAACCAAAAGCGTCTTGTGCGTGATTGATGTGTTTTGGATATTGGTGATGGTCGTAACGGTTAGGAGAGGTGCAGGACTGGAACTGAGCCAGCCCCTCTAGAACGTTTTGGTAGAGGAGAAGCGTGTTATGGGTAACCCAACGTCCGGTAATGTGACCGATAAGAGTTTGCGACGGGTGAAGTACGTCAGAAACNTATCGAAGCTTGAACAGCTNTCTCCCTCGGAGCGTGCCCAATTAGAGCCAGTCGCGGAACAATATGTTTTCAGAGCGAATGACTACTATCTAAAACTGATTGATTGGGATGATCCGGATGATCCAATCCGTCAATTAATCATCCCCCGCGTTGAAGAATCTAATGAATGGGGTCGCTTGGATGCGAGCAACGAAGAGGCGGTGACGGTTGCAAGAGGCGTTCAGCATAAATACACCGATACGGTTCTNCTCTTATGCAATGAGGTCTGTGGAGCGTATTGCCGCTATTGCTTCCGAAAGCGGCTATTCATGGACGAGAACGACGAAGCGACAAATGACGTAAGTGAGGGATTGAAGTACATCGCGGAACATCCAGAAGTAACCAACGTACTCTTAACTGGTGGAGATCCACTACTTATGAGTACCAGACGCCTAGTAGAGATTTTCAGCGCTCTCCGAGAGATTCCACACGTCAAAATTATCCGAATGGGCTCGAAGATGCCGGCATTTGACCCGTTTCGTGTGCTCAATGACGAGGCACTCCACGAGGCGTTTCGTACTTATTCCACGCCCGAGCAACGCATATATTTGATGGCCCATTTCGATCATCCACGGGAATTGACGGCCGAGGCAATTCAGTCAATCGACACGTGTATTAAGAATGGTGTCATCTGCGTTAATCAGTGTCCGATGATCCGTGGGATTAATGATTCTGCAGAGGTCTTATCGGAACTCTATGAGCGACTCTCGTTTATTGGATGTCCTCCGTATTATTTATTCCAGGGCCGACCCACAGCCGGGAACGAGCCCTACGAAGTCCCGATGGTGCGTGCCTGGACAATCTTCCAGGAAGCGTTACGTCGNGGCTCAGGCCTCGCACGTAGAGCAAAATTCTGTATGTCTCATGAGACGGGGAAGATCGAAATCATGGCGGTCGATGAGAAGCATATTTATTTNCGTTATCATCAAGCNAAAAACNCTTCAGATCTNGGTCGNTTCATGGTTTGTCACCGCAATGACGAAGCGTTTTGGTTCGATCACCTGCAGCCCGTGGAGTCGGCAGCCTCAGTGTTCTAGTCGGCCCGTGNGCCACCAGATAANCAAGTTCGAATACAAGCTTGAGCGGGTAGATATTGGTCTGCTTTAGATTGCATCACTGACACTCGCAAGGTTGAAGTTGCGTACTTTCAGAGGTGGCACGATGATTGGCGCGCCAACCGAACTGTTCTCGCCGGCTGCCACGCGTACCGGCTCACCCAACATGTCAACGTTCTGTAATAGCTCGACCAGCGATTGATTAAACCGAAAGTTATTCACTGGTCTACTGATTCGGCCGTCCTCAATCAGGAATGTGCCATCTCGAGTCAACCCGGTGTACGAAATCGTCCNGGGGTTCAGGCCTCGGATGTACCAAAAACGCGTGATGAGCACCCCACGACGAGTTGATGCAATCATCGCTTCAATTGAATCCGACCCTCCCGACATTAGCAGGTTCGCTGGTGCAGGTCGTGGTGCAACCCCTTGCTTGTTAGCCCAGAATCGCGAGTATGAAAGATTGCGTAATATTCCATTTTCAATCCAGGTTTCCGCTGCTTGCCTTGCGCCTTCGCCATCGAAAGGCGCTGTTTCGGCATCCGGCGAAGCCGGATCACTGTGGATTGTGATCCGCGGATCAAAGATTTCATCTCCCACCCGTGTTCCACCACTGGGCGAAGAAAAGTATGAGCGCCCTTCGTCGGCCGCACGTCCATCGAAGGTTCTGCGCATGCGGAGCATCAGCATACCGACGGCAGTCGGTTCGAGCACAACGTCGTAATGGCCTGGATCCAAGGAGGTCTTATCGCGCCATGCGTCACATTTGCGCACGGCATCAGTTGCAATCCGAGCCGTTTCGATCTGGTTCCAGTCAGCTGCTTCGTCACCTGCCCAACCGGATGTTGACCCGTCTGTTGACCGCACCGTCAAGGTTGAGGCCACCCCGGTGCTTTTATGGTGTGCGAATAATCCTTCTGATGTCGCTATTGATTGCGAACCATTCTGGACGTCAATGAATCCTGAGGCGACATGTCCGGCACCACGGGCTTGGTCGATTGCGAGNGCAGTGGCTGAAGCCATATCCTCGGCTAAGATGCCACCGGTNGTTTCGTAATAACCATTCACCTTGGGGTAATCCTGAGGTGTCAATTCGCCTAGGTATTCTGGGTTTTCTGGCGCGAGGCGTGCCAAGGCTTCTGAACGACGAACGGCCTCAGTCAGGGAGGGCTCGTCGAGCAGATTCGTCGTAACTGAGGCCACCCGCTGTCCGAAGGCACTCATAATCGTGACCGACACGTCTGAGCTTTCACCGGCTGTAGTGATGCGGTTATCCGCACTTCGAATAAACGGCCGACTGCGAGCGTTGATCGTAACCCGTGTTGCGGTGGCTTGGGAGAGGCCTACGATACGCTCGGTAAGTGCCCGAGCATCCTCAGTCGAAATACCTCCGCGACCTGCACTTGGTGCCTGCATACNGATAACCCTCCTACGCCGTGTTGATGATGGTCGTATTGCGGAACAGTGCTGTGGGACAACCATGAGAGACAGCGTTAGCCTGACCCGGTTGTCCCTTCGCATCACCGAATGTCGCACCCAGCCAGTACGTGTCTGGTCCACCCAATACGGCCAGCGAATTCCAAAAATCTGGTGTCCGGATTACATAGGCGACATCCCGCAACATCTGGTGCTTTCTGCCGTTTCGGATTTCCCAGAATAGCTGTCCACCGAACTGTGCGTTATAACGCTGTTGATCAATGGAATACGAACCGTCGCCTTCAATGTAGATACCTCGTTCGGTTTGAGCGATGACGTCTTCCTCGCTGAGTGGTGACTCTCCTGGCATGAGGCTCACGTTTGGCATCCGCTGGAAGGGGATACTGGACCAATTTTGACCATAGGCGCAGCCTTGACTCCTCGTCATGTTGGTGTACGGCGCGATCCAAGCGGCCTGCTCCCGNGTTGTCTGGTAGTTCACAAAAGTTCCGTTCTTGATGATGGGCCATTCGAATGCAGGAACCGCTTCATCATCCCAACCGCACGTCGCACATCCGCCGACTTCGGTTCGGTTNCCCATAAAAGTCATGAATTCTGGTCCGAGGCGGGTCGTATTGAGTACGTCTTCTGGTGGTGCCAGAAATGAGGTGCCGGCGTAGTTCGCTTCGTAGCCGAGAGCCCGATCCAGTTCAGTTGGATGCCCAATGGATTCGTGGATCGTCAGCCAGAGGTTCGATGGGTGGAGCACCAAATCCCAGGTGCCAGGCTCCACGGAACGCGCGGACAGCTTCATTGCGGCCTCTTCCGCCCAACGTTCAGCTTGATTGGATAGATCGAGATCGGTGATGTATTCCCACCCACGTGCGGCTGCGGCGACGTCACCAACGCGACTCTGAAAATCTGACCGATCCGATGACACCGCCGTGACTGTCAAGCCAGGATTCTGGCGTATAAAGGTCTGTTGTACTACTGAATTTTCCGTGGTTGCCACCAGNCGGCGCTCTTTAACTGCCATCAGGTTNCCNGAAACAAACTGAACATTCTTGACCTTGAGCGCTGCGCGACTAGCGGCAAACAGCACATCAGCTTTTTCCTCAAGTGACACATCGAACGGGTCAATCGTGTGAGGTGTATCCCACTGCGCNTTGGGATACCTGTCGACGGGGGCCAGTTCGGTTTCCTGTGGTGCGATGCGGTCATTTGCTGCTGCAATCACCGTTGCATTTTTCGCAGCGGTTGCGACCGCTTGGGAGGTCAGGTCGCGTGTTCCGGTGAATCCCCACGAGCCTCCAACTCGTACGCGGATACCGAGGCCATATGATTCCGTGAAATTGACGCCCGTAATTTGTTCTTCTCGTGTTCGCAGCGACTCGAACCAATGTCGTGATACACGGACATCGGCGTAGCTCGCACCGGCCTGCACAGCGGCATCCAACGCGAGGAACGCCAGTTCGCGTTCTGCCGAATCAGTGACATCTGGTGTATCACCTCCTGGGCTGCAGCCCCACTGGCCAGCGCTTAGTGTCAAGGTAGCGGCGGAAATGCCGACAGCGCTTGATGTTCTGAGAAAGTCACGGCGTGTGGGCGTAATCGCGACACGCCGGTGGTTGATGGCGCGGGGGAGCAGTGGCTCACTCGATTTCTGGAAACTCATGGTGATTCCTCATTATTAGGAGACCTGAACGAACGGTGTCCAACCAGTTGGTTGGACACCGACCAGAGTGTCTTGCTTGATGTCGTCGACTCTTAAGTCACTGCTTGTTGTACGCAATACCAGCTTGTTGAGCTTGTTCAATGGCGATCACCATTGCTGGCACGAGGGTCACTCCTGGCAGCAAGTTCGCTCGGAGCGCCGCATCGATATCAGCCGCCGTCCCTTTACCTCGCGCCTCAAGTTCTACCACCCATGAGTTCAAAGCGTTGTTGCACATAATAAACTTTGTGCCCAGATTCTGAAGGTTCTCAATCCCTACTAGGGGCATAGCACCCTCAAGCGCAGCGAAGTTTGGAGACTGCAACCCCTTTGCGAGTAGAACCGAATCGTCCGAGGTCGGGTGATTGAACACGTTTCTCGTGTATGGCCTGCCAGCCGAATCGTCCAAGCCCGCGTACTCACCCACGTTGTACCTAGACCAAATCTCGTCGTTAAATCCCAGGAAAATACTCGACGCTGGACCCCCGCCGTAAAAGGTTCCCACTGTGCCGACCTCCTCATTGCCCACTCCGTACGCCGAAGCATAGGTATTGATGTAGTTGAAAATGTGCACCAGTGGAAAGCTTAGTTTGTGGTTCGGAAAGTCAAAAAAGCACTTATGACTGCCTCCTACCTCACTGGTCCAGTCTTGTGTGGCGGCTGCAGCGGTATGGCCACCCGACCATGGAAGGCCAGCAGCAACGGCGGTCGCTGCTATTCGACCTAGAAAGCTTCGTCGGGGGGTGGCATTGCTATCAATCATTAATTTTCTCCGTATGAATGCGAGGGCGGTGCGCTGGTACTGCCCGTAGCTTTTTGTAAATCCAGATTCCTCGGTACTGACAATTTGAGGTGATTATCACACAACCAGTTCAAATGGAGCGCACCGATGGGTTGTGTGCGTGGAATTGTAAACAATTTGAGCAGTTTATTTCTAGCGGCAGTTGTGGGTTCCAACACGACCAGAGGGTGCCTGTTTGCCTTGTTTTTTGACTGTATTTTGACCCATTTGAAGCCTTCCGCCGTGCGTCAATGTTAGGAGTTTGCCTCCTAGTTTTTTGGCAGTGAACTCGTCGGTTGACTAGTGTAAAATTCTTGCATATAAGAGTTCTTAAATTGTCAGGAGAGTCTGTTCCGGCGTCACTGAAAGAAGGGCGTGTCATGGCAAATACACGATTTCTTAGTTGGCCGAACTTGGTTGGGTGTGCCGTGTTGTTTGCGTTCTTAGGGAGCGCTCCAATGCTGGTGTCAGCGCAATCAGTTGACGAAGCGGTGACCTTCACGAAAGACATTGCTCCCATATTTCAACAAAAGTGTGAGGCCTGTCATCGAGACGGTTCGATGGCACCAATGTCCCTCGTGAATTTCCGTGAGACGCGACCATGGGCTCGGAGTATTAAAGCTGCGGTGGCGGCCCGTGAGATGCCACCATGGCATCTTGATAAGACGGTTGGTATCCAAGAGTTCAAGAACGACCGCTCGTTGACCGACGATCAAATTAATACCATCGTCAGGTGGGTAGATGCAGGGGCTCCGATGGGAGACCCGGTGGACATGCCTAATCCTATGACCTGGCCCAAAGGGGAGACTTGGAACTTCGAGGAGCTGTTCGGACCACCGAATTTAATTGTTAAGTCTCCGGCCTACAAGATGGCTGCTCGAGCGCAGGATGTTTGGTATAAGCCTGTTGTCGAGACCGGTCTGACTGAGGCGCGTTGGGTTCGTGCGATCGAGATTAGACCGTCCACGCCCAAGGGTCGACGGATTATGCACCATGCTTTAGCGAGGCTTCAGCAGGAAGAGCCAGAGTTAGAAGAAACAGCAACTGATCCTGATGATGTCGGCCCCGGTCTCTTCATGGAGTGGGCCGTCGGGAAGCAGGGTGAGATTACGCGCCCAGATAGTGGCAAATTGATGCTGCCTGGTTCAAAAATAGTTTGGGATATTCACTATCATGCGGTTGGCGAAGAGATCACGGATTCAGCCGAACTCGCAATTTACTTCCACCCGAAAGGGTACGAGCCGAAACATCGCCAAGTGTTGCACCTCATGCACGGTATTGAAGGGGGGAGTCGTGGCCTCGACATTCCACCGAATACTGTTTCGGTGCATCAGGGCTTTTTCCCACTGAAGAAGGCTGGTCGGGTAGAGAATTTTCAGCCGCATATGCACCTGCGTGGTAAAGCAATGTCGATGGAGGCTTTGCTGCCAACGGGTGAGCGCCGGATGTTGAGCCATGTCAACGATTATCAATTTGATTGGCACAACAACTATGTGTATGCGGATCATGTGGCACCGTTGCTGCCGAAAGGGACACTCCTTCGAATCACGGCGTGGCATGACAACACCTCCGCAAATCGTGACAATCCTGATCCTAGTCAGTGGGTGGGTTGGGGTGACCGGACGGTCGACGAAATGGCACATGCGTGGGTAAACGTGACCTACATGAGTGACGAGGATCTTGAATCTGAGATTGCCCAGCGCGAAGCAAGTCGACTCGAACTGACCGACGAGCAGCAACCGTAAGGGATTTTTCGCTGCATATTGTGGACTGTGCTAAAGAGCGTGTAGTGCGCTGCACAATCGAAAAGCTCTTGTGAGCTACTGCGCGGCTCTACGTTACTGCCTGGTAAGACCTAAGATTCGATTTATGACCGCATTACGAATGTCTGCTGTGAGTCTCGGTATGACTGGCATCCTTGTGATTTTGCTGCTTNTCGCACCCCAGCAAGTGCTGTCGCAAGAGTTAGCACTGGCGCCGATGCGGACATCAGGTCAGAGCGTGACGGCAGCGTATGAAGGTTGGTTCCGCCATTCCGATGGACAAATCAGTTTACTGGTTGGGTACTTTAACCGTAACTCGGAGGAAGTACTTCATATACCCGTGGGACCAGATAACCGGATCGAGCCTGGTGGTCCAGACCGTGGTCAACCCACTCACTTTCTACCTCGGCGAGCCTGGGGCGTTTTTACTGTGACGTTGCCACCCGACTTTGGCGACCAGCAGTTAACGTGGACCCTGGTGGCGAATGGGGAAACGACTCAGGTGCCGATGAGTCTGAAGACCGACTGGGAGGTCGAGCCGTACCTCGAACCGGCGCAGGGAAATACTCCGCCGATGGTGCGATTCGAACCAGGAGGACAGCCGCAACAAGGACCACCAGTAAGTATCAGTGCTGAGTATGAAGCGACGGTGAATGAGCCACTCGACCTCACAATCTGGGCGAGTGATGACGGACAAGTTGATCCAAATCGGCGGGCACTTGAAGGGGCGCCCGTGCGGATTCGCTGGGTCAAGCACCGCGGAGAGGGTGATGTCGTTTTCAGTAATCCTCGACCAGACACTGACGAAACAACTGGTGAGACAATGACCAGCGTCACCTTTAATGACGTTGGTAACTATGTCCTGCGTGTGCAGGCCAATGACTCGTCAGGCCCTGGGGGTGGTTTCCAGTGCTGCTGGACCAATGCTCACGTGAGTGTTGTGGTTACGGATGCCGGNTCGAAAAGCCCGTAAGTCGACTGCTGAGAGGGGTAGCGTGAGGTGTTTTAAGGCCTTGTGATACATTGAGATGAGAGCTATTGTGATTTTTACAGTGTCTCATCTAAAATTGGTAGAGGGCATACTGATGGAAGTCAGGTGCCATGTTCATAAAATCGTGTTTTCGTGGGGGTGAGTGTGACTACAAGGATAACGCGCTGGGTCGTAGTACTACTAATGACGGTCGCAAGTTCGGCGATGGTTGGCGCGCAAGAGTACAAGGGCCGGGCTAAAGTCAAAGGTAAGGTCAAGAGTGCCGAGGGTGAGAACATCAAAGATCCCATGGTCAAGGCCGTGTTTCTCGAAACAGGCACTGGGCCAGAGACAAAAAAAGGTAAAGGGAACGGTAATTTTGAGATCAAGGACCTCAAGCCGGGAATGTGGAAGCTGACGATTGTGGCCCCGACGAGTCCACCAGCTGGTTACGGTGGCGTGTTTGTCGAGGTGGAAGTGATGCAGAATGGTATGCGAGACCTTCAGGTGACCCTTCCCGGTCTCCAGGAGCAGCTGACCGCAGGCCAGGAACAGTTGAGAGCTGGGAATTATACCGATGCTCGGAATTCACTTCTCGGGTTGCTGGCTGCACTGCCAATGCAGTGGAATGTAAATCAGCTCATCGCAACCGCGTACCAGGAAGACGGGATGCACGCGGAGGCGCTGACGCATATTGACGCGTTTTTAGCTGGCGCCGCAGCGGAGGCGGCTTCGGGTGCGGCCCTGCCGAATCCACGAAACGAGACCAATGTCAGGATCCAGGGGGTAGATAGCGCGGCACAGCTCGGTGACTATGAGCGGATGAATAGCTACCTGAATGCTATCGGTCCTCGAATGTTCGGCCGTCCCGTTGTTACAACGGTGATTGGTGTGGCTGTGAATACGCTAATCCCAGCTGAAAATTTTGACCAAGCTATTGCCCTGCTCAGCGTGGCGATAGAAAAGTCACCCGATTCAGCGGGCCCTTATTTCCGGCGTGGGATGGCCTACGTGAAGGTAGAGCAGGATGATGCGGCGGTGGCCGACCTAGAAAAATTCGTTGACATGTCTGTAATCGAGAATGCGGAAGTGTTGCAGGCCAAGGAGGTTCTAGAGGGTTTGGCCGAAGCTGCTGGCGCTCAGCAGTAAGGTCTGTTGTTACACACTGAGTATTAGAGCTCGAATAATCCGGCCGAATGGCGCATCCGATGGATGGGTCACTCGGCCGGATTTNTTAGTGCAGAAATGACACGCCACTCCAGAGATCGGCGCTGTTGCTGCGTGTACGTTACCGTCTACTGATTTACATACCCGCTGGATAATGGTGTGTTGTTAATAGGGATCATAATGTGCGCACCTGGCGTGCCTTCACGCATTAGCCATGGCATCCCGTGACCTTGCAGAGCATTGTCCCGTTGACTCGTGGTCGAAACACCAATCGAATCTGGTGTTGCGTTGGGGACGAGCATCACCCAAAGTAATTTGATCTGGTTGTCGTTGTGTCGTAACAGGTACATCATCGTTCCGTACGGTGCTGTTGGGACAGTGCCTGATTTGCGGGCTGCACCTAACGCCGCGGCGATCTCTTCATTTGATTTGCCCTCTGCTTGAAGTTTTGCTCGGAGGTCATTAGCGGGNCCCATCACCTGATTAAAGCATCTGGTGTCCGCAGGATTCCCTGGAATACATTCGATGGCATTGGAGCCCTGCCGAATGACAACGCGTTCACCCGTGTCCGGATGGTAAACGAGGACAGTTGCACCCTCTCGTAGATCTTCCGGTAGAGGTAAGACGGCATTTATGAGCGAGTCAGGAAAGGCATGTTCATGACTCCAGTCTTCNTGCGCGCTCGTTGACTGAATCAGAAACGGGTTAACGAATATAAGAGCTAAGACGATTACAGATGCTTTCATTAGAGCCTCCTAGATAAGTTCCATAAATAATCAGTNCCAACNAATTTTGAAAAGAGGGGCGTCATCGTTATTCCGCAGGTTCCAATCTGACAATCGGTGTTAATGCNCCNTCTCTACCCTCGGTCGCTATGTAGATNTAGTCATCCGGGCCTTGTCGAATGTCACGGATGCGCCCAAGTCCTTGCAGTAAGGTTTCTTCTTGTTCGACTTCTTGGTTGTCTGCCGTCAGCGTCAGACGNGCCAGTTGCTGGCCTGCNANACCTCCAACGAAAATATTACCTTGCCANTCTGGAAAATGTTGCCCTGTGTAAATCAACATTCCGGACGCTGCAATTGATGGAACCCACACGTGGTTTGAGTGTTGCAGACCTTCCAGAAGCGTACTGTTATGAATTGCTAGGCCACTGCCGTAGTTCACGCCGTACCCAATCACGGGCCAGCCATAGTTCTGCCCAGGTTGTACCCGGTTGAGTTCATCGCCTCCTTGGGGGCCGTGCTCGTGAGTCCAGATGTCTCCAGTTTCTGGGTGGATTGCCAGGCCTTGTGGATTGCGATGGCCGTANCTCCAGATCTCAGGGCGCGCATTAGCTTCGTTGACAAACGGGTTATCTTCAGGCACACGACCGTCGTCATGCAGTCGTATCGTCGTTCCGTGGTGGTTGGAAGTGTCTTGGGCCGGGTGTTCTTCCAAGTTGCCGGTTGGAGGCGCCTGTCGATCGCCCACCGTGAGAAAGAGAAAGCCCTCTTGATTGAATGCGAGCTTACCTCCATAGTGCCCGCGACCTTGTGAGGCTGCTTCAAAAATCTCTTCAACATTTGTGAGCTGGTCGTTCTCCCATTGNGCACGGATCAGCCGNGTCGTGGACCCGCCNTCGTTNGGTTTCGCATAAGTCAGGTATAGCAAGTGATTCGACGCAAAGTTGGGATGGGTCATCACCTCGAATAGGCCACCCTGACCCTCGGCATGCACCGCTGGCACACCGGCTACAGCTTCGGGTAAGAGGGTNCCGTTTCGTACGATACGGAGCCGCCCTGGACGTTCGGTGACGAGCATGTCACCGTCGGGAAGAAACGTCATGGACCAGGGAATCTCCAGTCCTTCCACCACCGTGACCACGCGGTACTTGTGATGTTGGGATCCAAACACACCTGATTGAGCCCAGGCGGAACTCGTCAGCGTAACCAAGAGGCAAGTTGCAATGAGTACCAATAAGTTTCGAAGCATTTCAAACTCCAGAATTAGATCGAAGGAACGGATTATTCAGTCGCTGTGTTGTCTTCTGCCAAGACCCATTTTTGAAGGCGTCGACCTCGGTTGACCTCACCGGTATAAAGGTTCCCTTGGGAGTCAACAACCAATCGGTGAATCCAGTGGAATTCACCAGCGCCATGGCCACGACGGCCAAATGAGCCGAGGANTTCCAGGGTGGCCCGNTGTACGATCCAGACCCGTTGGTTTGTNCCATCGGCGACGTATAGGAACGTCTGTTGTTCGTCCGGAGACACGTCCACATCCCACGCGCTACCTTCACCCATGGTGGCTTTTNCAATGACCACTTCGTCCACGTACGTGCCGTCTCGCTGGAAGACCTGTACTCGACTGTTGGTGCGATCCGCGANGTACACAAGNCCGTCNTNNGTTAAGCGAANTCCGTGAACGATGTTGAATTNTTGTGANGGNGAACCNTNCGGATCNAATGCTNCNCCGGTGTCCGCGTCCTGTCGATCTGGAGCNATNGGTGGAAAGAAACCAGAGTCGAGTAATTCGCCATCNGGTCCGGCATGGCGATANCTNCCCGCCAAATANCTGGTTCCAGCAGGGAANTCTTGNGGTTCGTTNCCGTAGGCGCCCCAGTGACGCTTGTACTCACCGGTGGTGGCGTCAAATACGATGACGCGTCTATTCAAGTAGCCGTCGGNNACGAANACNTCNTTCGTCTCTGGATCAATTTCCATGTCAGTGGGGTGTCCTAANAATTCCGTATGGGCATTGCCNCCGGTTTGTCCNCGTTGTCCAATNTGGAGGAGNAANTCACCGTCCGCCGNAAATTTCAANACTTGGTGGTCATTGGTANCTTCCCCGGCCAACCACACNTTNTTTTCGTGATCGACGAANAGCCCNTGTTCNATCTCAGGCCAGTCGTATNCTTCANCTGGNCCNCCCCAACCACGNAGGTAATTTCCATCGGAGTCAAACTCCACGATCCACGGAGCTGGGTTACAGCATAACGAAACTGGCGGGTCTTGAGCTGCACCCAATTCGTCTTCACTGAGACTGCCAGGACGATGAAAGACCCAGACGTGGTCTTGGGCATCAACCGCCAAACCTGCGATTTCTCCAATGAGCATGGCGTCGGGTAGCGGCTTCGGCCAGAATGGATCGACTTGATACTGGGGCATAGTCGTTTCGGATGCCGCGGGAGTGGGTTCTTCCTGAACCGGCTGCCCACATCCGACGGTGACCATGCACAAGATGGTTGCTGTACTGCAGTACAGCCTGTTCTTAAACATCATTTTGAATCTCCTACGTTGACGAACGCGCCGAAGCGACTTTTCGTGATGATCGTATCCTGACCTGACACTTGACGCAATCGCTCAAGAATTTACTATTCTACCGCTTTCTTGGTGGCACATTTAAATTGGTGTTTTGTTCGAGCGTTCTAAGTAGTGCGTCCTGTTCACGATGAGCGGTAGCTTGTCCTGATAATATATTTGGTATGGAGGCAGATAGATGCGCGTAGCGATGACCGGAGCGACCGGCTTAATCGGGTCGGCGTTGCTTTCGTTGCTTGAAAGCAACGGACATCAAGTGATTCCACTTCGACGTGGATCATCTAACGACAGGACGACTCCTAGTTGGAATCCGCTAAGTGGAGACCTGTCCGATGCTGCGGTCGATGGGGTCGACGCCGTGGTACATCTCGCCGGTGAGAACATTGCCGGTGGCCGGTGGACGAAGGCACGAAAAGCGCGTATCCGTGATAGCCGAGTGCATGGCACACGCCACCTCTCTGAAGCGCTCGCTCGTCTCGAGCGACCTCCGAAGACGCTGATTGTGGCGTCTGCGATCGGATTTTATGGTGACCGTGGTGAAGAGCGTCTGCACGAACAGTCCAGTGCGGGTACTGGCTTCTTGCCCGAGGTGTGTCAGGCATGGGAGGCGGCGGCTGAGCCGGCGGTCAGCCGAGGGATTCGGGTGGTTCAGTTGCGTCTCGGGATCGTGCTAACCCCGGCTGGAGGGGCGCTTGGACAAATGTTGCTCCCGTTTAAACTCGGTCTTGGAGGCGTGCTGGGCTCCGGACAGCAGTACATGAGCTGGGTTGCGCTTGATGATGTGCTAACGAGCGTCCTGCATGCGTTACGCACGGAGTCGTTGACAGGGCCCGTCAATGTCGTGGCGCCACACGCTGTCACGAATAAGGAATTTACAAAAACGCTGGGTCGTGTCTTACGACGACCCACGTTCTTTCCGGTACCTGGGTTTGCGGCGCGGTTGCTGTTTGGTGAGATGGCGGATGCTCTGCTACTGGCCAGTACGTATGTTGAGCCAAGGCGTCTACAGAGTACTGGATTTGTGTTCGGGTATCCCGCACTGGAACCGGCGCTGAAACATGTCATTTCAACCTGAATTGAGCGATAATTATTCTTTTTGGAGGTGATAATGTCGACAACGGTACATGTCACAGTCAAAACCAAGGCCGATAGTTTTGACGCGATGCATAACTACGCGAAAGAAGATTTAGCGTTTACGCGCGAATTTGAAGGTTGCCATTCTATTCACGCTAGTTCTGATAAAGCGACGAACACGATAAAAATGGTTTCGGTGTGGGATAGCAAAGATGCCTATATGGCTTACTTCGAAAAACGAGGTGAACGCAGCGGTGACAAGTTTGCGGCGTGGTTAGAGCCAGATGGTATCACCCTCGAATTCCATACTACGGATGATTGGGGATACGGAGCGGACTACACTCCGAAGAAATAAGTGCCAAGCGGGTGTGCAATTTTGAATAGTCAGAGCTGCGATGCAGCCTGGATATTACTTTAAAAAGGAGAACAAACGATGTCTTCGATTACAGAGATCGCTCACACATTTTTTGAGGCCTGTGAGACAGGCAAAGGCTGGGAGGGATGTAGCGAACACTGCACCGCCGACGCGACTTTCTCTGCGCAAGCCGAGCCGCTCCTTGACGTGAAGAGCGTGGAACAGTATGCCGAGTGGATGAAGCACGCGTTCACTTTCCTGCCCGATGCAGGATATGAAATCAAGTCGTTCGCTACTGATGAGGAGCGGAGGTCAGTCTGCGCGTATGCCGTGTTCTCTGCCACGCATACGGGAGAAGGTGGCCCGTGCCCACCGACGGGAAAGAGTACGTCGACGGATTATGTCTACGTCATGGAGTTCGACGGAGACAACAAGGTCCGACACGTGACGAAGATTTGGCATGCGGGATTGGCTATGAAGGACCTTGGTTGGCTCGGGTAGGCGCCGCGGCCTAAACCGACGAATCTCTTGACTGTCAATGGAACTGATGCCGTGAGCCAACTTATTGAATGTGTTCCGAACTTTTCTGAGGGCATCGACGTAGCCGTGATCAAGCAGATCACGGATGCCATCGACGCGGTCGATGGGGTGACGCTTCTGGATGTAGATCCAGGCGTCGCCACCAACCGAACGGTCGTGACGTTTGTCGGAGCGCCCGAGCCAGTGATCGAGGCAGCAGTGCGGGCCGCCGCCAAGGCCAAGGAGCTCATCGACATGCGTACCCACACGGGTGCGCATCCCCGATTTGGTGCGATGGACGTGTGCCCGCTCGTTCCTGTCGCCAACATCACGATGGACGAGGTCGTATCGTACGCCCACCGGCTTGCCGAACGGTTGGGCATGGAGGTTGGCATCTCAGGATTCTTGTATGAGTACGCCGCCAAGATCCCCGAACGACGCAATCTGGCGACCTGTCGGGCGGGCGAATACGAAGCGCTGCGGGAACGTTTGTCCGACCCTGCTTGGAAGACTGACTTCGGACCGGGCACGTTCGATCCCGCGTACGGTGTGACCGCCGTCGGCGCTCGAGACTTTCTGGTTGCCTACAACGTGAATCTCAATACCACGAGTACGCGTCGCGCGAACGCCATTGCCTTCGACGTTCGCGAGAAGGGTCGAGTGAAGACCATCGACGGCACGGCGATTCTGGACAAGCGGGGTAACAAGATCTGGCAACCCGGCTCCCTAAAGTGCGTGAAGGGCATTGGTTGGTTTATCGAAGAGTACGGCATTGCACAGATCTCGATGAACCTGACGAACATCTCGATCACGCCCGTGCACGTCGCCTTCGACGAATGCTGTGAGCGGGCGCGGGCGCGCGGGATACGGGTGACGGGCTCCGAGGTCGTGGGCCTTGTGCCGCTAGCCTCGATGCTCGAAGCCGGCAAGTACTTTCTCCGCAAGCAGCAGCGGTCTGTAGGCGTGTCGGATGCGGAGCTCATCAAGATTGCCCTCAAGTCCATGGGTCTCGATGAGCTCAAGGCGTTCAACCCTCAAGAGAAGATCATTGAGTACGCCGTGGCCAGCCGGAGTAATGCGAANCGACTCGTAGACAAAACGCTCGAGGCGTTCGTGTACGAGACGGCGTCGGAGTCGCCGACACCTGGCGGTGGCTCGATATCCGCGATCATGGGCTCACTGGCCGCAGCGCTCGCCACGATGGTGGCCAACCTGAGCGCCCATAAACGCGGATGGGACGACCGATGGGAAGAGTTCTCCGACTGGGCGGAGAAGGGCAAGGCCTTGCACGATGAGATCCTGTCGCTCGTTGATGCTGATGCTGATGCGTTCAAGAAGGTTATGCAGGCCTACGGCTTGCCGAAGGACTCCGAAGCGGATCAGACGGCTCGCCACCAGGCCATTCAGGAGGCGACCAAAGGTGCCATCAAGGTTCCGCTACGCATCATGCAGAGGTCCCTTGACTGCTTCGAGGTCATTCGGGCGATGGCGGAGTCGGGATTGCCCGCCAGCCTGTCCGACGTTGGGGTCGCGGCCCTCGCCGCTCGAGCTGGCGTCATGGGAGGGTTTCTTAACGTGAAGGTCAACGCGAAGGATCTCGACGCCCACGCGTGGATCGACGAGAAATTGGCGGAAGGCCAGCGACTTCAGGATGCAGCAATCGCTGCGGAGAAGGCTGTTTTCGAGATTATTGGTGGCAAGATCTGACCGTGCGACTTTAAGGGGCGCCGGTCAACGCCGCCCTTTTTCATACCTGCTAGAATTGCTAGGAAATTTGGTGCGGAAGGGGGGATTCGAACCCCCACGCCCTTGTGGGGCACAAGCTCCTGAGGCTTGCGCGTCTGCCAGTTCCGCCACTTCCGCTTGCCCTGACGAGTCCACCAAATCGAACCTCAGATTATAGCTCGTCCGTCCTGGCACACATGGTCTATATCTTTTGCCGGAAACGGGGAGTGTTCAAATAATGGCCATCGCCAGGGTGTTTTGATTGATTTCGATCGCCATACTGTCTTTCGCTTTCCTCATGTAGGNGCTGAAGAATCGATTCTGCTGGTAGGCGATTAGTTCTGCCCGGAGCGCCTCTTTGGTGGCGGCCAAGCCTTCTTCGGTGATCTCTTCTCTGTCCACAACATGAACCACCACAGCCAGGTCATCCGTGCTCAGCACGTCACTGGTCGTGCCCACATCCATAGCGAAGACGATNTCGTCAATCGCATCATTCTGGCCAACCACAGGCAGGGCCGTACCGCGCGTGATGAATTCAGTGGCGGTTGGATTGAGGCGCAAGCGATTGGCAGTGGCCACAAAATTCGTGGCTTGTTGCAGCCGCGGTGTTAATTCGGCAGCTCGTGTGCGCGCAAGGTCCATCGCCTTAATGTCGGTCAAATCGGCAGTGACGTCTTCACGCACTTCGTCAAGTTCTGGGGCATAGGCGTCCTGTTGGTCAATGACGGCAAGGAACACCTGNCCACTGGCGGTCTGTAGTGGGCCACCAACTTCGCCTTCAGTAAATTCGAACGCTGCTGAAGCGACACCTGGCGCCATACCGAGGCCCTCAATAGGTTCGTCGCGAGCAAAGAAGTTCGATTCCTTCACTTCCCAGGCACGTTCAAGCGCGACACGATCGAGATCGTCGGGACCGGCAATGGTATTAGACAACTCAGTCGCCACCGCATTCGCACGATCCAGAGCTTGTTGCCATTGCAATTGGTCGGCAATCTGATCTCGCACCTCGTCCAGGGGTCGATTGAAGGCTTCCTGCTTATCAACCACCTTGATGATGTGTAAGCCGAAATCNGATTGCACCAGGCCGCTAATNTCACCAGGCATTAAGCCAAAAGCCGCCGTTTCAAAAGCTGGTACCATTTGACCTCGGCCGAAGTAATTGAGGTCCCCACCGAGACTGGCGGACCCGGTATCATCAGAATATTGTTCAGCCAGGTCCGCAAAATCTGCGCCGGCTCGTGCTTCGGCAAGCACGGATTCGGCTTTNGCCNGGAGCGCGACTTCATCGGCTCCTTCACTGTTAAACAGAATGTGACTCGCACGTACCTGCTCAGGCGTGGAGTACTGCGGGAGGTTGGTATTGTAGTAGGTCTCCACTTGCTGTGGAGTCACAGTAATTTCTGCTCGTAGGCTTTCCGCTTCGATCGCCAAGAATCTGATTTTTCGTTTATCCGGGATCTCATAGGTTGCGGCATTNTCAGTCAGATGCTCAGCCAATTCAGCGTCGGTCACCGTGACGTCAGTTTTGTAGTCGTCCGGTGAAAACGTGACCATATCGAGTTTGATTTTTTCGGTACGAAGGCGGTACTCTTCACGGACCTCATCCTCAGAGATGTCAATCCATTGGGTTAACACTCCCTCCAACTTTTCGAGGAGCAAGTTATCGCGAATGCTTTCCTCAAATTGTGGGGTCGTCAGCGGTGGCACTTGGCTGCGCAGCAACTCACGGTACCGGACTTCACCGATAAAGACACCGTCTTCTTGTAAACCGGGAAGCGACGTGACTCGTTCACGAATCTCAATATCGTTGACCGTGAGATTTAACCGCGCGGCCTCAACCAAAGCGGCCTGCTCGTCGATCATCTGCTCTAGGATCTGTCGATCAATACCAAGTTGACGGAGAATTTGTTCGTCAATATTGCCACCGTAGGCGGCCTGATACGACTGAATCTGTTGGTAATAGGCGCGCCGGAAGGATTCCGTTGTAATGGCTCGCCCTTCAATTTGCGCCACAATGTCATTCGGGGCTCCGCCCGGAGTCGTTGTCGTATTGGTAAAATCTTGTGCATAAAATCCGACAAAGGCCACGATGATGATAGCCAGACTCCATTTCAACCAATTCTTGTGATCCCGCATTCGGCCCAGCATCGTCATGGTCAGTCCACTCCCTGTTTTATTCGTGAAACTTCATCGTACGATATCAAATCCTTCATGCGCAAGCATTTGGCAAAAGTACGCACGGATTTGTCTTGCGTCCTGAAAGCCGCTTACTGTGCAGAAGTGGTAAGACGGCATGTGCTATAATTACGGTGGATAGAATAACTTAGAGGGATTAAGTCGTGGGTGTTGGGCCGACTGCCAAGTCAGTTCGGTAGAGTGTGACACTTCGATCAATCATACAAGGTAATGATGTTTTTTGTGGGGGCCTGATTGAATTTTCGATCGNTATTTTCGTANTTCTCNNGTGATTTGGCGATTGATTTGGGNACCGCCAATACCTGTGTATACGCTAAANATGAGGGAATCGTCATTAACGAACCCTCGATCGTTGCAATTGTAACCGCCACCGGGGAAGTGGTCGCGGTAGGCACGGAAGCCAAAGCGATGCTTGGCCGGACTCCCAACGGTATTACTGCGATCAAACCAATGAAGGATGGTGTCATAGCTGACTTCGACATTACTGAAAAGATGTTGGCGCATTTCATCAAGAAGGCACAAAACGGGAATGTGTGGATCCGTCCACGTATTGTGATTGGCGTGCCGTCTCAAATTACTCAGGTAGAGAAGCGTGCGGTTAAGGATAGTGCGCATCGTGCGAAGGCCAGTGAGGTGTACCTTGTTGAAGAGGCGATGGCGGCGGCCATCGGAGCTGGTATGCCAATTAGCGAGCCCGCTGGCAATATGGTGGTTGATATTGGTGGTGGCACAACCGACATCGCCGTGATCTCGTTATCGGGAATTGTTTATAGCCGGGCGGTACGGGTGGCTGGTAACGAGATGGATGAGGCGATTATCCAGTACATCAAGAGAGCGTATAACTTGCTCATTGGTGAGCGAACGGCTGAGCAAGTCAAAGTGGAAATGGGCTCGGCCTTTCCGCTTGATGAACCTCTGGGCATGGAGATCAAGGGGCGTGATCTGGTTAAGGGTATTCCTAAGACCATCACCGTGTCGGACGCTGAAATTCGCGATGCGCTTGCCGAGACCGTGAATGTCATCATTGAGGCTGTCCGCGTGGCGCTCGAACAGACCCCACCTGAGTTATCGGCGGACATTGTTGAT
>PAUA01000007.1 GCA_002712565.1 Gemmatimonadota bacterium | reverse complement strand
TGAGTCGTCCGACCCGATATTCCGCTGTGACCAACGTGAAGTCGGACAGAGCCTCCTCAGGGTTCTCGCTACCGATGGTGATCTTTAGTCCACCCTGGTGCTCTCTGTTCCCGAGAACGTCGGCCAGCAAAGCCCTCTGCTCCGTCAGCTCGATGAGCCCTTTGAGCCGCGCTCCGGTGTTGAATTCCGGCTGAGACGCCAGTACGCTGGTCTGGCCGAGGTGGACCTCGCCCCCCTGCAGTGACGTCCAATCGAACAGTTCGGAACTGGACTGAATGAAAATGTTCAAGAGTTCGTCGGCCTCTCGGCCGTCGCCTATCCCGGTATCCCTCAGTCGCTCGGGCAGGCTTTCACTTATCTCGAGGAGGGTCAGGCCCGCGAGCCGCTCGTTGAGGACCTGTGTCACGCTCGTCAGGACATCGGCCTGAACCTCGCCGGGCAGATCGACGTAGACCGTGTGGACAAACCCGCTCCTGATCGTCATCACCATCAGAAGCTTCGCGCTCGACACCTGAATCAGCTCGAGTCGCTCAACGATCGCCTCCTCGAGACTTGGAGCGACAGCCACGCCCAACTCTCTTGAAAGCACGCTCAGCGCCCGGATCGCACGCTGTACGAGCCTCTCTACCGCCGAAGGTGCTCCGATCTCGATTTCCTGGACGAGGCGCTCACGCTCGTTGTCCGTCAGCGGTTGCGGGCGCATGATCCGGTCCACGTAGAACCGATACGCGTGGTCTGTTGGAATACGGCCGGCGGAGGTATGACGATGGAAGAGATAGCCCTTGGTCTCGAGGTCGCTCATCGTGTTCCGGACCGTGGCCGGCGAAACGCCGAGATCGAACCGCTTCGCCAGCGTTCGACTCCCGGCCGGCTCCGCAAAATCTACGTACGTGCGGACCACGGCCTCGAGCACCCGTCGCTCGCGCTCGGAGAGATCCTGACCAATCGATTGGAGGCTATCTGTGTTCATGGTTAAAAATATCGAGAAACGGCGTCGGTGGCGATCACCCTCCCATAATCTCGTCCAATTCGACGGTGAGGCGATCCATGACCAGCCATCCCATTGGTGTGAGTCGCACGACATTCCCTTCCACCACCGCTAGAGCATTCTCCTCCCAACTCCGGACCCGATCCGTAGCTGAAACAGGCAGATCCTGCAAAGAGATCCCCCGCCTCGTTCTCAGTCCGAGCCAAATACGCTCGAGCCGGACTTCGGCGAGGTCGAGTTCCTCCTCGCCGTCCACCGGCAGACCAAGGCCCCCGGCTCCGGCTCGGTAGGCGTCCCAGTCTCGAAGGTTCCATCTGCGGACCGGATGCCGGTAGCTGTGTGCTCCGTTCCCCAACCCCACATACGGTTCTCCTGACCAGTAGGCCGAGTTGTGCCGAGACGCGAATCCCGGCCGAGCAAAGTTGGACACCTCGTACGCCGCGTATCCGGCTTCCGCCAGCCGATCCACCGCCAGGAGATACTCCTGCTCATATCGTCCCTCAGAGGGAAGGGTCTCACGATCTTCGGCCACCGCACGACCCAGGGGCGTAGCGGACTCAACGCTCAGGCCATAAAGACTCACGTGATCGGGGTCGAGAGAAAGGGTGTGGTCTAGGTCGCCCTCCCAATCCCGCCCCAGATGGTCCGGTAGGCCGAAGATCAGGTCGACGCTGAGGTTGGTGAAGCCAGCCTCCCTTCCGATTCGGACCGCATCGCGGGCTCCCTCCGCTCCGTGTAGCCGTCCCATCCACCGGAGCGACGGCGCGTGAAAGGTCTGGATTCCAAGGCTGACTCGATTCACACCGGCGCACCGCCAACCCTCGGCCACGTCCTTTGTAAAACTCTCCGGGTTCGCCTCGGCGGTCCACTCGAGGTCGGAGTGCCGCAAGCGCTCCTCCCCAATGACGGTCAGTAGTCCTTCCATCGCCGACGCGCCGAGAAGTGAGGGTGTCCCCCCACCGACGTATAGCGTATCAAGCTTATCGTCCAGTAGAAACGCTCCCTCCCTCTCCAAGGCCCGGACCTCCGCTCCCAGGGCACTCAGCCACGCACCACAATCGGCCGACGCGACTTTCACTGCGAAATCACAGTAGAAACACCGGCGTGCACAGAACGGGGCGTGAACGTAAACCGATCGAATGGCGCCCGGCGCCGGAGGAGGATCGAGGACCGGCACGGCCGCCGATACGGACGGTTTCATCAAGACGCCCGGCGAAAGCGCATCCCCGCCGCGGCGTCGAGTTCCCCCGGCCTAGCGGCCAGCGCTCGCCAGCCGGATCCGAATCGGTTGAGGATCCGCCAAAGGGCCCGCGTGCCAATTCCAGGCACGCAACTGAGCCGCAGGACGGACTGGATCTCACGAGCCCGCTCCGGGGAACTCACGCTCAGGGAGTATCCCAACCGTCGTCTCCCGTGGCCGTGGCTTCACCGGTGGCTTCTGCGTCGACGACTTCCCGAATCTTCGACCACAGCGACTCCAGCAGGGGGGAGAGATCCTTCCTCGCAACCGAAGACACGGTAAAGACCCCCCACGCATCCGGAGCATCTAAGACCGGAGGATCGTCCTTCGGCCCGAGAAGATCGGATTTCGTTAGAACCAAGCAGTGCGGCCTCGCGCCCAGTTCTTGCGAGTAGGAGGCAAGTTCTTCACGCAATTCCTGGTAGACCTGCCCGGGGTCCGGCACGTCGACCGGAACCATGAGGGCCAGCGTGCGGGTCCGCTCGATATGCCTGAGAAACTGGAGGCCCAGCCCCTTTCCCTCATGGGCTCCCTCGACTATACCCGGAATGTCCGCCACCGCGAAGGTGCGGAAATCGGGCAACTCTACGATCCCCAGGTTTGGGGCGAGCGTCGTGAACGGGTAATCCGCCACCTTCGGCCGTGCCTTCGACACAGCGGCCAGAAAGGTCGACTTGCCTGCGTTGGGCTCCCCGACGAGCCCTACGTCGGCGATCAACTTGAGCTCGACCTCCACCCGGCGCTCTTCGCCGGCCCCCCCTGGCTCCCACCGGATCGGTGTCTGATTCGTGGATGTCACGAAATGCGTGTTCCCCCTTCCACCCCGGCCCCCTTGGGCGACCACGATCCGGTCGCCAGGCACGAGTAATTCTCCGAGAACGACGTCCGTGTCAGCGTCCTTGATCACCGTACCCGGCGGCACGGAAACGATTAGATCGTCCCCGCTCTTGCCCGTCTTGTTTTTTCCGGATCCGTGACGGCCGCGGTCGGCGCGGTGGTGTTGCTTGTAGCGGAGGTCCAGAAGAGTCGAAAGCTGCGCGTCGGCGACCATGACCACACTTCCCCCGTTACCCCCGTCGCCACCGGCCGGACCACCGCGCGGCACGCCCTTCTCCCTTCGATAGGCTTCGGAGCCCGCTCCCCCCGCTCCTCCGTAGACATTGATGACGACACGATCGACGAACATCACCGGGCGTACACTACCAGATGGGCTGGGGCAGCCGAAGGCTTTCTTGGGTCAGTTGAGACCNGGGACACCGGAAGCGGATGCGCCCACGGCCTGAGTCTGTCGCGCATCGCTAGCCAAATCGAAAAGNGCCTCGGGTATTTCCGCCCGCTTCAGAATCTCGATCGCATCTCTGAGCGGCCCGTCGTTCCCCAGGGTGCGNAGAAACGCACCCTCTTTACCCCATGCTTGGAGAGCGATCTCACGCTCNAGTTGATACCTCACGTAGCGTTGGGCGGTCATGAAGTCCGATTCGTCGAGCACCACCTCATGCTCATCGACGAGANTCTGATAGAAGCGATCCAGATCCGCCGCAGAAAGCGTGAATCCGGGCTCCAGATCTGCGTGATCCTGTACGTAAGAGACGGCGTGGTTGAATGAAGCAGTGGCGAATACGCCCGCCGAACGGAAGAGGCGCTGGACCGAGGCCTGTTCGCTCGCCGACAGCGTGTCAGGCAGGACGACGAGATCGGGCGTGATACCGCCCCCGCCATATATCGTGCGCCCGCCCAGGGACTCNTGGGTCGGCAGCTCTTCAGGAGCACCCCTGGCGACCGGCTGCCCGCCCACCCCCAACGTCAGGCTCTCGACGGGAAGAGCGCTCCCTTCCGGCTCGTCGCGGACGATCTGAATGGACCTTCCCACTGGGGTGAACCAGCGCGCCGTCGTAAGCCTGAGGATACTCCCGCCACTGAGCCGGAAAAGCGTTTGTACCGAGCCCTTCCCGTAGGTCCGGTTCCCCATCACGAGGGCACGATCGTGATCCTGAAGCGCGCCGGCAACGATNTCGGAAGCACTGGCACTTCTTTCGTTCACGAGCACGACCACCGGAAGCCCGGGGACCATTTCGGGATTCACCGCCCCGTAGTGCTGGTCCTGTCCGGCGGATCGCCCACGTGTCTCTAGGATGGGAGACCCGTCTTCGAGGAAAAGGTCCGCCACACCAACACCTTCCTCTAGCAACCCTCCGGGGTTGTCCCGTAGATCCAGGATCAGGGACGTCAGTCCTTCCTCCTGAAGACGCTCGATCGCATCGTGCACCTCACGTCCAGAGGTCTCACTGAAAACCGCGAGCGGGATGTACCCGACACCTTCCTCCAACATCGTTGCAAAAGGAACAGAAAGCAGTTCGATCACCGCGCGGGTCAACGTGAACGGAATCGGCTCGTCGACACCCGGGCG
This sequence comes from Gemmatimonadota bacterium, assembly GCA_002712565.1. The sequence goes on along the minus strand of PAUA01000007.1, from coordinate 48,053 downwards.
ATCGATGAGTAGAGACACGTCGGTCCCGGGTCTTCCCCTCAGTAGATTGGCTGCTTGGTCGGTCGCCCAATCCTTCGCGGACACGCCTTCCACGTCTATGACGCGGTCACCGGCCCGGATCCCCGCCCGCAGCGCCGGTCCCCCCGGGAGAGGCGTGATCACCGTCACCCATTCACCTTGTTTCTGGATCTCGAGACCGACACCCCCGTAGTCGGCGTCGGCNCCGCTCTGAAACCGGAATGCATCCCAGGTTTCGGAGTCTATAAAGGACGTATGGGCGTCATTCAATTCCTCGAGAACGCCCGTGATAGCGGACTCGATGAGCGCGGACTGGTCCACCGGATCGACGTACTGCTCCGTAACGTGGTCCAAAACTTCCTGGAATAACCTGGCCTGGAGATAGACGTTGGTCGACTGCGCGACTCCGCGCTGGAGAAACCAACCTCCCGTGACGAGAGCGACCACGAGCACGACCAGGGGTCCCCAAAGCGAGCCGGGCCTCAACTGAGGCCTCATCTGGGAGTTCATGTTATCGTTTCCGGCCATCGTTCAAGTCCGTTTCACTTTCAGCCGACCCATGCGGCCTATTACCAAGAGAACTAATCCTTACAAATAGCGAAAGTTTCCGGCAACTCGCGCCGCAGGACTTCACGCACTCTCATGTGGACTTCGGGCGGCGTTCCGCGCGCGTCTACCAACCGGACGCTCTCGTCCGTCCGGGCGAGTTCACGATAGCCCCCGCCCACCGCTTCCAGAAATTCTTCGCCGGAGCTCTCGAGGCGATCCTCTTGTTTTCCTGCCGCCTTCTGCCGGGCTCTGCCCTCCTCGACCGGCAAATCGAGCACCAGATAGATATCGGGCGCCAGACCGCCGGAGGCGAATCGGTCCATTCTGCGCACATCGTCGAGGTCCAGGCCCCGCCCGTATCCCTGGTAGGCGTAGGTGGACAGGGAAAAACGGTCCGCGATCAGGAGCTCGCCCCTTTCGAGGACCGGCAAAGCGACCTCTTTCACGAACGCCGTACGCGCAGCCAAATAGAGCAGAAGCTCGGTCTCGGGAGGAATCGACAGTTCAGGCCGGTCCTGTACCACGTTCCGGATCGCCTCTCCCACCTCGGTGCCGCCGGGCTCCCGAGTCAGCGTGAAGGGGATTCCGCAACCTTCCAGCCAATCTCCCAGCATCCGGGCTTGCGTGCTCTTGCCAGCACCTTCGACACCCTCCAGCGCCACGAACCGTCCCTGGTTCGACTCCCCTTCCGGTCGTTCCGCCTGTACCCGCTGCATCTCCACTACTCGTAATATTCGCGGCCCAAGTGCGTGATCTGATCCTCCCCGGCAAGCCACCGAAGCGTGTTCTTGAGCTTCCAGTTCTGGATGAAGAGATCATGCTCCGGATAGAGACCCGGCGCGCACTGTGGACTCTTGAAGTAGAACGAGAGCCACTCCTGGATTCCGCCTAACTCAGCCCTTCCCGCAAGGTCCATGAAAAGGGCCAGATCGAGCACGATCGGGGCCGCGAGGATCGAGTCCTTACACAAGAAGTCGACCTTGATCTGCATCTTGTATCCCAGCCAACCGAAGATGTCGATGTTGTCCCAACCCTCCTTGTCGTCTCCGCGAGGCGGGTAGTAGTTGATCCGGACCTTGTGATAGATATCCCCATACAGCTCCGGGTAGAGCTCCGGCTGCAGTATGTGATCGATCACGCCAAGCTTCGACTCCTCCTTGGTCTTGAAGCTGGCCGGATCATCCAGCACCGCTCCGTCACGATTTCCGAGGATGTTGGTGCTGAACCAACCGTTGACGCCCAACATGCGAGCCTTGAACCCGGGGGCCAGGATGGTCTTCATGAGTGTCTGGCCGGTCTTGAAGTCCTTCCCGCAAATGGGAAGGCCGTTTTCCTTGGCGTGGTCCTCGAACGCCGGAAAGTCAGCCGAGAGATTGGGGGCTCCGTTAGCATAAGGGATACCCTCCATTAGTGCGGCGTACGCATAGAGCATGCTCGGCGCGATCGACGGATCATTTTGCTCCATGGCGGTCTCGAAGGACGCCACGGTCTCATGTGTCGGTCCCGGGCGGAGAAAGATCTCTGTCGATCCGCACCAGACCATGACAAGACGGTCGCAACCGTTCTCCACCTTGAAGTTTCGGATGTCCTCGCGCAGCGCCTCCGCGATTTCCCTCTTGTTGGCGCCTGTCTTCTTGTTCGGACCATCCAGGCGGGTCACGTAATTGGTGTCGAACGCGGCCGCCATGGGCACGATGGCCGACAACTCGTCCTTGATAGGATCGAGGTGTTCGGCACGGAGCACACCTGCGTTGACGGCGCTCTCATACGCGTTGTCCGGGATCGGATCCCAGCCGCCGAATACGATGTCATCCAACCCCGCCAACCCGATGAAGTCCTTGATGAGAGGCGTGCGGTTCTCGGTGCGTTGACCCAGACGAATCGTGTTCATCTGAGTGAGACTCCCGATGGGTTTCCCCAACCCCTTACGCGCGAGTAGGACACCCGCAATGGTGGTGGTCGCGACGGCGCCCATGCCTGGAAGCAGCACGCCGAGGCGTCCCTCCGCCGGGCGAATCTCAGGACGTTCTTTCACGTTGTATCTCCTTGGTCGGCCAAATCACACGCACCCAGGACCGGGACGCCACGGTGTTACTCGTCGAGAGGTACACCAGCGGCTTGCCGGTGGACCCAAACAATTCTGTGAATCGCAGTGGTGTTCGTGAGGATGGCAAAAATCACGATGATGCCGCTGAGCACAAGGCCATCCCAACTCAGGCCGAAAATCAAGGATCCCACCCCGAGAAGGACAACCCGCTCGGCTCTTTGCATGAGGCCAACCGAGCAGTCCAGTCCCAGCGTTTCCGCTCTCGCTCGGGAATAGCTGATGATGAGCGAACCCGCCATGGCCAGGGCGATCATGTAGATCATTCCGATGTTCAAAAGCGACATCTCATACTGGTTGTAGAGCGAGATGAGCCCGATGTAGATCGCGACTTCGCTGATCCTGTCGAGCACGGAATCATAGAATGCGCCAAACTTGGACGCGAGACCGCCGAACCGGGCCACTCGACCGTCGAAGATATCGTGAGCCCCACCCAAAAGAACCAAGAACCCGGCCGTACGGACGTGGTCAATGCCATACATGAAACCAGCTAGGACGGTAAAGGCGAATCCACTCGTGGTAATGAGATTCGGATGTACCCCTCGCCGCACCAGCCAACGCGTGATCGGGTCGATAATCGGATATACCCGATCCCGGAGATCATTCAGATTCCCGCTCATACCTTATGCCCTCGTCACTCCTCTCACATGCCCCGTATCTGCCCCGATCAGCATGTTACGGCATGATGATCCGGCTCTCGGCGCCCTCGGTGATGCCCTCCTGGATCGTCTGGTTCACCTTGCGCAGCACCTTGTCGAAATTCGTCTGTGCCGAAACGAGACTTTGGTACGTGGCGCTCACTTGAAGGCGTTCCACAGCCTCTTCGTAGCCGGTCTTCAACTCCTCGGTCGGCTCATTCCCCGCTCGCAGCGCGGCCTCTATCTGGCCTTCGAGACCCTCCAACTCCGTTCGAAGTTCAGCCAGCTCCCGATCATCCGCCGTACCCGAAACGGTCCGCTTGAGGGCCTGGTATTCCTCAGTCTGTGCAAGAGCCTTGCCCAGATCCTTCGCCATCTCTGTCAGTCGTGTCATCAACATTCCTGTAGCCTTTTTGTTCTGTGGGTCCCTGTCACGAATACATCCACGCGGTCACACAGCCCCTCGCTCGGCCGTCACGAACCGCGGGCGCCCAGTTAGGTCGGCGCGGATCCGGACTGCACCGAACGCACCCGTCGCTTGTACATCGGCAGCAATACCTTCGGCTTGGCCGAGGCCACATTCGAGCGCCAGCAAGCCACCGGACAACAAGTGCTTCGGTGCTCCGGCGACCAGCTGCCGAATCACGTCCAAGCCGTCCTCCCCCGCGAATAAAGCCTCGGGAGGCTCCCAATCGCGAACCTCGGGCTGGAGCTCCCCCTTCTCACTCTCCGCTATGTACGGCGGATTCGACACGATGACGTCGAATCGTTCCCCTTCTTCCAACGGCTCGAAGAGCGAACCCTCCCGGAACTCGACGTGTCCGCCCAAGTCGTAACGTTCCGCATTGTCCGCCGCCACGGAAAGGGCTTCGGGCGAAACGTCCGTAGCGACTACTCTCGTCCATGTTCCCTCTGCTGCCAGCGAAAGCGCCACGGCACCCGCCCCCGTGCCCATGTCCCATACGCTTTCTGCCCCGGCCGACGCCCAATCCAGTACCTCTTGGACGAGTAGCTCTGTCTCGGGACGCGGGATCAATACACGGGGATCCGTTTTCAACTCAAGCTCCCGAAATCCGGTCCGGCCGATGATGTACTGTAGCGGCTCCCGGCCGGCGCGGCGACGGAGTAGCGGCTTGAAAGCCTCTCGCTCCTCGGATCTCAAAGGGCGGTCATACTTCAGGTATAGCTGGAGTCGGTCGACGCCCAACGCCGCCGCGAGCAGCCACTCGGCATCCAGACGCCCGGTCTCCACACCCTTGTTCTTGAGGTACTCCGCACTCCAAAGGATCATGCGGAGGATCGTCCAGGACTCCCCCGTGTTTCCAACGCCGACCTCGGAATCTCTTTCCAAGTCGGCCGGCTTTGCGAGGTCGTTCATTCCTCCTCGCCCCGGAGCCGCTCCTCCTGATCCGCCAGACGAAGCGCCTTGAGCACCTCGTTCAAGTCTCCATCCAACACCTGGTCCAGCGTGTGAACCGTAAGCTTGATTCGGTGGTCCGTGACCCGGCTCTGAGGGAAGTTGTACGTACGGATCTTGGCGGAGCGGTCGCCCGTTCCGACCTGAGCCCTCCGTTGACGGGAGCGCTCCGCCTCCTGCTCCGCGACCTTTTGGTCCAGCAGGCGGCTCCGGAGCACCTTGAGGGCCTTGGCTTTGTTCTTGAGTTGGGACTTCTCATCCTGGCAGGACACCACCAGTCCGGTCGGAATGTGGGTGATACGTACCGCCGAATCGGTCGTGTTCACAGACTGACCACCCGGGCCTGAAGAGCGGAACACATCGTAGCGTAGGTCCTTGGCATCGATCGCCAGATCCACCTCGTCCGCTTCGGGCAAGACCGCGACGGTCGCCGCAGACGTATGAATTCTGCCCTGGCTCTCGGTCTCCGGCACACGCTGGACCCGGTGGACTCCCGACTCGTAACGGAGACGGCCGTACACCCCTTTCCCCCGCACCGTGAAGATGGCCTCCTTGAGGGACCCGGGGATCCCCTCGGACCTGTTCATCAACTCGACCGTCCAGCCCTCTCGCTCGGCCACTCGCTGGTACATGCGGAAAAGATCGTTCGCGAACAGCCCCGCCTCGTCTCCACCCGTTCCCGCGCGGATTTCCACGACGGCGGCGCGATCGTCCAGCGGATCCTTGGGGATGAGTAGGAGGCAAGCTTCGGCCCCCAGTGACTCGATGCGAGCTTCCAGGGATGCAACTTCCTCCCCGGCCATATCGCGTAACTCCTGGTCCGAGGCCTCCCGGAGAAGCTCCGACGCCCCCTCGTGTTCTTCCACCAAGCGCAGGAGCTCATCCGCGGCGCGGACCACAGGCTCCAGTTCAGCACGCTCTTGCCCAAGGACTCTGAGGCGATCGACGTTCTGGATGACGTCCGGATCAGCCAGCGACTCGTTCACGCCCTCGAAACGCTGCTGCATCTCGCGGAGGCGTTCGAGGAGCCGCGGATCGGCCCCTCCGAGGTTAGTCATGGGCGAATGGGGCCTGGGCCCGACCTACTAAGAACTGACTTTGTCGTACTTCTTCTTGAAGCGCTCAACCCGCCCGGCGGTGTCCACAAGGCGCTGCTTGCCAGTATAGAACGGATGGCACACAGAGCAGATGTCCGTGTGAACCTCCGGCTGCGTGGCCATCGTCTCAAATCTATTCCCGCAAGCGCAGGTGACCGTGGCCGACATGTAGTCGGGGTGGATATCGTTCTTCATGATCCATCTCCGGAAACGACGAACAGGGGGCCGTGACCTTGGATCGAGCGGCGCTCTGGCGCCCAGTCTTCAGCCGCGGGGAATATAAAAATTGCCGGAGTCGAGTTCAAGCGGGGCGAGACCAAGGAGCCGGAATGAGCAAGAGCCCGAGCGTCACGAGCAGGGCCGTCCAACCGGCTACGTCGCCGGTGCGCGTATACACGGTCAAAACGTCACTCGTGTAAATCGTCTCGCTGCGGACAACCTCCTGAAACAATTCGGTCTGGCCGTAGACACGGCCGATTGGATCGACGAAGAGCGAGAAGCCTGTGTTGGCGGCCCTCGCGATCCCGACCCGTTGCTCGATCGCCCTCATGACCAGATGCGCGGGGTGCTGCCAAAGGGCAGACGTTCTGGTATACCAAGCCTCCCCACCAAACCACCCGTCGTTCGTGAGATTCAAGAAGACATCGGCCCCCAGCAACCGAAAGGCGCGGGCATGGCTGGCGAAGATGGACTCATTACAGATGAGAATGCCGAAACGGATCCCCGCCCCCATAGTTCCGAGAGGCCGACCCCTTCCCCTCCCATAGGAATCGACCTGGGAGCCGCCCTCCAGCCACGCGCCGGAGCTGAACGGGGCACCCTCGACCAGAGGCACGATCCGGTGCTTGTTGTACTTGAAATCCGTAAAGTGGCCGTCACTCCCCGTCAGAAACGCCGAATTCATGGGGATCGTATCACCGTCTTCCGTCACGGTCTCACCGATCCCGCCGAAGACGACAGGAGCAGACCACCTCTCCGCCAATGCCAGGACCCGCTCCTGCAGCGAATCATCCGATTCGATCGGTCCGAAGAACGTCACCTCAGGCCAGACAACGAGATCCGGGGAGGGCTCGTCCGGCTCAGCGAGACCCGAGGGGAACCCGTCCCGCTCGGGCGAGAGCCGTATCAAGGCGGCCTCCGTGCTGTCATTGCTCGTGACTCCGTCCAACCTGAACTGCGCCGCGATGTTGGGTTGAACCACGGCGACTTGGCCGACGGCCCGGACAGGAAGCGTGCGGGCTCGCCAGGAACCCCAGCCTGCGGGCACAGCCAACACGAGAACGAACGCCGTCGCCCAACGTGCCAAGATTCGAGAGCCGGCGCCTGCCCGGGCAGCCCATACCGCCTCAGCGATCAACCCGTTGAGCAGGGCGATCCACAGCGTGATCCCGCGCGCACCAACCAGCTCGGCCGAGCCCACGAGTTCGGGGTAGCCCGTGAGGGACGTTCCCAGCCCCAACCACGGAAAGGCCAGGCCTCCCGGCACGTGGGCTCGCGCCCACTCGAGGGCCGTCCAAGTCAACGGCAGTGCCAGCCAAAGAGGGACTCGACCGAAATGGGTCAGACGGTGGAGCGCCCAGGTGAAGCACCCCGCGCCAAGCGCCAACACCATGATGGTGGTCAAATAGGCGGGCACGGCCCACCAGGTGAAAGCCGCCAGCGCCAGAGGCATCCAGTACAGGAGCAGCCCGAAGTAGAGAACACCAAACCACACACCGCCCCGGAAAACCCTTGAGGGGACAGAGCCCTCCCCCAGGTCATTCTGGTCGGCCACCCAGACCGCCAACGGAACCAGCGCGACGAACGACGGGATCAGGAAATGGAAGGGAGGGAACGCGCTGACCCCCGCCAAGGCCGATGCCGTCGGAAGCAGCCGGTGGCCGCGCTCCAGAATCATACCGTGGAGGCCCGCCAAGCCCGACGCACCCCCCAGGCAAGTCCCACGTGAGCGGGCAACAGCACGGCCAAGACCTCACCGTTAACTTGGTCGAACCCCGGGAGTACCTGAAGAAAGAATCCGGCGATCGCCATGCCCACCACCAACTTGGCCACATGATCGATCTGGATACCCGCCCAGACTCCGGCCCGCCCCTCGCTCCGCTTCAGCGCCTCTCGAACAAGCACGACCGCCAGCAGGAGCGAGAAGGGGTTCGCCTGAAATACGTTCTCGTTCAGCGTCCAGAAAAGGTGGTCCGTCAGGAGCCACGACAGTAGCAACGCCGTGCCGAAAAAACCCACGCCCCCATTCCATATGGCTCCGGACAGGGCCAGGGCCCAGCGCCCCCAGCGTTTCCCCTCACCCGCCACCCAACCAAATCCGGCGAAAAACGCGCCGACGATAATGCCCAACAGGAGCAGAGGGAGTCGCAAGTCGGGAGCAGCCAGTGGTATCGGTTCGCGTCCCACGGCTTCGACCACCTGCACCGCTTCGCCGAGGAGAGGACCTGGTTGTCCTTCCGCGTCCACGATCCGGACATCTTCGAGGTGCTCCCTGAGACGCAGCGGGAGAAACATTTCCTCCCAGGCAGAAATCGTCTCGTCACCGCGATTCCCCACCACGAATTGAATTCCGCCGTAGGCTAGGGGCACAGGCTGAAGCAAACGAGCAGTGTGCCAACGATACGTCGCCCCCGTGTCCGTGCCTTCCGTCGCCATTCGGATCTGCCCGCCGAGAACACGATCCAGCGCGTCACGGACTCGGGTGGAGCAGTTGTCCCGATAGTAGTCGTAGCGATAGTGGCGGTTGGCGTCGGTATCCATCTCGGTCAGCAGGGCTTGAAGCTCGAGGCGTTCTGAGGGCGTGAGACTCACCGTCTGGACCCACACATCGCGGTTGGCCCGGCGGTACACGCCGAGCCAATCCGAAGCCAGGAAGCCCTGCATGTAGTACTGCATGTGGCCTCGTGCCAACCGGGGCCAGAAGCCCTCCGCGTTGAAGTCGAACATCCCCCAGTTGTACGCGATCTCCGTCCGAGCCCGCTCATCTCGAATGACGAGAGCGTTGTGGCCGAAGCGCTCCCAGTAGATGTCGCCGGGCCCGATGGTCATCAGCGAGATCTGGAGGTGGGAACCGAGTGGGGCTCCAGCGGGTGCAGGCGGCGCGCCGACTTGCGCTAGAAGTGGGTCCGGACTCGCCCCCGCCTGACAAACCACGAGAGCCACGTAAAAAGCGCGCCTAGGCCGTCGGATCCACAGCGGGACCATCGTTTCAATCCTCACCAAGATAGATCTCCCGGCCCTCCCTGGCGGATTGATAGGCCGCTGAGACGACCTCCATCAGGTGGACCTGCTCGACGGGGGCGGAGAAGTCGCCTTCACCTAGAACGGCCCGCACGAACTGATCCAGAAGGCGGCGATAGGCGTTCTGGAATCGGTGCTCACCACCCCGAGCCTTGGGTTGTCGCGGCGTCACGTCCGTGGGCCGCCCCCCTAACTGCTTGTTGATATTCAGTGGCGGCAGGGAACCCGATCCCTCGGTGCCCATTACCCGTGCACGGTGCCGGTCCGCCTCGGCAAAGAGGTTCCAACTCACTTCGACGCTGAACGCGATGCCGGACTCGGACACGGCAAACACGGTGGCCGCTTCCTCGACTTCGGCTTCCCCCCTCCGGAAAACGGCGGTCACACGAGTGATCCGGGGATAGTCCACAAGCCAGAACGCGAGATCCAGGATCGGGACGCCCAAGTCCATGAGCGCTCCCCCCCCTGCCTCCTCCGGTTCCTGCCGCCACGTGGAGGCCACGGCGGGCATACTCTGCGTGAGCGAGTTGGCCCGCACCGTATAGATGTCGCCCAACTCACCCCCGGCCACAAAATCTGCCAGAGCCCCCACATCCGGTCGGAATCGATGATGCATCCCCACTGAGAGATGCCGCCCCGAGGCTTCAGCCGCATCAAGCACCCTCCGCACGCCCTCCGCGCTCATCGCCAAGGGTTTCTCAACCAAGACGTGTTTGCCACGCTCCAAGGCTTCGATGGCCAGTGACTCGTGGAGATGATTCGGAGTACAGATCACCGCGGCCTGGATCTGGTCATCACTCAGTATCTCTTCGTTCGACAGAACGCGGGGCACTCCGAACCGCGCGCCGAGCGTCTCCGCCTTCAGGTGATCCGGATCGGAGACGGCAACAAGATCGACATCGAGACGCTCCGAAAGAATGGGTAGGTGAACGATCTGGGTGATCGCTCCGACGCCCAGGATGCCGACCTGCACAGAACCGTTCTCGGACGTGGACGTCACCGGACCTCCTCCGGTGCCAATCCGCCCCAGATGAACGTCAGCCCCCCTCGAAGCTCGACATAGTTGAGATCGCCGAGGACTTCGACCTTGGACCCTCCGTTGATACGCACGCGAGATGTGATCGGGAACTCCAAGCCCGCGTGAATGTTGAAGCCCGCGGATACTGAGCCGAGCAGGTCCTCAATGAAGGTATCGTCGATGGCCTGCCCGGAGCCGCTCAGGAAGTGCGCGGACAATCCAACTCCCGCTGAGAAGAACAGGNTCAACGGTATCGCCCATACGTACTGGCCATCCATGCTCAACACGATGTCGCTCCTGTCGATGACACCAAGATCGAAACCCCCTGGCGGAACCGTCCCTCCCTGGTCCGTCGTGAGCTCGCCGAGCCGAGTCTCGAACTGATCCACCTCCGTCTGAGCCAGCGTGGATTTCCAGTACGTNACCCCCGGCGTGAGTCCGAAGCCGGGCCCGAGGAACCCAAGATCGAATNGGACTCCGTAGGTCNTGGCATNCTCGACGTTGTCGGCCCAAAGATACCCGACGTCGAAGGACATACCCCGGAACGAGAGGTTCTCGTAATCNTAGTCTGCCAGATCCTGGGCCCGGGCTTCCAGGGGCACCAATGACGTGACGACNCCACCAGCCACCGCTACTGCAATCACCATTTTCATCCCATTCACACACTTCGTCATCCGCACCTCACCTCCGTGTCGAAAATCAATCCGCCATCCTCACTTCGTCACGTAACCTGGAGTGCCGCAACCTCTCTTGCCGCCTCCCGCACAACTTCGAGGGTCTCGTCGATAACGTCGGACGTATGCGCCGTGGATACGAACCCGGCCTCGAAAGGAGACGGGGCAAGAAACACACCGCGATGGAGGCACGCCCGATGGAAAGCCCGAAAAGTGTCGAGGTCTGCGCCCTGCGCCTCCTCGAAGGAATGGATGGGCTCCTGGCTGAAAAACACCCCCCACATCGATCCGACAGAACATCCGGTGGCCGGGATCCCCGCTTCGGNAAGCGCCGACACGACACCACCCGACAGTCGCTCGGCCGCACGGGCCAGGTCGTCGAAGGGGTCCTCNTCGTCGAGGTAACGGAGCTGCGCGTTTCCCGCCGCCGTCGCGAGTGGATTCCCGGAAAGCGTGCCGGCCTGGTACACGGGCCCCGCAGGGGCGATCTGCTCCATGAGGTCCCTGCGGCCACCGAAGGCCCCGACGGGTAGCCCGCCNCCTATGACCTTGCCCAACGTGGTGAGATCGGGTTCGATCCCGTATCGCTCCTGCGCGCCCCCCAGNGCAACCCGGAACCCGGTCATGACTTCATCGAAGACCAACAATGTACCGTGCCGTTCGGTTATGGTCCGTAGCCCCTCCAGAAATCCCTCCACAGGGGGAATCAATCCCGAGTTGCCGACCACGGGCTCGACGAACACGCTGGAGATGTCATNCCCCCTCGCGCNGAACAGGGTCTCAACCGCCGCGAGGTCGTTGAACGGAAGCACCAGAGTCTCGGCCGCTACCGTTTCGGACACTCCGGGAGAGTCCGGGAGACCCAGCGTAGCAACACCACTCCCGGCCGCAACGAGAAAGGCGTCCGCGTGCCCGTGGTAGCAGCCCGTGAACTTCAACACCAGGGGACGCCCCGTNGTCGCCCGAGCGAGCCGGAGCGCGGTCATCGTCGCCTCCGTCCCGCTGTTGACGAGCCGGACCATCTCCACGGTCGGCACCAAACGGACGATGCGCTCCGCCAGTTCCACCTCGGCCTCCGTCGGAGCGCCGTACGATGTGCCCCGGTCGAGTTGTTGCCCCAGCGCCTCCGTGACCACGGGATGGGCATGACCGAGGATCAGGGGACCCCAACTCAAGACGTAGTCCACGTAGCGGCGACCCCGGGTGTCGTACAGGTGGGCGCCCTCGCCACGGTCCACAAAGAAGGGCTCACCCCCCACCGAANGGAAGGAACGTACAGGAGAGTTCACGCCTCCGGGGATTACAGCCTGTGCCCGAGCCCACGGTCCATTGGTCATTGCTTCTCCACAACCCGCGCGATCAGGTCGTACTCCTCCGCATCTTCGACTTCAACNGTCACGAACTGTCCGGGTGTGAGCCCTTCGAAGGGATGAACGTGGGTGACGCCGTCCACCTCGATGGCCTGCCCCACCGTCCGAGCGACACCGACCGGGCGGCCGGCCGCCTCAGNTTCGAACGGGCCGGGGTCGTCNAGAACTTCATCGACCAGGGCCAGGAATCTTCGCCCTATGAGTGCTTCGTTGCGTTCGGCGGAAATCATACGCTGAACGTCCATGAGCTGCTCGANGCGCTCCCGCTTCAGAGAGTCCGGGATCTGGTCGGGCATCTCAGCCGCCGGAGTGCCGTCCTCCATGGAATACGTGAACGCGCCCACCCGATCGAAGCGAACCTCCTCNAGGAGGTCCAGCATAGCGCGGAAATCGTCCTCCGATTCCCCCGGAAATCCTATGATCACGGTCGTCCGGAGGGTCACGTCGGGTATCGCTTCCCGGATCCAGGCCACGCGCTCCCGTATGACCGCCTGCCGTTCGGGTCTACGCATCGCCTCGAGAATCCTGTCGCTTCCGTGTTGGAGCGGCATGTCGAGGTAGGGGAGGAGAACATCCTCGCTCGCCATCAACTCGACCATCTCCCGGGTGATGCCCGAAGGATACATGTAGAAAAGGCGAAGCCATTGCACGTCCGTCTCGGCAACCAAGGCCCGCAGCAACTCCGGGAGGAGCGGCGCCGAGCTGTCCTTTCTCCTCAGATCCCGCCCATACCAGGTCGTGTCCTGGGAGATGATGTTCAGCTCCTTCACGCCCTGNCGGGCCAGCGCCCCGGCCTCCGCAACTAACTCNGGGAGCGGCGCCGACCGGTGCAGTCCACGAAAGCCAGGGATGGCACAGAACGCACAGGTGTGGTCACATCCCTCGCTNATCTTGAGATAGGACGTGTGGGGTGTCTCCGTGGAGAGGATCCGAAGCGGTCGCTCCATGGTAGGCACACCCGTCGGCGCGTTCTCCCGGGAATCCGGGAGAAAACCGCTGTCGCGCAGTTCCGGTATCAGGGAAGCCATCTCCGAGAGGCCCAGAAAGAGGTCGACCTCGGGAATCTCGGAGGAGAGTTCGTCCTTGTACCGCTGGACCATACATCCCACGGCGACCACCGCACGGACCCGCCCCTCCTCTTTGAGCCGGCACGCCTCCAAGATGGTGTCGATCGACTGCTCTTTGGCCGATTCGATGAACCCGCAAGTGTTCACGACCACCACGTCGGCGCCGCTGATGTCGGACGACACCCGTGCGCCGTGTCCCACCAACGCCGCCATCATCTTCTCTGAATCCACGGTGTTCTTGTCGCACCCCAACGTCACCAAGCCGATCTGGGGGCCGTCCAAGGGTCCGATCGGATCGACGGTCAAGCGCACCGCCTCGACGTCTCGCGACACGTCTGGCCGGATCGGATCGGGAGCCAAGGGGAAGACCGGCAAGGCCCTCGTTTTCATCCCTGGATCACCCTTCGCAGCCGGGTGGCGTAAACACGTGAGTACCCCCAGGCGGCACGAAATGAAATACGTCCTGCGGAATCTCGATGCCCACGCGGATGTTGGTGAGCCACAACCGACGGATCTGCTCGTTGGTGTCCCGGATTTCCAGGGCCGTGATAAAGTTGCTGTCGACATGGAGCCAAACGACGGCGGAGCGGAACTCAACAGCCCCCCCAGTCTCCTTCGGCGTCAATGCGATCTTGTGGGACACGCCCTCACCCATCGGCTCTCGGCCCTCATGCACCGCCTCGAACCGCCCGCGCGGATTGTCCAGAAAAGTGCTGAAGAAGTTGTTCCGGCCCCCGCCGCCCTCCACCGAGCATCGTATTACCTGCCTGTCATCTGTACTGGGGTTGAAGCGCCAGGCGAACTCCCCGTCCACGATCAACACATCCCCATCCGGGTCGGAGTAGTCCATGGAAAAACGATCGGGCTGCTGCATGCAGACGGTGCCCTCACTCCGGATCGTTCGCCTGCGGAGCGTGAGTTCGACTTCCTGCCGGAAGTGCGCGCAGAGGGTTTCGAGGCCGTAGTAACGATCGCTCGCGGCGTATAACGCCTCGTAGGCCTGGCCGTCTTGGCCTAGGAGCGACCGCGGCGCCCAGACGGATGAAGCCAGCAGGAACGGAACGATCACGGCCTTGAGCACAAAGACGGTCGGGTTCATCATAATCTTGATTGGCGGATGTGGGGCGGGCTCGTTCATGCGCCGTCCATACACGGTCGGTGACAGGCCCGTTCCGAACGCGGTGGTGTCCAGGCTCGTTCCAGCGGGGACCCGCCTGGACTCCCCGTCACTACAATCCCCGGTGCCCGCAGATCGTCTCGAGCTCGTCGAGCCCGACGAGCACTTCCCTCGCCTTGGAACCCTCGGACGGTCCCAGGATACCGGCGTCGTGCAGTTGATCCACGATCCGGGCGGCCCGCCCGTACCCTACCTTGAGCTTGCGCTGGAGTAGCGACGTGGAGCCCTGTTGATTCTGCACGCACACTTCGCCGGCCGCACGGAAGAGGTCATCCCAATCCCCCGCGTCTTCGGCCCCGACCGCCATTTCGGCCTCGTGCTCGAAGACTCGCATCTGTTCCAGAATGTCCGATTCCGTCGCCGCTTCAACCTCGTCCAGGGCCTTGTTCCGGATCTCTATCTGATCCCGGTACCAGGCCATCATCCGATCGGTCTCCGCCGTGGAGATGTAGGCGCCCTGAATCCGGACTGGCTCACTCGTGCTCGGAGGAAGAAAAAGCATATCGCCGTTCCCGAGAAGACTGTCGGCGCCATTCTGGTCGAGGATGGTGCGTGAATCGGTCTTCGACGCCACACGGAAAGCGATACGGGACGGAAAGTTCGCCTTGATGAGCCCGGTGATCACGTTCACGCTCGGCCGCTGAGTGGCTACAATCAGGTGGATCCCGATGGCCCGAGCCTTTTGTGCCAAGAAAGTGAGTGGCCTCTCCACTGCACTCTGCACGGTCATCATGAGGTCCGCCAATTCGTCGACGACAACCACCACGTAGGGCAGGACCCCCTCGTCGTAGATCCCCCGATCCGAATCGTCGTCCGCACCCTTCGGCTCGAAACGCCGGAGCGTCGCGCCTTCCTCGACGCGTTCGTTGAACTCGCCGATCGAGCGCACGCCGTTCGCGTTCAAGAGGTTGTACCGGCGGTCCATCTCCAGGACCGCCCACTTGAGAAGCCCAGCGGCATCCTGAGGGTCCGTGACGACCTTGTGGCGCAGGTGCGGAAGCAAACGGTACGTGGAGAGCTCCACCATCTTGGGATCGACCATGAGGAGCCTCAGGGTCTTGGGCGTGTGGCGGTAGACCAAGCTGGTGATGATCGTATTGAGGCAGACCGACTTACCCGACCCCGTTGCGCCCGCAATGAGGATGTGTGGCATGTCACGGAGATCGGCTACGTAAGGCCGCCCGTTGAGATCCTTGCCGAGCGCCAACGGGAGCTGGGCGCGACTGGCCTGATAGGTGGGCGAATCGAGGATGTCCCGTAGGCGGACCACCTCCGGCTCGGGGTTGGGAATCTCCACTCCGACGGCGCCCCTCCCTGGAACCGGCGCAACGATCCGAATGCTCTTTGCCTTCATCGCAAGGGCGAGGTCGGCGTCGAGGCTCGCGATCTTATTCACCTTCACCCCCGGAGCGGGGATNACTTCGTACTGCGTGACCACGGGCCCGGTCGTCCGGCCCCCCAANGTGCATTCGACGTTGAAAGTTCGAAGCTTTTCGATCAAGACCTCGCCCAGCGCGTCGAGNTCCCGCTCCATGTCATGACGATGCTCATCGTCCGCCGCCGACATGAACTCCANGGGGGGGAGTCCAGTGTCGGAGACGTCTCCTTCCGCAAACGGGTCGTCATCAAACGGGTCGTCATCTTTGTCTCCCTCATCAATACCGTCCCGCACATCACCACCGTCCCGCTCCTCGTCTCCACCCCCTTCCCCAGCACGACCGGCCGACTCCAGATCTCCCTCGAAAGACTCGCCGTGCTCCTCGCTCTCCACATCGTCACCGACACCTTCGGAGTCGGGGTCGGACACTTCATCACCTTTCAGCAACTCCATCGGGGGCGTTCGCTCCAGCCGATCCTTGGAGCGCTGGTCCCAACGGGCCTTGAGGCGCTCCCCCATGGAAAAAAGGGCTCTAGCGGCACGTGCTATGAAGCCCGTTCCTTGTGCCACACCGCCCACCAAGGACGCGATCGGATTCCACCCTATTGTGCCCACTGATAGAGCCACGAGGAGAAGCACAACAAGAAGGACCCCCCCCGGAACACCGAGCGCCGTCACCAGGGCCGGACCAGCCAACTCACCCCATCGGCCCACCGTCTCCCCGTCTTGGCCGAGGACACCGAGACCGATGGGCACGATCAACAGCAGGCCTCCCAGAAGAATCGAGAGGCGTCTCGTCCACGTTACAGACAGTGACTCGCGCGCCCTGAGCCCAGCGAGAATGAGGAGGCCGGGAACGAAAAACGCCGCAATCCCAACAATGCCGGTCAGCACACCTCGCACCGCCGCGCCGACCCAACCCATCACATTACCCTCAGGAAACTCCACACCCCTCAGGCCGGGCATCGTCACGGGGACTAGGGCCGCCAGCAGGAAGAGACCCAAACCCAACAAGCCGACGGCCGCGATGTCTTTCTGTTGCTTCTGAGACAGCATCTTAGGCGGACCCGGAGGACCCCGCAGGCTCCGCACGCAACTGGATGACCCGGTCGTCCATCTCAGGCACTACGGAGTAGCGATCGATCTCTGCGCAAATCTCTAGATCCTCTCGGAGACCAATGTCGACCAGGTGCTGGCCATTCGAAGTCGATGCGAGGAAATCGGNGTTGACGCGGAAGGTCAGAGCCATCTCCACCGCTCCCATCGCAGCGTCGTTGAGTTCGACGTCGACCTCAGCCGCAGCCCGGATACGCTGCACCAGGGCTCCCGCACAGACAGCGTCATCGAGAGAGAACAACCCCCCCATTCCGGCACACACGACCACGATCGAATCGGACTCCATCGCCGCCACCCCAACCGCACTCAAATTCATGAAGCTGCAAGCCAGGACCGTCACTGCGTCTCCGACCAGGAAGAAAGCACGCGTACCGTTCGTCGTGCTCATTACCAACCGTTTTCCCGCCACGTTCTCGCTCGAGAACTCCAGGGGAGAGTTTCCGAGATCGAATCCATCGATCATGAGTCCGCGTGCCTCGCCACACAAAATGGTGTCGTCCCGTCCGAGAGAAGACGCCAATTTTATTGCTTCTTCGGTTGACGCAGCCGGATAGACACCCTGGGCGCCATTAACGAGAGCTTCCACCATCGAGCTCGTCGCACGTAGGACGTCGATCACGACGACCGTGCTCCCGGTCAGGTCGGGCAGTGGAGCGGCGGGCTCGAAATGTACGTCGATCTTCATCAGTCAGCCGCTCTCTCGGCTAGAAAACGATCCACNAATCCGGTGTCCACCCCNCCCGCCACGAATTTATCGTTCTGCGTAATCTCGTGGAGGAACGGGATCGTTGTCTTGATCCCTTCGATTACAAAGGACTCCAGCGCGTGTCGCGCACGCACGATGGTCTCGTCCCGATCCCTCCCGCTGACGATCAACTTGGCAAGCAGGGAATCGTATTGCGGCGGTACCTGATAACCGCTGTACAGATGCGTGTCGAGCCGGACTCCGGGTCCACCCGGAGGATGGAAGATCGTGATCAGGCCCGGGCAGGGCGCGAAATTCAGAAAAGCGTCCTCGGCGTTCACTCGAAATTCAATTGCGTGCCCCCGCACCTGAGGGATCTCGCTCGGGAACGACAGCGGTTCACCAGCGGCCACGTGGATTTGCTCCTTCACCAGATCGAGTCCCGTCGTGACTTCCGTGACCGGGTGCTCCACCTGAATCCGCGTGTTCATCTCGATAAAGTAGAAGGATCCATCGGAATCGACGAGGAATTCGACCGTACCGGCCCCAACATAGTTGATCCCTTTCGCCGCCTTCACCGCCGCCTCCCCCATCTTTTCCCGCAACTCGGGCGTCAGCACCGGCGAGGGAGCCTCTTCAATCAGCTTTTGATGTCGGCGCTGGATGGAGCAATCTCGCTCTCCGAGGTGGACCACTCTGCCATACTGATCCCCAAACACCTGNAATTCNACGTGCNTCGGTTCGANGATACATTTNTCNAGGTAGACATCCGGATCGCCGAACGCGGCCCCNGCCTCTGTTTGCGCCGCTTGAAACATGTCAGCAAAAGACGCCGCATCGGGAGCGATCCGCATCCCNTTCCCTCCTCCACCCGAGGAGGCCTTGATCATGACCGGGAAGCCGATTTCGGCAGCGACCTTCTCACCCTCGTCGAGATCCGATATGACGCCGTCCGAACCCGGCACCGTGGGCACGCCTAGCTCCATCATCGTCCAACGGGCGGTCGCCTTGTCGCCCATGGAACGGATCTGATCGGGGTTCGGACCCACGAACACGATGTCTGAGCGTTGACAGATTTCACTGAACTCGGCGTTCTCCGCCAAGAAGCCGTACCCAGGATGGATGGCCTCGGCTCCTGTAACCTCAGCGGCGGATATGATCTGGGGGATATTCAGGTAGCTGTCCTTCGCCGGCGCCGGACCGATACAAACGTCCTCGTCGGAGAAACGAACGTGGAGCGATTCCCGGTCCGCTTCCGAGTATACCGCCACCGTCTTTACGCCGAGCTCGTGGCATGCCCGGATGATCCGCAAGGCTATCTCACCACGATTGGCGATCAGCAGCTTGTTGAACACTCAGCGTACCCCTAGAAGGCTGTTGAAGGAGTACAGTGGGCCNCGTTGCGAATNCCCGGCCCCCCGGCCCTCGATCACGGNGAAACGCGAAACAGTACCTGCCCATATTCCACGGGCGCGGAACTCTCGACACAGATCTCGCGAATGACGCCTGAGACCTCACACTCCAACTCATTCATGAGCTTCATGGCCTCNATGATACAGAGTGTGTCACCCGGCGAGACGGTGGCACCCACTTCGACATAGGACGAAGCGTCGGGAGCGGGAGCCCTATAGAACGTGCCCACCATGGGAGACGTAATCTCGATCAGTCCCGAATCTCCCGGTGAGGTCTCGGAAGACGGTGACCCCTCTTGTGCGAGGCCAGGTGCGGCGGCGGNGCCCATCGGTACGGGNGGCGGCGTTGAGCCCCCAGGCACGACCAAGGCGGCTCCAGTATCGGCAGAAGCCGTCTTGGCGATTCGGATGCGGGTGCCCCCCCGCTCGATCTCGATGGAATCCAGCNCGCTCTCGTCGAGGGCCTTGATGAGGCTCTGAACAAAGTCCAGATCCATCATGACGACACCCGAGTCAGGTATTTCTCTTCCCGGCGGTCCACTTTCACCACCTCTCCCTGTTCGATGAAGAGGGGCACCTGAATTACGGCACCGGTTTCCAGAGTCGCCGGTTTGGTACCGCCCTGGGCCGTGTCGCCCTTGAATCCGGGATCGGTCTGGGTGATCTCCAACTCCACGAACTGAGGGAGTTCGACACTGATGACCGTACCGTCGTGGACCAGGCCCTCACACTCCATGTTCTCCTTCAGGTAACAGAGCTGGTCCTCCCCAAGCAGATCGCCAGAAATCGGAATCATCTCGTAGGTCTGCTGGTCCATGAAGTGGTAGAGCTGCCCGTCCGAATAACTGTACGTCACGGGGCGGCGCTCGAGTCGAACGTCAGTCACCTTCTCCCCGGCGCGATACGTCTTGTCGACCACAGCGCCGCTTAGAACGTTCTTGAGCTTGGTCCGAACGAACGCCCCGCCCTTACCAGGCTTCACATGCTGGAAGTAGATGATGGTCCAAAGCTGACCATCGATATCCAATACCAAGCCGTTACGAAAATCCGCGGTCGAGGCCATGACACCTGAGGGCTGTTGAAGGAGTAAAGTGGCGTTCTTACTCGCCGGTGATTCGGGCCACGAGCCCTCTCAGCGCTAGAAGATAGCCCTGAGATCCAAAACCTAGAACCACCCCGCTGGCTACGGACGAGAGATAAGAATGACGCCGGAAACTCTCCCGAGCGATCGTATTGGAAAGATGGACCTCCACGAACGGAAGCCCTACACCCACCAGACCATCACGTAGAGCCACGCTCGTGTGAGTTAGCCCTCCCGGATTTACCAGAAAGCCGTCGACCCGATGGCTGGCATCGTCCAAGAAGTCGAGAATGGCTCCCTCTGAGTTGGACTGGAACGTCTCGATCTCCACGCCCAACTCGGAACCCAGCGATTCCACGGCGCCGTTCACGTCGTCCAACGTGTCGGTTCCGTAGACCTCAGGTTCCCGGCGTCCGAGCAAACCGAGGTTGGGACCGTTGATAACAGCGATGCGCACGATCTTATCCATCACCATCCGGCGCGAGCGATTCGATGGAAACCGTCTGGCGGTCATCGATATCGGCCACGAGCACGCCGAGCCCCTGTTGAACAACGGCCAGCGCCTTATCCAAGTCGCCCAGCCGGCGATGGGCATCCGCCAGGGGCACGAAGGCCCTCCCCTGCGGGTCCAATTCCGACTCGTATAATTCTTCTAGTCGGTCGATCTGCTGTTTCAGAGACTCGGNCACACCAAACTCCCCGNACGGACAGGAAAAGTCGAGGGGNACACTTANAAGACGGTAGACGCGAGGAAGATACTGATTACGCCGAAAACGTGTCAACGAGAGAGGTTGAGGAGCCCCATACCGGCCATTACCTTTCGTGGCCTTTTGGGGTATGATCACNCTGGATGTGATCCAGCACGGGATTTGCAGAGGAGTTGCCGTTCCATGATGCGTCAAATGCGGGAGAACACGAAGTGGATCATGCTGGTGACGGCACTGGCATTCGTGGGCCTCATGGTCTTCCAGTGGGGAATGGACATCACGGGACAAAGCGGCCTTTCGATCGGCGAAATCGGTAGCGTCAACGGCGCGCCGGTCTCGTACGAGGTTTGGAACAACACTTACCAATCGATTTTTAATCAGGTTCAGCTTTCGCAAGAGGACCCGGTCACGGGCCAACAGATCCGTGACATCGAAGACGCGGCGTGGGACGAGATCGTCAACCAATTCCTGATTCAGCAGGAGCTGGAGCGGCGAGGTATCGTGGTGACCGATGAGGAGTTACTGGCGGCCGCACGGTTCAATCCACCGCCGGAGCTCCGGACCAACCCTGCCTTTCTAACGGACGGGTTCTTCGATATCCAGAAGTATCAGGCGTTCCTGGCGTCTCCGACCGTCGACGATCTGACGCTCCTCCAGCTCGAGGCGTACTACCGGAGCGTGATCCCCCAGAACAAGCTCATGCGACAGGTGACGTCCGATATCTATTTCACGGATGCCGCCGTCTGGCGGGAGTATCAGGACCGCAACGAGAAGATCTCAGTCAGTTACGTCGCTCTCAATCCCGCTCAACGGGTTGACGACTCCGCCGTAACCGTGACATCCGATGAGGTGAGGGAATACTACGACGACCATGAAGACGAGTTCGCGCTTCCGGCCCAGGCCACGGTACGGGCCGTCATCCTCGACAAGACGCCCACACCCGAAGACACGCTCGCCATGGGCGCTCTCGCCGCTGAGCTGAGGCAAGAGATCATCGACGGCGCCGATTTCGAGGATGTGCTCGGTCGGCCAGGGGTCGGAACCGGGTCAGGAGACCTGGGCTGGTTTACCAGGGACCTTATGCCCGAGGAGTTCTCCGATGTGGCCTTTGCCGCAGCCGTAGGCGAGCTCACGGAGCCAGTGAGGACCACCTTCGGTTATCATCTGATCGAAGTTCAGGATGAGGCAGAAGACAGTGTTCAGGCCCGGCATATTCTCATTCCTTTTGTCCGCACCGAGGAATCTGAACTCGGGCTCTACACGCTTGCCGACTCGCTGGAAGCGCTCGGTGAGTCACGCACGATAGCAGAGGCAGCTTCGACTTTGACCCTCGCTGTCGAGACCGCCTTTCTGAGCACCGACTTCGCGTTCGTTGCTGGAGCCGGGCAGGTAGGAGANGGGGCCGACTGGGCCTTCGAGGAAGCTTTGGTCGGGGACGTCAGCCCCGTCCTCGAGACGAGACAGGCATTCTATATGCTCGAACTCGTCGAACTCCGGGAGGCCGGGGCGATCTCACTCGCCGATGCCACAGGGTCCATCGAACAGACGGTGAAGGCCGCGAAGAAGGTGGAGAGAGCCCAGGAGGAGGGCGAGGAGATCGTCGCCCAGGTTCGAGGTGGGGCAGACTTGGCTGCCATAGCCGAAGAAAAGGGCCTGGAGNTCCAGATGGCCGGACCGTACGCCCGCGTAGACTTCGTTCCGGGCATGGGGCAGCTGAACGCGGCCGTGGGGGCGGGATTCGGCCTNAACATTGAAGACGTGAGTAGTCCAGTGGCGGCCAACAACAATGTCTTCATCATCGAGTTGACCGAATACTTCGGTCCGGACTCTACCGCTTTCGTNGTCGAGCGGTTGCCGCTCCGGAATGAAATGCTCGGGCTTGCCCAACAGACTCGGCTCCAGGAGTGGCTCCAGGGCCTCCGCGACGTGGCCCGCATCATCGACCAGCGAGACGAAGTATTGAACGCGGATCCCGCGGACGCTCAGCAGCCAATCGGCGGCTTCGGGTTCTAAGCCCTTCCCTGTTGGCAAGAGGTAGAAGAGGGGCTCACGGTCCCACGCACGAAATCAGGCCTTCTCTTCCTCGCCCTCGGCCGCCCCCTCTTCCGTCGAGCTTTCCTGTGCGGGAGCGTCCTCCGGAATCTCGGCTGCCCCACCTTCAGCCTGACTCTCGGCCGTCGGCACGCCACCAATTTGTTGCTCCGAAGGGGGCGGGTTCGTCGTCAATCGCCTGGGCCCTTGATCAGGTTCGTCCGAGGAAGCCGATGCAGGAGGAACTGCTNCGCGCCANGGTTCGGCGACACTCTTTNTCTNGGAATCGTCCNCCGTGTCATCGCGGACCTCTTTTTCGATCTCCTTAATCGAGCCCTTGAANTCCCGTATCCCCTTGCCCAAAGAGGAACCTATTTCCGGAAGCCGCTTCGCCCCAAAAAGGAGGAGGACTACAAGAAAGATCACGATCATCTCCCCCATGCCGAGTCCACCGATTCCCATGACAAATCCTCCGTTCTACGTTCGTCCCGGACTCAGATCCAGGAGCGGACAACAAAAGCCACGATGAAAATCCCTACCAATGTTAACACATTTAGGCTGAGGATCAGGGGGCCGACCGTAAACGCGATTACCAACAGATCAATGGCCAGCGGTCCGACCGAGGCCGCCACCGACGACGTGAGAAAGGTCTTGGCCGGGCTCTCCGGAAGAAACACCACCGAGAGTTGAGTGAGCAAACCACCCAGCAGCAGCCCAAGCGCCAGCGTCCATAAGAGACGCTTCACATTGCGGCGATGCGGGTCGTTCAACATGTCCTAGCAACCCGTATTCGTGGCATCAGCGATCACGGCCAACCGTGTAGGTCACGGCGTCTCTCAGGGCCTCCAAGGCAGGGTCCTCCGGAAGTGTAGCGAGCGCTTCCCACGCACGAGCTGCGTACAGATCCGCCTGCTTTTTCGCGTAGTCGAACCCGCCACGGTCATATACGATCTCGATCACACGCTCGATGTCTTCCTCCGCCGCTTCCACCAGCGTGAAGAAGTCCCTGATCTCACGCGACTCGGTATCAGACACCTTCTTCAAGGCACCGACCAAAGGAAGCGTGACCTTGCGTTCTCTCAGATCGTGCCCGCTAGGTTTGCCCGTGACGGCCTCCGATCCGGTGTAGTCCAAAAGGTCGTCCACAATCTGGAACGCCATACCCAGTTGATACCCAAACAGCGCAAGAGGTTTTCGATACTCACTCACACCGGCAAGGGCCCCCATTTCACAGGCCGCCGACATCAATGAAGCCGTTTTCGACGCGATGAGCCGATAATAGTCCAACTCGGTGAACTCGAGTGCATCGTAGGACGTGAGTTGCCGCATCTCACCGATGCTCATCTCGTTGGCGGCGGCGGCGAGAACCGCCACCGCATCCAACCTTCCGAGCTGCGTGAGCTCCGTGACCGAGCGACTGTACAGGTAGTCCCCCATGATGATCGCAATCTGATGCGTCCAGAGTGCGTTGACCGTGGGTAGACCACGCCGCAAGACACTGTGGTCTACGGCATCGTCATGGACGAGCGTGGCGAGGTGAACCAGCTCTACAACGGCCCCGAGCGTGATCGCGTCGTCCGCCGGCCTGCCCCCGACCTCGTTGCTGAGAAGAAGAAGCGTGGGACGGAATAGCTTGCCGCGCATGAGGAGCAGGTATTCGTTGATCTCCTCGATCAGATCGAAGTCCGAGATGATGATCCGTTTCAGATCGCCCTGGACCTTTTCGAGGCGACCGGTCACGAGCCCCTGCACCGCCGGGAGAGTCGGAACGGGACCCCTCAGGATGGAACTCTGAACCGCCTCCATCATGAGACGCCTACCGAAGAAGCGAGGCGAGCCGCGTGATTGAACGTGCACATCGATCAAGGCTCGCGGGGGCTAACTGCGCAGGCCCCGAAGGCGGTCGGTGACATCGGCGAAGTTGATAAGGTCCGAGCCCGTTCTTTCAGATTTGCAACACTGCTCACAAAGCGACACTCATACTCGCGTGTGACTTATGCCCCGCGCAGACACATGTTCTGACACGCGACGAGAGAGGAGNCGGGACTCGCCCGGATGAAGAATCCTAAATCTGTCAACAGCCGNCGGAAGCACAAGGGGATCCGGAATCATGCCGATTACCTCAGTCTCGACGACCTGCCCGCCCCCAGCCTCGACGCGCTCTTCAATAGCGTCGAACACGTTATAGGGCGAAGTCGCCTCAGGGTCTTCAAGGTTCATAGAGATCTGGAGCCGGCCACTCTCGGGAAGCTCCAACGCCAACGCCCGCAGGTGCTTGAACCCACCTCCGGACTCNCGGAGCTCTCTGGCGATCGCCTTGAGAGCGTAGAAAGATATCCCCTCCACAAAAACGTTCCACGCCAACAAGACGCGGCGCGCACCGACGCAAGTAACACCAGCAGTGGGATGTGGTTTGCCCAGCCACTGAGGAGCGGCCAGGTCCGGCTCCCGGCCCGCTGGGAACCCCCCNTGGAGAGCTTCGAACCCACCGCGTCGTATCGATGCGAGCGATCGGTCGGGTCGCGACGCTGTCGTACCGTAACGCGCTTCTCCGTAGAGATAGACAGGTATCCCTTCCTCTGCCAGCCGGCCCGCCACCCTGCGCGCACTCTCTACCGCCAAGTCCATGGTCAAGTCGTGTAAAGGCACAAAAGGCAGCACGTCCAGAGCACCGACCCTGGGATGGAGACCCTGATGGGTTCGTAGATCGATTCCGTCCATAGCGAATAAGGCGGCCGCTATTGAGGCGGTTTCGACACTCTCCAGATCTCCGATGTAGGTGACCACGGATCTGTGGTGCTCGCGATCCGCGGTCCAATCGAGCACCTCGACGCTCTCCCCCTCGATGACCTGGAGCAGCTCCCCGATCCACCCGAGGTCTCGCCCTTCGCTAAAATTGGGCACTGCTTCTAGAATGGGCACCATCTTACATGATAGATAGGGTCCAAACCCAATTGCAACGCTCCCGGCGGCCGCCGGGAGCGGAGTNCCCCTGCNAAGGTGGCCTGAAAGGGGGNGGCGGTCAGCNCACGCCCAGTTGCGGATTACCTGGNTGNATTTGGTAAGCCCAATCGAAGATCATGAGGTCGTCCCCGAATTGGTCCATCCCAAGCAGTGTCACTCGTACCGCGCCGTAGTGTACTAGCCCGCTCTCCACCACCCGCCACACGTACGTGAACTCGGGCTCGACCAAGATGTCTGCGGGGCCGTACCCAGACAACGGCGCAGTCGTCCAATCCACGCACTGCGCGTCGGCTGCCACGCCACATTTGAGCTCAGTCGTAAAAGCACCAACCGGATTTACTTCGGCCGAAGNCCCGGGGACGAGCCACCACCCCGATACGTCNGTCTCNAGGCGAAAGTGCCTCGTGGGAGACACGCCATCCACGATCGGATCGTCCTGGTCGGATTCCCTGAAACGGAAACCGGACAAGGTCGGCTGGTCCATGAAGGAGTAGACCAATTCTCCAGTGAAGTCGGGTCGAGGTGTGCCCTCCCTACTGAAACTGGTTCCGCTCTCATGGCCATAGACATCGACGGACGACACCGCATAGGTGGAGGTCACGCCGTTCTCGGCCAGAGCATCCAGAAAAGCAGGCGAGTCCGAATCCCCTAGAAGGATCTGGGTCGCACCTCCATCGGACAGGAGGTAGATCCGATATGCAGAAAACTCATCGTCCAAACGGGCGTCGTCATTCCAACGCATGTAATTGGTGGCGTCCAGAGCGATCACCTCCAAGTCCGTAGGCACAGGTGGCGGAGTGAAGGATGGCACGGACACCCGGACGGTCCGCTCGGACTCGGTCTCGACACCCGTATCAGGATCCACGGCCGACACGAAATAGTCGTAACTCACGTTGGACGAGATGTTCGTGTCGGTATACTCACAGAGTCCCGAGGAGCAACTCGTCACCTCGGCGATGAAGAAGAAGGACTCAACTCCGACCCGCTTGCTGAAGACCCGGAACGCCTCACCGTTCCACCCCGAGGCGAGTTCCCAGTACACGGTCACTGCCCGATTGTAATAGGTGGCGTCCACCCNAATGGGCGGGGCAGAACCACCGGACGGGTCGAAGATCACGTCGTCGTCGCTGCAGGCCCCCAGGAGCAGCGCCCCCGTCAGCATAAGCACTCTTTTCCTCATAGTTCCCTTCCTACTGGTGTTGAGTGGGACCCGCCGTTGGGACCCAGTGGAGGTCCTCGACGACCTTGCACTCCCCACCCAATGCACAAGCGATACCAAACCTGGAACCCGCATGAAACATGGGCTTTCAGCGGGGGGTCCGGATAAACCGTCCTCCACAGAGGACAATTCCCATCATGTCGGAGACAGAAGAACAGGGGCGTCGCGCCTGGCGGACTCTAGAAGGGACTCTCGAGGTCCGTGCTACGTTGGTCGTAATCGAACTTCAGGTCCCGGTTGTCGCGCAGGGACACCGAGAAGCGGAAGGCCCAGTTTCCGGTCGCGGTCTGCGTGTAGTCGAAGTTCGCCTGCCACCGGTGCAGGTCTCTCGTCAATCGAACCGAATGGTCCGCGAATTTCCGTGCGGTGATGTCGTACGAAGTGCGCCAGACGAGATCCCANTTTTCCGNCGGTTTGAGACGGATACCCATCTGAAGTAGCTGGCTCGCCGGTAGCAGCGATTCACGAATCCGGCGAAGGGAGTACGAGAAGTTGGTGTTCCACGCCCCGGTGCTCCGCCCGGCCTGCCGGGGGCCAGTATCCTCCGGTCCTGTGCCGGGCACGATCGAGGACTCGTTCGTCACGCCTTGATTGCCAACGTTGTCGAGACGCGGATCGAGGCCATCAGGATCATCCAACCCGGCCGCCGAGTCCGCCGCAAGCCCCGCGGCCCCGGCTCCCCCGTCCCCACCGCCGCCCAAAAAGCGGGTGATCGTCTGGATGATACCGGAGCTGGAACTGAGCGCGAAGGAAAGATTGAGTTGTGAAAGTATCGGATCGAAGGCCCGGCGTGGCACTCCGTCCCAAATCTCGGTACCGAAGAGGTCGTGTTCCATGGAGAGTTGAAGCCCGCGGAATAAGTCCGAACTGATCTGGCTCCTCAGGCGGGTCGTTGTGAATCCCGCCAGCGACTCACTCGTCTGGCTCGCTCGTTCGAAATCGTAAGTGATCACGCTCGTGTTGAGCGCCACCAAGTTGATTACCCTCGAGGCCGGGAGCCTCCTCGGACCGCCCTCATCCCGTCGGTCATCGGCCGCAAGCTCGATCGGCGCGTCTTGAAGGTTGAAGAGAGAATCCGCCCTCGCGTCCAAAACCGAGTCCGGTGCAAAGAGGTCCTCTTCCAGATCCAGTCCGATCTCCTCAGCACCACCTGATTCGTCCCCTTCGACCGCTGGACGCTTCGCCTCGAAGGTCTGATTGAGACCGACGGTAACGAGGTTCCTGGCGAACGCGTTCGCCGGTCCGAAGACGGTCTCCTGGAGGCCCGTCGCCGTGATTGCTGGTGCGTAAGCGTAGGAGATCGACGGGGTTAGTTTATGCCGGATCGCCTCGAACCCGGCGAAACCGCCATAATATCCGTAAATGTCGCTCTTCAAGCGGGCACCGAACGAAAGACGCTTTGGTCCAGCCACGAAATTAGGAGCCTCCGGAATCTCGTCTGAACGTACGGCGGACCCTGAAACCAGCAGACTCGGAGTAAGTGTGGTGGTCCCGATCAGACGCTGCTGGTAGTTGAGGCTCGTGCTCCAGGTGATGTCGGTCCTAGCTAGATCGACAGCCCCCGTGGGTAGCGGACCGAGTGTGTCGCCCGGAAACGCGATGGGGGCCGGAACGCTGAGGTCGGCCATCTGAGTGAAGGTCAACGCTTGCGACCACGACAACCCAGCCAGGTTCAGACCGCTACCTACACTCCCCGACGAGCGAACCTGGTCACCCCGACCCCGAACGTACGACAGGGGGTCCTGAGGGGCCCGATCGACAGTGTTCCTCTGGTACCTCGCGCTTCCCGACCACGTCAGGTTGTTGTAGAACCGGGCGCGGCCACTCGGGGCCGGGAACAACGTGATCGTCTGCAGAGACAGGTTTGCGGAGGGAAGTGTCATCTCCACACGGTCGTCGCTCAAGAACTGACGGCGGTCAGCGCTGACCGACAGGTTCCCCCAATCGAATCGGCGGTTCAGGCCACCTTCCGAGTTTATGGACTGCGTCACCTCCCTCGGATCGAACGAATTTTGGGTCACGAAGCTGGAGCTGGACGCATATCGCGCTGAGACTCGCACGTCCATGCGTTCATTGACTCTCCAGTTGTGTCGGGTATTAAATGAGAGTTGACGACCGCCATCGACCTCCCAGAAACGTCTCACGTTCGTGGATCCGTTGAGGAATTTCTGNGTCACCCGATAGCGGAAAGCTCCGGTGAGCGCCATAAAGTTGTCGCTCCACCAGTCCCCGGAGAGGGTGGCGTCGGTGTACTCGTTGATGGCCCAGAAGAATCCTACGTTGGATATCCGCCGTGAATATCCCTTGGACTGACGCACGATGTCATTGATGCCGAAGCGCGGAGTGAGAATGCCGCTGTGCCTACCCGACTCTGAACTCTGAAGAATAAAGGGCAGCCAAAAGACCGGCACGTCGTCGAAATTGAGCGTCACATTTCGCGCTACGAACCAACTACCGCCGATGGCNTTGAACTCTCGAGAAGCAAAGTGGTAGTGGGGCTCGGTCTCCTCACATGACGTGAAGTTGATGTCATGGCCGAANACCGTATCAGGGAGGATGGCTGGAAGATCACCATCCATGATCCAGGTAGCGCCCTGAGACATGGTCGTGTGTGCGTCGAAGGCGGTCCCACGGTTGGCTCGATTGTCGTAGATGATGCTCGCGCTCTCCACGGGCGCCTCACCAGGCCGCTCCGTCAACGTCTGGCCAGACGTCCAGATGAGCGAATCGGCAAGGTTGATCGTGTCCACCGCCGTGACGGTCATCCCGTCTTGGCTCGCCCGGGCGGGCGTACCTTCGACGCCGATCAAGGTCATGCGCTGAGTCTGCGCATCGTATTGCCCTCCCCCACCGGAGTATTGGGACACCGAATAGCCGGGCAGCGCCAGCAGGGCGGCCATGAACGAGTCGGCTGCTTGCGGCTGGGGCGTTGGCAACACGCGGCGCGGTTGGCCTACGGTGTCGATCACGAAGAGTGTGGAGTCCACGCCCGGCGGTCTGGAGAGGCTGTTCAGCCGCTCGAGCACCCGAATTCGAGCAGAATCGACCTCCTGCGAGGGTGGGTCCTCGGCCTGTGCGGCGGCGGGGACGTACCATCCTGCAGCGAGCACAGCCAGACCGCACCCGACTACACAGGGCCCGAGGTTCACTCTGCCTCTACCGATCCATCCGGCGGGTCCCCTCCGATCGTCCGAGTCTTGCGCCGCCTGGTGATCACCCACGAGAGGAGTATGCTGAATTCGTACAGAAAGACCATCGGAATCATCATCATGGCCGTCACCGTAACAACGTCGCCCGGCGTGAGCAGGCTGGCCAGGACCGTGATGATGACGATCGCGTGACGCCTCTTCTCCCGCAGAAACTTGGGCGTGACAAGCCCGAGAGCGGACAGGATCATGATGACCACCGGCAACTCGAACAGGACACCGAACGCAATCAGAATTTTCGTCACGAAGCTGAGGTAGGGTCCCGCCTGCAGCATCATGTCGAAGTAGTCCTCTCCGAAGAACAGGAGGAACTGGAGCGCGGCCGTAAGTGCTCGGGTGTAGGAGAGGTACACGCCCGCCGCGAAGAGGAATACCCCGAAATAAAGGGCTGGGATGATCACCCTCTTCTCATGCCGCTTGAGTGCCGGAGACAAGAACGCCCAAATCTGGTAGATGACGACCGGTGAGACGAGCACGATTCCCGACAGGATCCCGACTTTCAGGAGGAGGAAGAACGGCTCCGTCGGAGAGAGAAATATGAGCCTCTCCTCTTCTCCCATCACCTCGTAGAACGGGTTGATGAGAAGGTCGAGGACCTCGAACTGCACTATGAGGATGAAGCCGACTATACTCCCAGCGAAAATGGCGATAAAACTCCACAAGATGCGCCAGCGAAGCTCCTCGAGGTGGTCGAGGAACGGCATCTCGCCGCGCAAATTTCGGGTCAGTATAGCCATTCCGTGTGAGCCGCCGTCTAACAGGCTGGTGAAGGAGGAGCGACGACGGTATTCTGGGGAAAAATCAGAGTGGGAGCTCCTCTTGGTTCCTGGCCGAGCCCTGACGCCGCTCTTCCGCGTTCAGGTCGTGTACCATGTCTTGGAACTCACCGATGTCTTGGAAGTTCCGGTAGACCGAGGCGAAACGCACGTAGGCCACTCGGTCCAAGGGACCGAGATGCTCCATGACGATTTCGCCGATGAGGGAACTGGAGA
This sequence comes from Gemmatimonadota bacterium, assembly GCA_002712565.1. The sequence goes on along the minus strand of PAUA01000007.1, from coordinate 16,893 downwards.
CCTCGGAGCTCGCAGTCCTAGTCAGGTTTTCTTCGACCGCGTCCACGATCACGTCGATGTCGGCTTCGGTTACCGGCCTCTTTGCGCACGCGATCGCCACACTTCGTAGTAGCTTGGTGCGGTCGAAATCCTCTCCGCTCCCGTCACGCTTGGCAACACGTAGCGGTCGCTCTTCGACGTGTTCGTAGGTGGTGAAACGGGCCCCACACACCGCGCATTCCCTGCGGCGCCGGACCGCACGTCCACCCCTGCTATCGCGGGTGTCGACGACGTGGTTCTCCGTGGCGTCACACTTTGGACAGCGCATCAGACACGGAGCCGGACGTCAGAAGAGCCGGACGTCAGCGGATCCCCTGTAGCTCGACCCGTGCAAGCTCCGCGACGGGGTCGTCCGGATAGCTGTTGACCACGAGTTCGAGATAGGTCCTGGCCTGTTGGGCGTTCCCCTGTTCGAGGTAGAGGAGGCCGATCCGGTATTGGGCCAGCGGAACCTCATCCGCCTCCGGATCCAACTGGACAATCCGGAGAAACTCCTCGATCGCATCGTCGGGTCGATCTTGCTGCGCGGCGATATCCCCGAGATTGAACCGAGATCTGGCGACCCGCTCATCCTCCGGACAGTCGCGCAGGAATCCGTTGAAGCCCGCCCGTGCAGCAGCGTTCGAGCCACGATTGAACTGTATTATCGCCGCACCCCAAATCTGCTCACAGTCGGCCTGGCCCCCTCCGCCGCGCCCGATCAAGGCACCGAGCGAATCGGGATCGGCACGCAGCGTCGAAGTCGTCACCCGCCCCCCATCGGCCTGGAGTCGCTGAGACATCAGGGCCACTTCACGTTGGATCTGCCCGATCAGTTGGACCATTTGGGACTGCTGGGTTTGCAAATCTCGAAGCTGCCGTGCAAGCCCCCCACGGGTGTCCACCACCATCTCGTTCGCAATCACGGACTGAACTTGCAGCGAATCCTGGAGGTCCTGAAGATCGGCGGACAGATCTTCCAACTGGGCCTCCTGGCGAACTGCTTGCCCGGCTACCTCATCCTGGAGACGCTTCACGTCCCCCTTCGTGGCGCATCCTGAGGAGAGCAGCAACGCCGTAACGAGAAAGACCCCTCCCCCACGGCCCCGGCCACGCCGGAGCGCGACCGAAGTGCCAAAGGGAGGGGTCATACTCATCCTGCCCCCAACCGGAGGTTGGCGCTTAATTGTCCTCGCTGGTCACGATCTGACCACCCGTGATCACGAACTCGACCCGACGGTTCTGAGCCCAGGCCGCCTCGTCGCTCCGGTTGACAGCAGGCCTCTCTTCTCCAAACGAGGTCGTGGTGAACACACTCGCCGAAATCCCGAAGCCCGAGAGGAACTCCCGCACAGCCTCAGCGCGCCGGCTTCCCAGCGCGAGGTTGTACTCCGTCGAACCCCGCTCGTCGGCGTGCCCCTCGAGGCGAAGGCGAATCGTCGGGCTGGCACGCAGGATCGGTAGCTTCGCACGTAGGAGTCGCTCTGTAGCCGGCGTGATGTCCGCTTCATCGTACTCGAACTGGACCACGGCTTGGAGCGTCGACCGTGCCTGGTCCGCCGCCCGCGTCATACGCTCCTGCTCGCGGCTCGCAGCATCCCGCTCGGCTTGGGCGCGCGCCTCCTCCGCCCTCCTTGCCGCTGCTATCGAATCNGCACGGGCGGCGTCGATCTCGGCTTGAGTCGGTCCGGTGGGCGCGGGCGGTGGCGCTGGCGGCTCCGCAGCGCCTCCACATGCGCTGAGAGCAAGCGTGGCGGCAATGACTGGTATGAAGAGATGTTTGATCCGCATCCTTAGTCCTGTCGGTGTGTGGTCATGTCAGGAGGCTTACCAAGTCGGCGAGCCCGTGGGCGAAAAGCTTTGTTCCTATACGCACTCTGCTCAGCATAAGGGTGGAAGCCAACATAACGCATATACGCAATTGCGCGCCATCGCGCAATAACTTTGGCTAGGCGCATTGGGTCTCATCCCAAAGGTGGTGACCAATCGGGCAACCGGACGTCGAACCCCCGTAGGAGCATCCGATACGTTCCGGTGGCGGTATCGACCACCATCAGACCGGTACCCCAGTCTCGGCGCCCGACGAACACGAGATGACGTCCATCCGGAGCCCAACTCGGATCCTCATTGTTCCCCTCCCAGGTAAGCTGCCTCAAACGACGCCCCTGGTCGGAAACATCCGCAACCAGAATGTTGTATCGCCCTCTGCGGCCCACGCGCCCGTGAAAAGCCACGTGATCACCCACGGGCGCCCAATCAGGAGACGTGTAGTAACCCTCCTGGCCGTGCAGATAGGGGGAAACGAGGTCCGCCTCTCCTCCGGTGGCAGGCATCACGTAGATCTGTGGAAACGGAGTACCCAGACGGTTGGAGTTGAACGCGATCCAACGCCCGTCAGGCGAAAAAGTCGGTGAGATGTCATCCCAACGTCCGCCGCTCAGATGTGTGAGACAGCAGTTTCGTCCCCAGTCATAGAAGAAAATTCCACTCCGGGCGCCACCAGTGATCGAAAAAGCCAGATCATTGCCACTCGGACTATACGTCGGCGTGTTGTGGTCGCCGTCTCGCCCCGCGTCGAGCGGCGTTTCGACNAAGGTCTCGAGGTTCAATTCGTAGATTCGAGGCAAGCCGGTGTCCTTGCGGGACGAGTAGGCAATGTGTGTCCCGTCCGGGGACCAGGACGGAGACATGGTGAGGTCGTTGTAGTTGGTGAGCCGCCTGAAGTTCTCGCCATCGGAGTCGATTACGTACAGGTCCTGATTGCCATCCTCCGTTCTGCGCGAAAAGACGATCCGGCTCGCCGCCATCCCTGGCTCATTATAGATCCACTCGATGACCGCATCCGCAGCCACATGTGCGGCCATTCGGAAGTCGTCGTCACTGGGGTCCGGAATTGGAAAGCGGCCCCGTTCACGGATTTCCCCGTAGACCACATCGTGGAGCTCCAGCACCAAAACGAAGCCNGCACCGGCTCCTTCCAAAGAGCCCGACACCAACCATACGGCCCCAAGCTGATCCCAGAGTTGATAGTCGATCTCGTCCCTGACCAAGGAAGCCGGAAGGGAATCCATGACCTCGAACCGATCGCTGTAGCGTAGGTCTCTGGCGATGATCGCCTCGACCCGTGTGGCCCATGACTCTCCTCCCAGCCGGCCTGAGAAAGGCTGAACCGCCAGGGCAGGCTGAAATTCCGCTTCGTAGAGTAACCCCAACGTCACNCCCGGAATCGAGTCCTGCTGCGCCGTCAAGGANCCGGCCCACAACATGGAGACCAACGCCGCTCCCGTAAGCGATCTCAGCATGCGCATATCCTCTCTCCTCATTTTCCGGAATCGGCGTCGCGCCCAGACTGGGGTTCGAAATAGAAGACGACGGGGAACCGATCGAAGGGAAGCTCGTCGGGAAGCGGACCCAATCGGCCCGGCCTCCCGATACACTCCGCCGCCCCCATCGCCTCAATGTCGAACGCTATGCTCCCCGAAGGCTCCAGGATGTCGACGNCGGACACCGAGCCGTCCCGATTGATCACGAAATAGATCCGCGTGCGCAAGTCGTCAGCTCGCGCCGTTGGCCGGAAGCAGCGCNNCATCTGANNAAGGATGTTGTNGTAATACACCGGATAATCTCTTNGGACGCCCNCCATCCGAATGTTGAGNTNCTCTCCCGGCGTCTCGACATCTGGATCTGGGTCGGGGCTGGCTGGGGGCTCCACATCGTCCACCAGTTCAACATCGGGTGGAGTGACCGTCTGTTCGGGCACCGGAGGCTCTTCGACGGGAATCTCCTCGGGCACCTCCTCCTCGATGACCGCGGGAGCAATTTCCTCCGGCGGCTCGGGTACCGGATCGAGGGGCGTCTCGATGACCAATTCCTCGGGGGGGGGCGGCGTCCGCTCACCGAGCTCCGCCGCCGGTGGAGAGATCAACTCGATCTCGAAGGCGATGAAGTCGGGTACCTGGGGAGTCGCTGCCGAAGTCCCCCAGGCCAGGAAGATCGCAACGGTATGAATGAAAGCGGACCCGAGGATGGGACCCTTCCCGACCGTCTGTCGCGGTTGTCGCTCCACGCGCGGTGCGCGCCTCGGAGCCTCTTCGGGGACGGTCATAGCCTGACTACCTCTCCGGACTCTGTTCGGCGACCACCGCAAAGGGGATCCCGCTCTCCCTGATGGTGCCCATCACGTCGACGCCCGCACCCCAAGTGGCCAGTGAGTCGCCCTTGAACCAGACCTTATCGACCGTTCCACCCGACACGATCTGTCCGAAAGACGACCGGAATTCGGCGCGGTCCATAGGAGTCTCGCCCACGAACACCATCCCGTCACGGTTCAGGGAGATAATCAGCGTGTTGTCGTCTGCGGTAAGTGCAGATATGTCCGTTTCCGGAACCGCCACCTCGATGCCCCCCTGGAGGATCGGGGCGGTGATGATGAAGATGATGAGCAACGTAAACGCCACATCGACCATACTCGTGACGTTGATTTCGGCGACCGGCTGCAGGTCCCGCCCGCCGCCCCCGGGTCCCATCATAGACGTCCCTCCCGGGCAAGCGTGCCGATGAATTCGCTAGAGAAACCCTCGAGCTCGCTGCTGAGCAAGCTCAGCCGCGCGAGAAAATGGTTGTAAGAGATGATCGCGGGCATCGCCACGATGAGCCCGGCGACCGTAGTGACCAGGGCCGCAGCGACACCAGGCGCCACCGCGGTGATATTCGTGGAGCCTGACGCCGCGATCCCGAGAAACGTGTTCGTGATGCCAAGGACTGTCCCCATGAGACCCAGCAGCGGCGCGACCGAACCCAGGACTGCCAACCAGATCAGCCCTACCGCGAGCTCGTCGCGCTCCTCGGCTTCCTCCTTCTCCAGAACCAGCTTGAGCACCTGCAACTGAGTCAGAGAGAGCCCTTCGCTAGGAGGGGACCCTTCACGGAGCGCACCCGGCCGCAGCTCGCTGAAGAAGTTCACGCCCCCGCGAAAAACACGCCCGTACGGAGATTCCGGGAGCAGCAGAACAGCTTTGTAGGCGTCCGCCAGGCCGGTCGCTCGCTCCATTTCCCCCAGAAAGCGGTCGCCCTGAATTCGAACGGCTCTGAACTGCCTGGCCTTCCAGAAAATGAGAACCCATGAAAAGAGCGACGCACTGGCGAGGACCAGGAGGACCATCCTGGTCGCCCACGTCCCCCCGAACAGCATATCCCACCCACTTGTCGGCGTAGCGGCCTGGGCGAGGAGCGTCGAAAGCCCCATTCAAGCTCCGATCTTTTGATGTGCGATGAAGTGAAATGTCTCCCGGAGACCATCCTCGAGCGTATGCCGGGCCGCCCATCCACGCTCGGCGAACCTGGACACATCCAGCGTACTATGTCGCAACTCTCCCGCGCGCGCTTCGCGGTAGACGCGGCCCGGGCGGTTCTCAGCAATACTCTCCAGGACATCGGCAAGCCGATTCACGCTGGTCCCCACCCCCGTGCCGACGTTGAAGGCCACGGCATCGATATCCGGTCCGGGCTTCAATATCATCTCGGATGCGAGGAGGTTCGCAACAACCACATCCTTCACGTACACGTAGTCTCGGGTTTGCTCGCCGTCGCCGAAGATAGTGAGTTCTTCCGCCGACTGCAGCCGCTCGCAAAAAATCGCCACCACACCAGCCTCTCCATGCGGATCCTGCCGGGGTCCAAAGACGTTGGCATACCGTAGCGCCACGTACTCGATGCCATGGACCACCTCGTAGTAGTGCAGGTAGTACTCCCCGGAGAGCTTCGTGACCCCGTACGGAGAGAGCGGCAGTTTGGCCGCGCACTCCGGCGTGGGAATTTCCTCCGGCTCGCCGTAGACGACCCCGCCGCTCGAGACGTACACGATCCTGCATGTGCCGGTCTCCCGGGCACCCTCGACCACGTTGAGCATTCCCAGGACGTTGATTGATGCATCCCGGGCGGGATCCGCAACGGATGTACGAACGTCGATCTGGGCCGCGTGCAGGCTCACCAAATCGAATCCCACGTCGCGGAACAGGCCTCGCAAATCCGGATCCTGGATTCCCATCTCGACGAACTCCGCTTTCTCGTTGACGTTCGCCAGAGAGCCACTCGACAGGTCGTCGACGACCCACACGCGATCGCCCCGCTCCAGATACGCGTCGACCACGTGGCTACCGATGAATCCGGCGCCCCCGGTTACGAGAACGTTTCGAGTGGGATCACTCATCCATTTCCATGGTCTCGGCATCCCCTACGTCGTCCGCCTCCGATTCCTCGGAGCGGGCTGCTTCTACCGTTTCGAGGTCATGCAAGTACCGGACCGCATCGATGAACTCGACGCCCCGGCCGTTGCCTGCGCCCTGCTTCAAGCGTTCAGTAGGGTCGTGCAGGAGCTTGTTGAGGAGTTGCTTCGAAAAGGCCTCGACAAGGTCTCGATCGTCCTCGGACATGTGCGAGAGTTTTTGCCAGAGGCGGTCCAGCTCACTGCGGCGCACGTCGTCCCAGCGCCCTCTGAGGCTACGAATCACGGGGACTACGCCCCTGGCTCCGTACCAATGGAGAAAGTCCTGGGTGTATTCCTCGATGATGGCCTCGGCCTCGGGAACGGAGCTCTGGCGCTTGAGCAGGTTGTCGTCCAGAATCTCATGGAGGTGGTCCACATTGTACAGGAATACGTTCGCTTCGCTGCCGACCTCGGGCTCCACATCACGCGGAATCGCCAGGTCGAGAATGAGTAACGGCCCACTTTGGCTGCCCTCCCTGGCATGGCGAAAGCCATCTCTGGTCACCAAGGGGTGGGGAGCCGCGGTTGATGCGATCAGGATGTCCGTCTTGGCCAACTCGAACGGCATCTCGTCGAAGTGCACGGCGCGCCCTGAGAGTCTACTCGCCAGTTCGGTAGCCCGCTCGTGCGTCCGGTTCGACACGACCAGCCCTCGGATGCCATCTCGCCCGAGTGCCTCCACCACCAGCTCCGCGGTCGTGCCCGCTCCGAGGATCATCACCTGACGGCCCTCGAGGCCGCCGAAGATCTTACGTGCCAACTCCACGGCCACAGACGCCACGGATGCGGCGCCCTCTCCGATCGGCGTCGTGGAGCGGATACGTCCCCCTGCGGACAGGGCGGACTGGAAGAGTCTGTGCAGAATCGGTCCGGCTAGCTCTGGCCCTGCCGGACTCCGTCCCGCCAATTCGTATGCGTCCTTGACCTGTCCTTGGATCTCTGCCTCACCGAGCACAAGGGAGTCCAATCCCCCCGCCACGCGGTAGAGGTGGCGGACCGACGCCTCACCGTCGTAGTGGTAGAGGTATTGCTTGGTTCCGCCAACCACTTCGCCCGCCTTCTCGGAAAGAACTCGCTCCGCCGCCCCTCTTGCGTACTCAGTCTCGCCTGGGCAAACGTAGAGTTCGGTACGGTTGCAGGTGGAGAGCAGCACTGCCTCCTGAACCTCGGAGGCGATGATGAGCCTGCCGAGTGTCACTTCGGCCTCAGCCGGGGAGAACGCGAAACGTTCCCGAATTTCCACAGGAGCCGTCAAGTGGCTCACGCCAACCACGGAGACGGGGCTCAACGGAGGATACACGGGGCTCAAAGGAAGAAGCCTCCCTGAGAACTCACCAGGCGAAGACCGAGGTAGGAAAATACGATGAACGAAAACCCGACCACGCTCACCAGGGCGCTCCTTCGCTCCTTCACCCCACCGCCGGCACGGACCCCAAGAGCCGCGACGAAGACGAACCAGCTCATGACCGACCAGAAAACCTTCGCGTTCCACAGGTCGGACGCTTGCCCAAAATTGATGGTCCACACCCACGCGAGAACGAGGGACAGTGTAAAGGTGATGAACCCGGCCACCAGTCCGATCCGCCCCAAACGGTCGAGCGTGGCAAGAGGAGGTGTGAACTGGAACAGGCGTCCCATCCTCTTGGTGTTGAGCTCGTGGAGCTGAACCAGGTAGAGCAGTCCCGACGCAAAAGCCACGGCCAAGCCGCCCAAGCCCGCGAAAGCCAAAGTGACATGGAAAGCGAACCAAGCCCCCTGGAAGTCCAGCAGTTCTTGAGACGGCTCGATCCCCAACGAAACCGCAACCGCCTGCAGCAGAATGACGACGGGGACCAGGACGATCCCGACACGGCGGCCTTCACCCAAACCGAGGGTGGCCACCAAGCCGAGGCCGACAATGAGGGCGACGGTGGAGAGGGAGGGAGCGAGCCCGTTGAGCGGAAGCTGGCCGTATTCAGCGGCGAAGCGGGCTAGGGCCAGAGCATGTACTGCGACACCCGCGGCGGCCAACACAAACGCGATCATCGGGCCGCGGCCACGGCCTCCACTCAGGAGAGAGCGGAACCACAGAATCAATGATCCGACGTAGAGAAGAAGAGCGACTGCGTCCGTCAACGGAAGCCCATCATGTGGATGCCTCGGCGGCTACTTCATGTGGATGCCTCGGCGCCTACCCTTTCCTACCTCATCTTCCGATCCAGGTATACGGTAGTGCCGGCTACGAACAAAGGTCCCTCAATTGTCAGCCCATAGGACGGGCTCCTGGCCGGCCACCAAACTGGGAAAAATTGCCAACGCCATCGCGGACCGGACCACGCTCCCGTTCCATATGGAACGGGACTTAACGCACCATCACTCAAGGTCGAAGATAGGCGGATCAGGCCCTGCGGGTCAACGCGTTTTTTACCATTCAACTACAAACGTTTCCCGCTGTACTCCTTCAGCAGCCATGTAAATCAGGCGCCTGCAAGGCTCTTTTTGAGTACTCGAGCGTCCTCACGGGGCCCCTCGTAGTAGCCCTTCCGGACACCAATCTCATGGAATCCGCGGCGGGCATACATCTCCCGAGCAAGCCCATTTGATTCTCGAACCTCGAGGTAGAGACTTCGAACCCCCGAGTCCTCGGCAACCTCAAGCATGCGACTGAGAAGACCGGAACCGATGCCGCGACCTCGTAGATCGCCGCGAACTGCGATATTGGCCAATTCCCCCTCATCCAGCACTTTCCAAAGGATCGCATAGGCGGCGAGCTCATCCCCCCACTCGGCCACCCAAAGCTCAACGCCGGAACGCTTCAGGAGCGAGTTGAACGTCTCCTCACTCCAAGGCGTGGAGAACGCCGTCGTCTCAATACGGGCCACCTCGGGCACATCCGAGGGGGTCATCGACCTCAGGGACAAGGGAGAAGTCACGCGTCCGACCCCGCGTGAGAAGAAGTGATTCGCTGTGCCGAGGAGGAGCGAAGGTACTCGGGCTCCCAGCGGGCGACGTCCTCCACAGGCTCACGGGGAGGCGAACCTGCCACGGCCCTGAGCAACCCCGCTGCCGTCGGCATGCCGTACGGGGCGGGAAGCAGCTCAAAACCCGCACCTCGGATCTCGTCCTCGTGTCTTTGGGCTCCGTCACCCGCGAACACCGAGATTGGGAGGTTCTCGGAGAGCACGGCCCCGATCGTGGTCGAATGAGGCGGGATGAGCACCTCGAAACCGCTCCCGGTCGACCGGTAGCAGGCACCATATACCCGATCGCCTCTCGCGTCGAAGAGCACATAACGTGGCCAGGCGCGTTCCTCCTCGGACAGCACTGGCCTCTGCCCCCAGCTCGGATGCGAGACCTGCCGGCCACCACCTCCGTGGCCACCCCCGTCACCAGCGGGAAGCTCCACCTCATACACGTCCACGGCCGCAGCGCCTGCCTCCAGAGACGAGACCGCCCAGAGAGGAATGTCGAGGGCGTGGGCCAACCCTTTTGCCGTCGCGGCAGCCACTCGTACACCCGTGAACGAACCAGGGCCGGCCCCCACGACCAGACCGGCGAGCTCGGAAAGCTCCGCTCCGGCCTCTTGCAGAACCCCACCGATGGCCGGGATCAGGTCCGAGGAGTGCGAACCCTGACCATCGATCACCCTCCGGGCGACAACGCGGCTTCCTACGCCCACGCACACCGACCCCAAGGGCGTGGACGTATCCAGCGCAAGGTACATCCCATCTGCCGACCAAGCGCGGTCCCCCGATTCAACCGGGCTCATAAGTCGACCGAGACCGGAAAACCGGGGAGATCCTGCGGCACACCGAACCGGCTCACCGACACCATGCGGGCTTCCCGGTCTCCTGCGACCGGACCCAACGTGATCTCCCACCGATGCTCGGGAAGCATTCCCTCCGCGCGATCCGGCCATTCCACCAGGACCAGCTCGTCCTGGCCTCCGAGCTCCTGCCAGCCGAGTTCCCATAGTTCACTCGGATCCGACAACCGGTAAAGGTCCATATGTACGACTTCAACACCCCGGCTCGACGGATATCGAAACACGAGATTGAATGTCGGCGAAGGGACCGCACCCTCCACCCCGGCTCCCTGGGCGATCGAGCGAGCGAGTACCGATTTGCCGGCCCCCAACGGGCCCCGCAGCAAGAGGAAAAGCGGAGTGCGGGCTGCCGCGCCAATGGCATTGCCCCAACGGATCATCTCGCCCTCGTCGAGAATCACGACGCAGTCACTTCCCCGTAGCCTTCAGTTCGAAAATCTGGTCTCGCAAGATCGCGGCCTGCTCGAAATCCATCACCTCTGCCGCCTCCGCCATCTCCTGCTCCAAGATCTTGATGAACTCCTCGGTGTTGACCTCGTCGGCGTACTGGACCTTGGGTTCCGATACCCGGCCACGGGGCTCTTGTCTCGCGTCCGCGACCCGGGTCGTGAACTCAATCTCCTGGACGCTCTTCTGAATCGTTTCGGGCGTGATGCCGTGCTCCCGATTGTGCGCCGTCTGGATCTCCCGGCGCCGGTCCGTCTCGTCAATGCAGGTCTGCATGGAGAAAGTCACCTTGTCGGCATACAGAACCGCCATGCCATCGACGTTCCGGGCGGCCCGCCCGATCGTCTGGATGAGCGAGCGCCCGTCCCGAAGGAATCCCTCCTTGTCCGCATCCAGGATCGCCACCAATGAGACCTCGGGAAGGTCCAGACCTTCACGCAAGAGGTTGATCCCAACCAGGACATCGATCTTCCCCAACCTCAGGTCTCTCAGGATCTTCATCCTCTCGATCGTATCGACGTCGGAATGCATATAGCTCACCCGCACCCCGACGGACTGAAGATATTCGGAGAGATCCTCCGCCATGCGCTTCGTCAGGGTCGTTACCAACACGCGCTCATCTTTGGCTTCGCGCTCACGGATCTCGGCGAGGAGATCGTCCACCTGGCCTTTGACCGGGCGCACGTGGATGGAGGGGTCCACCAGCCCGGTCGGGCGTATGATCTGCTCAACGACCACGCCGCCTGAGCGATCCAGCTCCCAGTCGCCCGGTGTCGCCGATACGAACACCGCCCTATGGATAAGCGAGTCCCACTCGTCGAACTTGAGTGGACGGTTGTCGAGAGCGCTGGGAAGCCTGAAGCCGTGCTCTATCAACGTTTCCTTGCGGGATCGATCTCCTTTGTACATCCCGTGAAGCTGTGGCACCGAGGCATGGGACTCGTCGGCCACCAGAAGGAAATCCTCTGGGAAGTAATCGATCAGGCACGCCGGCCGCTCCCCGGGCCGCCGGCCACTGGTGTAGAGCGAATAGTTCTCGATGCCCGGGCACATTCCGATCTCGAGCATCATCTCGATATCGAAGTTCGTCCGGCTCTCGATGCGCTGCGCCTCCAGAAGCTGACCCGCGGCCTTGAACGCCTCGACCTGCTCCTCCATCTCGACCCGAATGCGGGGCACCATCTCCTCGATCACCTCTCGGCGCGTCACATAGTGGCTGGCCGGGTAGATGGACGCCCGCTCCATCGGTGTGACCGTCTCTCCCGTCAGCGGCTCGAAGCGTGTGATCCGCTCGATGTCATCCCCCCACAACTCCACGCGGATCGCCTGCTCTTCGTAGGCCGGAAAGATCTCGACCGTATCACCGCGGACCCGAAACGTTCCTCGCCCGAACTCGTAATCGTTACGATGGTACTGAATCGCCACGAGCGCCCGGAGAACCTCCCTACGCCCAATCGTCTGGCCCACGCTCAAGTGCAGCATGAGCGACCGGTAGTCTACAGGGCTTCCTAAGCCGTAGATGCAGGAGACGGAAGCGACGACGATGACGTCGTCACGCTCCATCAGCGACGACGTCGCGCGCAGTCGCAGCCGCTGGATGTCCTGGTTAATGGTGGCGTCTTTCTCGATGTACGTGTCCGTTGCCGGGACGTACGCCTCGGGCTGGTAGTAGTCGTAGTAGGAGATGAAATACTCGACCGCGTTGCTCGGAAAGAGGGCCTTGAACTCACCGTAGAGTTGCGCCGCGAGTGCCTTGTTGTGTGACGTGACAAGTGTGGGGCGGCCATACTCGGCGATCACATTGGCAATCGAGAATGTCTTTCCCGTGCCCGTGGCCCCCAGGAGGGTTTGAAAACGATCCCCGCGGGCCAGTCCCTCACTCAACTCCGAGATGGCGGACGGCTGATCCCCCTGCGGTTCATAGGTGGACGACAGATCGAATTGAGGCATTGCTGGTGTGGCTCGGAGAGTTTCCTGGTTTTCGGACAGCTCCCTAAGCTCGGGTAGCTTCCTAAGCTTGGCTAGTTGAGATCCGACTCCTCAGAGTCATCCCGCCGGTCCACTTGAACCACCCCTTTCACCTCGCTGACGGCCTTGATGATCTTTGTGAGATGAGCCAGGTCTTTCACTTCTATGGAGAACCTACCGAGCATACCCCGCTCGACCCCCCTCATGTCGGCCTGAACGATGTCCGTATCGGTATCGCTGATCGCCGTGGCTACGTCGGACAGGAGCCCACGTCGGTCCGTACCCTCCATGAAAAGCCTCACGAAGAAGCGGTCATCCTTCTCGGTCGCCCATTCGATCTCAACCCGCCGGTCTTCCGACAGGTTGAGGACGTTCGGGCAGTCCACCTGGTGGATCGACACGCCGCGCCCCTGCGTGATGTAGCCCATGACTCGATCCCCAGGCACCGGCTGGCAGCACCGCGAATAACGGATCATCAGGTTGTCCATGCCTTGGATTCGTACGGCACGGTTCGAGCGACGGATACGATCGGCGATACGTTCCAGCTTCGTGGGCGTGCGGTTGACCACGTCGTGTGGGTCCTCATCGGGATAGAGCGCCCGAATGAGGGCCGTGGGCCCCACGTCCCCTCGGCTGAGGGCGGTCAACACCTGCTCGAACTCCGAGAATCCGAGGCTCTGCGCGGCCTCTTTCGTTTGGGCCTTCGTCGGCTTGCCTCTGCGCGCCTTTCTGATCTCCCGGTCGAAGAGATCCTTTCCGAGCTTGAGGGCCGAGTCGTGCTCCTCTTTCCGGATCCATTGGCGGATACGTCCGCGAGCACGCGATGTCCGGACGAACGCGAGCCAGTCCTGGCTCGGGCGTTGCCTGGTATCGGTGATGATCTCCACTGCGTCGCCATTCTTGAGTTCACGCGAGAGCGGTGAAATCCGGCCGTTGACGCGTGCACCAGCGCAGTGGTTTCCGATCTCAGTATGAACCGAATAAGCGAAGTCGATAGGCGTGGCGCCCGTCGGAAGCTGCTTGACCTCACCTTTCGGCGTGAAAACGAAGATCTCGCCCTGAAAGAGGTCCATCCGGAGGAATTCCATGAACTCCTCCGGCTCACTCGTATCCTTCTGCCAATCGAGCACTTGCCGGAACCAGGTCAGCGCTTCGTCGACCTCGTTCGCCTCAACATCGCGCTCCGCTTGGGTGATTCCCTCCTTGTAGCGCCAATGAGCCGCGATTCCGTACTCCGCGGTCCGGTGCATCTCATGGCTTCGGATCTGAATCTCGTATCGGCGCCCGCCTGGTCCGATGACCGTCGTATGGAGCGACTGGTACATGTTGGACTTGGGCGTCGCGATGAAGTCGTGAAATCGCTCCTGAACCGGTGTCCATTCGTTGTGGATGACGCCCAACGCGGCGTAACAGTTCTGCACGTCATCAGTGAGCACACGCATGGCCATCAGGTCGTAGATCTCCTCGTACGGCAGATCCCGGCTTTCCATCTTGTGGTAGATCGACCAGAGGTGCTTGGGACGCCCGGTCAACTCGGCGGGAACGCCCGCCTCGGCAAGCGCCTCGGCGAGCGGCCTCTGCATCTCCAAGACTTGCTTCTCTCTCTCCTTTCTTCTCTGGCGAACCTTCTTTGTCAGAGCCTCGTAAGGCTCGGGCTCGAGGTATTTGAAGGCCAGGTCCTCGAGCTCCCACCGGATCGCGGCCATCCCGAGGCGATGGGCCAGAGGCGCGTAGATCTCCCTCGTTTCCAGCGCGATCCTGCGCCGCTGTTCCTCCTTGAGCGCGTCCAGCGTCCGCATATTGTGGAGACGGTCGGCCAGCTTGACCAGGATGACTCGAGCATCCCGTGCCATCGACAGGAGAAGCTTACGGTAGTTCTCTACCTGCTGCTCGGTATGCGAGCGGAACTCCACGCGCCCGATCTTGGTCACCCCCTCGACGATCGTCGCGACATTCTGGCCAAACCGTTTTTCGATGTCTGACACCGAAACGCTGGTGTCTTCTACGACGTCATGGACGAGGCCCGAAACGAGGGAGTCCGTATCGAGACCGAACGTCGCGAGGATGGTCGCCACTTCGACCGCGTGGCTGACGAATTCGTCGCCCGACGCCCTCCGCTGACCCGAATGAGCCTCCCGCGCCAGGTCGTACGCATCCCGCACCACGTCCACATCAAGACGGTCGGAGTACGCCTCCATCGCCCGGGCCAGGGGCCTCGGAAGCCCACGGATGGTAGCGGTTGCAGTTGCCATCCTTAGGCTACCCTAATCGAGCTTCTCTGTTTCTCCCCCAAAAACATGCTGACGTGAAGAGGGTCGTATGGTCCCGCGCAAGACAGTCCGCCGCCGAAGGCGGTGGAGCGCAGCGCTGGCTGGAGGAATTCCTCTCCCCGTCTACACGTAAGAAAAGGGAGCCGCCAGCCCCTAAGCTCCTCGCCCATGGCACTTCTTGTATTTCTTCCCCGACCCACAAGGACAAGCCTCATTCCGCCCCGGCTCCTTAATAGCGGTCACAGGCTCCCGCACGCGCTCTTCTCCGCGGTTGGTCGCTAGCTCTCGCTGGTCCTGAGGTGAGGGGACACCACCCACCGAGCCCAGGGGAACCGTTCGACCTCCACCCCCTTCGCCCGATCGCGCGCTCTTGGCCATGCCCAGATCGTCCACCGTGCCGCCATTACCCTGCTGTGTCTGCGCGCGGCGCGCCGCAGCGGCCTGCGCAAGAGCCCCGGTGCCTGTGCCATCCTCCGTTGGTCCCGAGTACTGGATCTTCTGAGGCTGGGGAGGGGGCTGCTGCCGTGGCTGGCCGATCTGAGCCTTGAAGAGCAGGTTTCCGACGGTCCCGCGAAGGTCATCCATGAGGTCGACGAACATTTCGTAGGCCTCCTTCTTGTACTCGACGAGCGGGTCCTTCTGTCCCCATCCCCGGAAACCAATCGACGCCTTGAGGTGATCGAGGTCGTAGAGGTGATCCTTCCACTTGCCGTCGATGACACTGAGCATGATGTAGCTGGTGACACCCTCGGCGTGCTCTCCGAAACCATCGATCTTCCGGTGAAACTGTTCGTGAACGGCGTCCACGGCCATCTGGTGAATCTCGTGCACCTCCAGCCCGTGGTCCTCGTCCGCTTCGTCCGCTTCGTCCGCTTCGTCCGCTTCGTCCGGAAGGCCCTTGAGCGCGGTGAAGTAGTCCAGCGTGATCCGTCGCTTGAGCCCTGAGAGGTCCCATTCCTCTTCGTGCTCGGACTCGAGGTACTCGTCTACCGTGGACTGCACATTGTGCTCGATCATCTCCCACATCTCGCCCTTAAGATCCTCTCCCCCCTCGAGGGCGAAGAGGCGGCGATCATAGATGACCTCACGCTGCTGGTTCATGACATCGTCGTAGTCCAGCAGGCGTTTCCGCGACTCGAAGTTGTTCGACTCCACCCTCTTCTGCGCGGTCTCGATGGCGCGCGTCACCATCGGGTGAGTGATCACCTCACCCTCGGAGGCACCCAACTTGTCCATGGCGTTCGCCAAGCGATCACCGACGAACAACCGCATGAGGTCGTCCTCCACCGAAATGAAGAACTGGGACGACCCGGGATCACCCTGCCGCCCGGAACGGCCCCGAAGCTGACGGTCGATCCTTCGGGACTCGTGCCGCTCGGACCCGAGGATCTGAAGCCCACCCACCTGAATGACGAAGTCGTCAGGTTTGCTCTCGAACTCGACCTCCTGCGTAGGATCCACGGGGACCAGCTCCGCGAGATCCAGGCTACGCTCGTTCGCCCACCCTACCGTCCGATTTTCGACGACACCCTCACCCAGCTTGATGTCGGTTCCGCGACCGGCCATGTTCGTGGCGATCGTCACGGCGCCAGCCTGGCCCGCCTCCGCCACGATCTCGGATTCCTTCTTGTGCTGCTTGGCGTTCAAGACATTGTGCGTAACTCCGCGGCGCTTGAGCATGCGCGACAACGTCTCCGAGATTTCGACGTTCGTGGTCCCCACGAGGACGGGGAGCTCCATCAGGTGCAGCCGCTCAATTTCGTCCATGAGCGCCTGATACTTCTCTCTCTTGGTTCGGAAAATCAGATCGTCCCGGTCGTCGCGGATGATGGGACGGTTGGTGGGGATCACGAAGACGTCGAGCTTGTAGATCTGGTGGAACTCGGTCTCCTCGGTCTCCGCCGTTCCAGTCATTCCGGCCAGTTTATCGTACATCCGGAAGTAGTTCTGGATGGTGATCGTGGCGAGCGTCTGCGTCTCACCCTTGATCTCCACTCCTTCCTTGGCCTCCACCGCCTGGTGGAGCCCGTCGCTCCAGCGTCGGCCGGACATCTGGCGACCGGTGAACTCGTCGACGATCACGATCTCGCCACCCTCGCCGATGATGTACTTCTCGTCCT
>PAUA01000006.1 GCA_002712565.1 Gemmatimonadota bacterium | reverse complement strand
GGTGACTCGACATGCAGCCGTAACCGCATCAGCCATCGCCACCGTACAGGTGGAATCGAATGGGCGAGCGGTATTGGGTATCGGTCGAGGCGACTCCTCGCTCGGGTTGCTGGGCCAAAAACCAGCTCCTGCAGCTCGACTTTCGGACTACATCGAACAACTACAAGGTTATCTGCGTGGGGGTCCGGTCGACCTCGACGGCTTTGCTAGTCGCATCTCTTGGATCAACGATAGCGGACAGCCGAAGGTACCCGTGGATGTAGCGAGTACTGGACCCCAAGTTATCGCGCTGGCCGCACGATTTGCCGAGCGTATAACTTTTGCGATGGGCGCCGATCCTGTGCGCATTGCCCAGGGTGTCGAGGATGCACGGCGTGCTGCCGAGGAGGCAGGACGGGATCCCGAAAAACTGGGTTTTGGCGCTTACGTCAACATCGCCTGTGATAGCAACGTGCAACGCGCCCGAGATATCNTACGAGGNAGCGCCGGAACTTTTGCACACTTCAGTGGTATGTCNGNGGCAGCGAGCGCCGGCCTTCAGGATGCACCGGTCTTCCNGCACATCGGTGCTAATTACGATATGGCCAATCACGCGAGCGGCAAAGCAGCACACATGGAAGCGGTATCCGATGAATTCGTCAGCCGTTTTGCCGTTGCCGGTCCCCCGGCATTATGTGTGGATCGACTGGGTGAATTAATTGATCAGGGACTCGATCACCTGGTGTTAACCATGGGTTCACGTGATGCTGATCCAAAGAACATGGCGGCAAGCGTGGACCGCATCAGCAACGAAGTAATCGTTCAGTTGCGCTAACACAATTAGTCATTGGATCGTAAACACTCAACTAATCGCGCTAGGCGCACGCGGAAATCTACCGTAGGGTAGTCCGCTAACAGCCTCCAAACGAAGAGCTGCCGATCCACTGTCCTTTAATCGATCCTTGTTAGACACAAGTTAAGAGACCTTTTAGTGCCGAAGATTCCTTTCGCAGTCCACCACAAATGGTTCGGCCTCATCACGGTATCCCTAGGCATGTTCCTGGGTGCCTTGGATCTTTCTGTCAACGTCGCCTTACCCGCGATTACCGAGAGCTTCGGTTCCGAGATGTCCACAGTTCAGTGGATCATCATTCTATATATCGGCACGACGACCGGACTTCAGCTCACCATAGGTCGGCTTGCCGATACGTACGGATTGAAGCGCTTTTACGTATTAGGCGTGGGTATATATACCCTTGCAGTTACGCTGATAGGCCTCTCGACCAACTTNGATATTGTTCTAGGATTTAGGATTGTCCAGGCCATCGGATACGCCATGATCATGGCGACTTCGCCGGCACTGGTTGCGCAAATGTTCGNCGACACGGCGCGTGGCCGTGCCCTCGGCACGATGACCAGTATAGGAACGTTGGGTATGATCTCAGCGACTTTGGGGGGCGGNTTGCTGNTGGAGCAATTCGGCTGGAGCGCGATATTTCTCGCTCGCTTACCCTTCGGTGTCATCGCCTTTGGACTAGCGTGTTACGTCCTCCAAGAACTTCCCCCGAAAGGTCCTCGTTCCGGTCCGAACCTCGGTGCCGCNACNGCGTTGTTTATCGGGATCAGTGCAGTCGTCCTGATCCTTAACCTTATCGGCAGGCTTGGCTGGGAGCACGTCTCCGTATTGTCATTGATACTGCTCGCCTTCGTTTCACTGGCGCTCTTTTATAGATCCGACAAGANGGCTCCTATTCCCATCCTTCAACTCGACTTTTTAACGCCCACCGCGGTCAAGGCTTTACTCGCTGCATTTCTGATGACGACGGGAAGCTTTATCAACCTCTTTCTTCTGCCTTACTTTCTCTCAGACATACTGGGTTCGGGAGCGTCCGCGCTAGGTCTTCTCCTAATGCTCGCGCCAGTCGTAGCTGCCGCGNCCGCACTGGTAGCGGGATTCCTGTCCGACAGACACCCGCCAAGCTGGATTGCGACCTGGGCGCTTATGATCATTGCGNTTTCGATCTTCACGTTTACCAGACTCGGAGAACAGTCTTCCNCGTTCGACGTTGGTATACGTCTGAGCCTGTTTGGAGCGGGTCTGGGCGCGTTTCAGGCGAGCAATATGTCGAGTTTGATGAAAGAGGTNCCAAGTAACCGTCTAGGCATGAGCAGTGCTTTACTAGCATTTGCATTCAGTCTCGGGATGGTGACCAGTGTAGGGTTAATGAATGCAATCTTTTCATCATTTCTGGATCACGCGTCGCAGACCATGTTGGAACGGCAGGCCTTCCTCTCGGCATTTTCGAAGACCTATCTGACGGCAACAATAATTCTAGGACTCGGGGTGATAGTGTCAGCCCCATGGGGAAATCTGTTTCGGACGCGACTGCGTTAAATCCNGTGGGTTGGACTACCGTCAAACTCGCACCCCCAACCCTGAACCAGCCCCGAAAGGCACGTCGGCTTGGGGGGAAACCCCTAGTTTGAAATCTTATTTGACGTCGTTGACCTTGGACGTTGTTTTAGTCGTTCGCTTTTAAACGGTCATTTTCGTTAGCGCTGGCTTTGTTCTGGTTCCAGTTGGGCACAAGCTTGGTTGGGGTTGGATAACGAACNAGCGGTTGCGGATCATTAGCNGAANGCGGCACAAAATCGGTGCNCTTCTCTCCTANTGGTGATTAGTTTCACGCTCCAGCCTTGCGTCCATGGCGTTGATTAATTTACCTGCTCCACTATTAGTTTTCTTGAGTGCTCGTAGTATCGCGACCAAATTATTGTCGCGACGGAGTTCCAATTCAGTGATGGACCGGTGACCGGATTGCTCGTCTGACTGCGCGGTGATTTTTTCGATTAATCCATCGTCCAAATCTGGTACGTCCGTGAGTTTGCTCCACGGCCACTCGAGAGCGGGTCCAAACTGGGTAAGGAAATTACGTATTCCTTTTTCACCACCAGCAATGCGGTAAGTTTCAAAGAGCCCCATCTGCGCCCAACGTAAACCAAACCCATAACGAATCACATCATCGATCTCGGTCGTCGTAGCAACGCCATCGGCGACTAACCACAGTGCTTCACGCCATAACGCTTCCAACAATCGATCACCGATATGGGCATCAAGTTCACTCCTGACTACGACTGGTTTCATGCCTATTTGAGTCAATATCGCTGTAGCGCTAGAAACTATATCCGCATGCGTAATATCTGTCGGCACCACCTCTACCACGGGCAGCAGATACACGGGGTTAAAAGGGTGGCATACCAGTAGCTGTGGAGCACGAATAAAACCGGCAGCCAGGTCAGACGGTTTAAATCCAGAGGTCGAAGATGCCAGAGGGGTCGCTTCGCCTAAAGTACCCTGAACCTGGGAATAGAGGTCACGTTTGATCGGGAGCGATTCCGGCAGGCTTTCTTGGACCCAATCAGCTTCCGCGACTGCAGCAGCGGCATCGCGAGTAAATTCAACCTCTCCTTCTGCTGGTAGTGGCCGATCGTACAGACGGTTTAGGACGCCGCGAGCTCGATCTAACACTACTGCAAGCCGCACCGTTACTTGCGNGTCGGGNTCGTATACGGCTACATCCCAGCCATGCATCACGAATCTTGCGGCCCAACCGCAACCGATCACGCCGGCTCCTAGNACTGCAGCCTTCATCGACTCAGTGGGGCGACCGCTTAGTCAGACTCAGCCGCTGACGAACTTGTTCTGGACCTACAACTTTNGCGCCCATGAGTTCAACAATCTTTACCGCCCGCTCGACCAGTTGTCCGTTAGTAGCCAGGACGCCCCGTTCTAGATACAAGTTGTCTTCCAGTCCTACTCGTACGTTGCCACCAGCCAGGACCGCTGCGGCGACAAAAGGAAATTGGGCTGCCCCCAAACTGAACGCCGACCAGCACCAGTCATTGGGTACATTGTTCACCATCGCCATTAGTGTGTTGAGATCATCCGGAGCGCCCCACGGTACCCCCATGCAGAGTTGCACCATCACGGGCGCAGGGAGTATTCCTTCGTCAACTAATTGACGGGCTAACCACAAATGGCCCGTGTCGAAAGCTTCGATTTCAGCCTGTACACCCAATTGGGCAATCATGTGACCCATCGCACGCAACATGCCCGGCGTGTTTGTCATCACGTAGTCTGCTTCCGCGAAATTCATCGTGCCACAGTCCAGTGTGCAGATTTCAGGACGGCACTGCGCAATGGGTTCCATCCTTTCAGTCGCACCCGCCATATCTGAACGGCTTGCAGGTGGTAGCGGTTGTTCCACCGAACCAAGTATTAAATCGCCACCCATGCCCGTTGTTAGATTGAGTACAACATCAACACTCGATGCACGTATCAACTCCGTAAGTTCCCGATACAAATCGGAATTTCGAGACGGCTCCCCACTTATCGGGTCGCGCACATGACAATGCACTATGGCGGCACCGGCTTCTGCAGCTTCAATCGCGCTGTCGGCAATTGCTCTGGGACTACGAGGTACGTGGGGACTTCGTTCTTGAGTCTCCCCAGCGCCGGTCACCGCGCACGTGATGAACACTTCTTTATTGATCGACAAAGGCATAGTTGGAAGATTATCACTAGTGCGCCTCAANCTATCGGGGTCAGATGCTGTGGCTTAACCGGTCAGNNTGGAGAACTGATCAATAGTCTCTTGATTGATCATTTTCCATTCGCTCACCCCGATTTCGTGGCCACACAACGCGAAAAGTTCCGGCAACAACTGGGGAATCATTTGACTCATGGCGACTCCTGACTGCACGGGGTTAGTCCGAAGAATAACTGCTAAGCGAGGCGAATTCTTAAAGTATGGGCGTGGCCGCACCCCCCGTATCGACTGACAATACGCGTGACAGGATACAACGACAGGCGTAGCGTTCCGCGATCCTTTGTGCGAAATCGCACCGAATGAATAATCGGATCGTATCTCCAATCTTTTTCGCATTCGTGCTCCTGATGGGTCGGCCTGCCGACGCCCACATTTTCGACATTGACGGAAACGGGGAACTCGAAGCGCTCACTGATGGACTGCTCGTTTTACGACACCTGTTCGGTTTTTCAGGTTCGAGTTTGACAGAAGGAGCCATAGCAGACGGTGCAGAACGAACGGACGTTGTAGAGATTCAATCGCACCTTGAGTCATACGCCTTGTACCTCGACATTGACGCCGACGGTCAAACCGATGCCTTGACCGATGGTCTTCTCTTACTGCGCCATCTGTTCGGGTTTCAGGGATACAACATGACCGATGGCGCTATAGGCGCGACCGCCACGCGGAGAGCCGCAGATCACAGCATCATTCACACATATATCGCCGATCCGACTGCCTACCTAGGCGAGATCCTGAAAGGCGACGTGGGTAATGACACTTTGTCGGGCGATGCCGGCAACAACACGATCTATGGGTTCGGTGGTAACGATATCTTAGATGGCGCCGCGGGAGTCGACACCTTGTTTGGAGGTGATGGTGACGATGTCTTGTATGGGAGTGATGATGACGACGGCCTAAAAGGAGGAGTCGGGGACGACGCCCTTTATGGTGGTAACAGACGCGATATCTTATTCGGTGGGGNCGGAGACGACGCCTTGTATGGTGGNGACGAAGACGACGCNCTGCTAGGCGAAAGCGGTNATGACACGCTTGATGGCGGTGATGATACCGACACGCTTACCGGAGGAGACGGCAGTGACACCTTTGTCATACGCAAAGGCGATGGCTCATCCGGCTTTATCTTCGCCAACAGGATTACTGATTTTGAAGACGGCGTTGACCGTATTGGNTTNGATAACGGTTTGGCTTTCAGCGATCTCACTATAGTCCAAGGGACCGCCGGTTCGTTTACCGTTGGCGGTGCCGGTTCGACCTTCTACTACGACTACACTAGTCATACGCTGGTCAGNGTCAGGGCTACAGGTGAATACTTACTCGTCATCGAGAACACCGCTCGGAGCACTGTGAATACTGATGATTTTTCGTCCNTCTGAGCCCGTAATCCGAGCACCAGGCCCGCGCGCGATGACAGGTTCCGCGAGAACCGCATAAATTAGGACCGAAGGAAGTTGAATTAATGTATTGCGGCCTCTTCTCTCGACGCCTATTCCATTATTTCCACATCCATCAGCTTGATACTCCATTGTGGCGAACTCCGGTCGATCGCATATAGGAATGGTCTAAGTCATATTCAAAACTAATGATAGAAAATAAATAAAATCAACATCTTATGAACGATACCTTTGTTTTTACTGCATATAGGAACGACTTCGAGATTGAGCTAGTTAGCTTATGGCGCAAGTCTTTACGCAAAGCTATAGGTGTCGAAGAAGACACGAGATCGGAAGCGGTGAACGAGCATATCGAATATCTTCGATCGCTCAATCATGAATTCATACGAGTCGCTCTTAATGAAATCAGTCGGAAGGTTATTGGTTTTATGAGAGTCGAAGAACACGTGATAAGAGATCTCTTTATCCACATGGATTATCAACGCCAGGGGCTAGGCTCTCGATTCATTCAACAAGCGAAGGAAGAAAATGATTTTCTTTCCTTAAGTACTTTCGAGTTAAATAAAGGAGCCCAAAANTTTTACGACGTCATGGGGTTTGTAATAACTGGT
Organism: Gemmatimonadota bacterium; assembly: GCA_002712565.1. The sequence continues at coordinate 7,390 of PAUA01000006.1, read as the reverse complement.
CGCGGATTTGCTAGTTTTGAAGGCAACTCTTGGGCAACCAGCAAAGATCAGCTTGCTGACATTACTTATGAGTGGAGGAGAACCTAAAGTTACCNATGAAGGTGTTACACATTTTTCCCGCGAAAGCAGCCTAGCAAATACCCCCCCTTGACAGGCCTCGACGAGCGACGAACGGACAAACGCGATCATGGTGACGAAATAGATCATTCCGTTAGATAGAGGCAGTCGGTCGTCTGCGCCGCCCACATTCCGAACACACCAAAGTTATTAGCCACTTGATGTCGGTCAGCGGCTTGATCNATGAGGATGGTGCATACTGTTCTTTGGTTCGCTATGTTTCTAGAGCAAAAGCAATCGTTATAGGAGGTGAAATGACCCTAACTGTTGAAGCAGAAGTGCGTTATCTCAATGACGAGTGGCGTCACCGAGCAGGGTTGGCCAGCATCGGCAGTNGTGAGTCTAGACGCGCAAATACCCGCAAGCACAATGTGTTCATACGCGATGCGCGCGCTAAGCGCGATGAATTAAGTCTCGATGTAAACGGCTTTACGCTAGTCGATCACGTATCGGCAGTTCCGAACTTTGGCGACGAGGATTCAGTAAAGTCGTTGTACTACGCCGAAATCGAGCGATTAACACGCGAAGTTAGTGGTGCCGATGAGGTGTTTATCACCCACCATGTGGTTCGGACAGAGGACAAATCCAATTTCAATAGCGCGTACGCCCGATTTCTCCATTGCGATTACAGTCTAAAAGATCCGCGTTCTGCCTCCCTTAAGACTCTTGAATCGCGCCATCTGGATCCAGCCGACTATGAAACGGCGGATTTTGCTTGGTACAACTCGTGGCAGCCTTTTGACAATGAGGCACGGAACAATCCACTCGCGGTCATTGATGTGACGACCATTGCCGAAAACGACATCGTCGACTACTACTACACGGGCAACAACGCTTCAAATAAATCGTCGATGCCTCTGTTTAATCCAAGGCACGAGCTGTGGTATTTCGATCGGATGCGGACAGACGAGGTTCTCTTCATTAAACAACTCGATACCCGTGATGGCTATGCTCAAGCGTGTCCTCACACGTCGTTCGATGACCCTAATGTTCCGCAAGACGTGCCCCCGCGTCGAAGCGTCGAAGTACGATTGTTAGCCGTATTCCGTTAAACCTGCGCAATTTGCGCAGGTTTAGGACGTGAACCAAGCTCAAGAAGCAGGACGGGTTTCGGCGAGAGCCAAGGGTTGTAGGCTATGAAAACCTTCGCACTCCTCCTTAGTGCGTTCCGTGTTTTTTTATACTGGTACGTTGAGCCGGCATGACCGCCGCCTACTGTTGGCCCCAGAGCGCTCAGCATGGGCAATCCATTGCATTGTTCTGTCACACCGAGGCTCGCAGTTTTCAAATCGAGGTTGTTCGTCAGGGAGCCGAGAACACCACCGTCCACACGCAAAACAACATTCCTGGCAGGGTGCAGCCCATTACGGATGTCATCGCAGAAGAAGGATGCAGATGGAACGCATCGTACGAAGTGTCCATTGATTCAGATTGGCCCTCGGGTCTCTATCTGGTACGCATCACGACTGAGGACGGCAGCCAGGCGGATGCATTTTTTGTGGTACGTGCTGAGGAGCCCAGCGATGCCATGCTGGTACTGTCGACTTCTACCTGGAACGCCTACAACAACTGGGGCGGCCCAAGTTTCTACACCGGAGGCCATGTCGTCTCACCCATGCGCCCATTGCCCGCAGGATTTCTAACGAAGATGGACCCGCATCGTCATCGAGTTGCACGGTTCAAGATCTGGTCGCGAGACGATGCGCGGGCTTTTACAGCCGAGGGTTACAACAATTGGAGTATGGCCGCTGGTTGGGCCAACTGGGAAATGCTCTTCGCTCAATGGGCGGAGGCCAAGGGGTACAACCTGAGCTACGCGGTCAGCCAAGACCTTGATCAGTATCCGGACCTGTTGGATGGTTACCCCGTCTACGTCTCGGTCGGTCACGACGAATACTGGTCAGGAGGGATGCGGGATACGGTGGAAAATTACGTTGATGAAGGCGGCAACGCCGCCTTCTTTTCCGGCAACACTTCATTTTGGCAGGTCCGATTCAGCGAAGACTATCGCCAAATGACGGGCTACAAATGCGATATTTACGACGATCCTGCATACGATCCGGAGCAGGCGCCCAATCTTTCAACCATGTGGTCGGACCCGTTGGTTGGTCGACCCGAAACTCAAATGACCGGGGTGTCTTTTACGCGAGGCGGGTATGCCCATATGCCCAATGCCCCCGACGGATCGGGTGGGTACACGGTATGGCAACCCGATCACTGGGCTTTCCACAATACGTCTCTGAAAACCGGTGATACCCTCGGCGCCGAAGCACTCGTCGTCGGATATGAATGCGACGGCTGCGAATTTTCCTTCGAGAACGGCCGACCAGCGCCTACGTTCAAGGACGATACGCCCGATGGATTCCAGATACTCGCGATCGCGCCTGCGCGTCTGTGGGAAACACACGAAGCACCAGACAACCTCGCGGACAATTACGTTGGCGAACTCAACTGGGTCGCAGAACGTATCGGTGGTGAAGATACACCGGAGAATCGAAACCGGTATACAGAAGGCCACGCGGTACTCGGTTCCTTTAAACGCGGCAAAGGTGAGGTGTTCACCACCGGCTGCACGGATTGGGCGTACGGACTAGGTAACGATGCGGTTGCCACAATCACGAATAACGTACTCGATCACTTCATTCATACCTCTCGAAAATCGTGATCGCCAGGTCCACTAACGCGCTCCAACTTAATCAGGCGTCTACATCGTAAAAGGCAGCGCGTCTCCTTCGTATCAACACACCCTTTTCAGTTGTCGGAAACCGGATCGTACGTGTCGCGGCCGACCGGATTCATCGTCGGTGGCTGCCTAAATCGGCGCGCCTGATCCCGCGACCAAAAGATTCTCCTTCGCTCTGCCCTTAACCCAGCCCAGGGAATTACTCGACGAATATCCGATCACCTGTTTCGCTTTGTCCGATAATTTCTCAGCTATCTCCGGGGGAATGGATAAATACTGATTCTCCTCTTGTCTGAGCCAATCAGGGATAAACGAATGGAAGAGTCCGGTTCGCCGTTCCGCAAGTCGGCTTTTCCCGGCACCATGCAATGTCCGTGAAAGCCACAAAACAGCGGAGCCCTTGGGCATGACCGCTTGGGCTATCTCACTTTCTTTTGCAATTCGATCTTCTGACCAGGTATGACTTTCAGGCACGAGACGGGTTGCACCATTTTCTTTAGTAAAGTCCGTGGCCGCCCACATGACGGACAGCACGAATTCCCGCATCTTAGGGATATAGCCGATGTATGGCTGATAAATCCCGTTTTCTCTATGGAGTACCTGGTTTTCGTTGCCCTCTCGTACTTCCAACATCACAGACGCGCCGAGATTGTAGTGATCACAATTCGGTCCTCGTTCAGGATCCGATACCTGCCACACCACCTGAGTACTTTTTTGTCTATTTTCGCTAACTGCCCACAAACGATCACCAACAGTCGCACGATCTTCTGTAGCCGAACTCGATCCTTCGTCGACGGGTTGGGAAGCCATGGTTCTCTTCGGCAGGAGTATCGCGTCAGCGATCTCAAGTACTTTCGGGTGAATCAACAATTCTTCCGCAAAAATCGAGCTCGCGGCGGCAAGCGCACCAACCGTCCTGTTGCCTTCAGGCCAGAGATGGGTGGTCGATTGTTGAGCTGCCTCGGGAACGTTCTCTTGCACCTCTTGGTATACCGAGTCGAGTAAATCCGGCGGCGCTAAGCCCCCTAATATGACTCCACCGTCCCTTTTCAAGGCATCGGAAATTTCGGTCACGGATTCTTCAGGTTCAAACGTTGTTAGCGAAGCGTTCATAATTTCGTGCCGTGGTCGAAGTTGTAGGCTCCCACGTCAAGGACGTTTGAGGAGAGTCTCAAAACGAGCCCGACACGAAAAGCACCCAACAGCCCTCTCATCTGTCGTGAGGTAGAGATCATACTCCAACGAAGTAAATTCCCACCTCGCGACCCATGACATGGTTCGGCAAGAGGCGTACGTTTAAATCGCTTTGAAACTCGCTCCCAGGAGGTTTCTTCCGAGGGGCCCACCAATCGCAGCCATGATGATCAGAAAAGCCGGGGCTCAGGATCTAGACCACATCATCGAAGTCGTTTCGCTCGCCTTTAATGCAGAAAAGTACCTACTAGGCGAAGAGGTCATTGAAGCGACGTTGGTGCGCGAGCTCTTGAGCGATAACGACGACCTCATCAACCTGGTCGCCGTAGATCCGCAGATAATCGGCCACGTCTTCGTGTCGCCCGTATCCCTTGATCCGGACGGACGATTGTCTTGCGGTCAAGTAGCCCCTCTCTCCGTGCATCCCGACAGACAAACCAGCGGAGTGGGCAGCGCGCTCATGCGCGCCGCTATCGAAAAAAGCAAAGCGAACGGATTAGACGTGCTGTTCTTATTGGGTGACCCTAACTATTACCAACGGTTTGGCTTCACGGCATCGCGGGTAAACAACGTTTACGGGATATCGGATCACTTTCAGGAACTGGAGCTTAACGCAGGCTGCATCCCGGCAGAAAAACCGTACGTACATTTAGCCCCAGCCTTCTCGAGACTCGGCATATAGAGTCTCAACGCACAACATCGTCAACGTAATCAGAGCCCGCTGGCTGCCTTCGCACACATCTACCCATCAACGACGAATGTCGCTAGTCTGCTCCCCCACGACCAGCACCGGCGAATACGCCGTGCCGCCATATTGATCAACGTCTAATGTCCACCAACACAGCAACCGCCACCTCGAGCGCGAATCACGACCTGCTCATTAGTGCCGATTCACACGTGGCAGAAAACAAAGATTTGAGGGCGCGTCTTCCTGCGCATCTTCGCGAACGAATGCCGCTGCTTGTGCCCGGCACAGGCGGCGACCTCGACGACGAGATAAATGGTGAGGTTAGGAACCGCTCGTCTTGGAAGAAGTTATCCAAGCGGGACCGAGAGTTGGAATTCCGCTCCGACCCTTCTCTCGGCACCGACCTCGACCGCCGAATGCACGATATGGCCCGCGAGGGCGTGGATGCCCAAGTGGTCTTCCCGAACATCGCGTTGAATTTTGGAGGGAGTCACCAGACCCGGGAATATTCTTCGGCTTTCGCACGAGCTTATAACGACTACGTCCGTGAGACCTTCGAGCCGGCCTCCGAACGATTCAAGCCGGCGGCCATGATTCCAACGGACGACATCGAAGACACGCTGGCCGAAGCTAAAAAGTGTATAGAAGTCGGATTTTCAACTTTGTTTCTGCCCTGTGTCGTGCCCTGGCAGCCATACCGCTTAAAGCTTTACGAACCCCTCTGGAGCATGGCGGAAGAAGCATCGATACCGCTCACCTTTCATGTCTTCAGCGGCAATCTTGCGTTAGGTGGGGAGTTTGCAGATCCGGGCCACATGAGTGACGAACGTCTGGCGCTCGCGGTCAAGCATGGCAAGGATCGACTCAAGCACACAGAACACCTTGATACGGTCATCGGCATGGCCGCGGGGATGGCGCCCATTCTTGAGCTCACCGCATCAGGCGTGCTGGAACGCCACCCTGACCTACGCTTCGTGATCACCGAATCCGACTGTGGTTGGCTCGCGTGGGCGCTTCAAGCCATGGATCAAATGCAGCGCAGGCGTCACTTGTACCGCAAAGATCTGCCGCTTCGTGCCAGCGAGTATTTCCTCCGCCAAGGTTTTGTCACGATCACCGACGATCCCGTGGCACTTAACAACATCGAATTCACGGGTTCAGACTGCCTCTTGTGGGGCAACGATTATCCCCACGACGAAGGCACGTGGCCCGAGAGTCACGAGGCCATTAAGGCCATCCGAGACACGTTGGGGGGTGCAGCCGCCAAGGTGCTGTATGGCAACGCAGCCGATCTTTACGGGTTCGATCTTGACTATCTAGCGTCCGTCCACGAGGAAATAACGTCGCTAGCGTCGGGAGACTCAACCTGTTCAAGCGCCCCATAGACTGGCTTCCGCAAATTGGCAGACGACCCGGCGTACAAGAAAAGAGACGCGCTCAGTCTTGGACGCTGAGCGCAGTGGCGAGCCCAGAATACCGCGGCTGATCGATAGCCACCTGATTGGCCACGGTATCGCGCAAATGCGCAATCACGCCATCATGGTCCAGCGGTATGGACGCATCACGCAAGGCATTAACAAGTCGCCATTGTAGATCGAGAAGCCCGTCTTGACTGGCAAAGATCGTTCGCAGACGTTCGAGCTCGAGTCGTCTATGTTCGCCGCCGATCGAACGATCACGCAGAATGATGCCGAGCGAATTACCCGCAACGCGTGCCAGGAACTTTGTTCTCCCGCGCGAGGAATCCATCACATCTGCACGAAGGAAGTCGCGCACACTAACCAGCAGCTCGCCGACACCCGGCATCTCTTGGTCGGACTGGTCTGGCGGATCGATGAGCCTCACCGGCCCCTTGATGATCAGATTGGCGCAGTCAATCTGCGCTTCGGAACAACGTCGACCGATGGCGGCACGTTCCACGGTCTTGTCCGGCCCAACGCGAAACTGGTCTACCATGACGAGGGTCGTGACAGCCCACCAGAATGAGCCGTATACCTCCCAGAACCTGATGTGTTCTCGATCCAGCTTTCGACCGGAGATCGATTCATAACCAGAGGCGAGGTCTTCGTACGTGCCGAACCCGCCGACCGGTAAATTGGCCTGCCCGAATCGCCATGAGTTAGTACATAGCCAACCCAAGTCGTGCATGGGATCGCCGATGTGCGCGAGCTCCCAATCCAATACACCCACGATACCCGTTGAGTCGACCATAAGGTTACCGTTCCGAAAGTCGTTGTGAACCAGAGTCACTTTATGTCGGACTGGCAAATGTTCGAGCAACCAGCGTGCCGTGTAATCGATCATCGGTTGCGGCGTACTAAAGCGCTTGTAGCGTTCCCAAGTCTGGCGAACGAGGTCCTCCGGAGTCCGAATTGTTAGCTTTTCCACAAGCCCACTCGTCTCCAACTCGATGGCGTGGATACGGGCAAGAATCTCACCGCACTGTTGAGCCAGGCGGGGACGGACATCTTCGAATTCGGGTGAACGCACGATGCGGGACCCAAGGGCTTCGCCTTCAAGCCACTCCATGACGAACCCCTCACCAAGACCGTCGCGCTCCGTCAAAACGTAATGAACTTTAGGTTCTGGTACCAACGCTTCACGAGCTTGACTGATCAGGAGCGCCTCGGTGGGAAGTCCAATGGACTCCTGTAGATCGCTATCGGCCTCGGCCCCCGTGCCACCCGGCGCACGGCGCAGACACAACA
>PAUA01000005.1 GCA_002712565.1 Gemmatimonadota bacterium | reverse complement strand
CCCGTAATAGGCATAAACCACCGAACCCGGCAACATCCCGATAGCGGCAAGCATGTAGGCCCGAAAGGTGACGGTCGTCAGTCCTAGAGCGTAGTTGAGGAAGTTAAACGGAAACACTGGCGACAAGCGGAGCAGCAGGACAATCTTAAAACCTTCAAGACCCACGGCTTTGTCGATTGCAGCAAATTTTGGATAGCGAACGAGGCGACGCTGAATTGCGTCTCGGGCGAGATAGCGTGCAGTGAGAAAGGCAAGAGCTGACCCGATTGTTGCACCGACGAACGTATAGAAAGCGCCTTCAACCAGCCCGAATACTGCACCAGCTGTCATGGTCAGCAGTGAGCCAGGTACAAATGTAAGCGTAGCCGCAACGTAGGCCAAGACAAAGGTAGCCGGAGCCCAGACACCCAGCGTGTCGACCCACAGTAGGAGACGGGGCAGGTAACCACCGAATTCTCTTCCGATNANGACCAATATCCCCAATGTCACAACACTNAGAGCCATCTTGGCCNAGNACAANCGNNCGTTTGGAAATACACTTGCGNTCATGGNNTTNATCCTATGCCCCATTGTGTNCAAATGGTGTCTTTAAGGATAGNTATGGTTGAACGAGATAATATTTCGTGGGGTTGNCGAATGCGCGCCNAACCTGCAGGGGTATACTGCTCNTGTGTCAGNCGCGGTTGAAGNAGCATGNGGTAATTGGAGCAACNATCTNTGAANCACANTCCGANCCAAGAAATGGATGGACACNCCGGAACCACTCCAACAGTGATTCNTANTAACANCGAAACCGACGACTCCCCAATGGGGCGAACCTACTTGGCGGTTTTGATNTTGGAAANGATCGTCCTAGNNGGTCTCTGGTTNTTNAGTCGTTATTTTAGCTCCTGATCNCCAGCTTTCGGAACTNCACATGCACTTCATTGATTGGCTTATTATAACGATCTACCTCATNTGGATCGTCTCCGACGGNNTGAAACGTTCCAAAGGTCTCAACGCCGTTAGAGGATATTTCCTCGCNAATCGGTCTTTNCCTTGGTGGGCCGTGGGGCTAACCGTAATGGCCACGCAAATGAGCGCCATCACTCTGGTTGGAACCACCGGACAAGGCTACACCGACGGTATGCGGTTCGTGCAGTTCTACTTCGGCCTACCAGTCGCCATGATTATTCTATCGATGACGCTGGTNCCATTCTTCTATCGCGCTAACGTCTATACCGCTTACGAATATCTGGAGCGTCGATTCGACGTCCGCACTCGCACGCTCGCAAGTTTACTGTTTCTGCTCTCACGAGGCCTGCAAGCTGGAGTTGTNATTGCGGCTCCGGCAGTCATTTTATCCATCATTCTNAATCTAAATCTGACCATTACCATTCTTGCNATCGGTGTGCCAACAACGATTTACACAATGTNTGGNGGCGTACAAGCAGTAACTTGGACTGACGTNAAGCAGATGGTGNTCATANTCGCTGGNTTAGCNGCCGCAATCGTCGGCCTTGTTATGGGCTTGCCGGACGAGATAGGNGTTGGCGAGGCCTTGCACGTCGCAGGCACTACGGGTCGCCTCTTGACGCTTGATTTTACATTCGACTTAAACGAAACCTACACCGTCTGGTCAGGCATGATTGGTGGTTTATTTCTTATGCTGGGCTACTTTGGCTGTGACCAGAGCCAGGTNCAACGTTATCTNACAGCCCGTTCAGTNACAGCNGNCAGGCATTCATTAATGATGAGCGCNTTCGCNAAAATTCCACTTCAGNCGCTGATTCTGCTTACCGGCGTCCTNNTATTCACTTTTTACCTGTTCAACGCTCCACCCATGTTGTTCAACACCGTCCACGACCANCAAATGCGCTCAAGTCCTCGNATGGCGGAGTACGAAGAACTGAATAGTAATTTTTTACAGGCATTCAACGATCGACGTGANGCTGCACGTGCCGCTGCAGCCGCACGACGAATGCCAGACGCGACNGGTATNGAGGCTGCCGATGCGTTATTTCAAAAGCGCGACNTAGAACTTGGTCANATCCGCGACGATGCAAAAGCACTCGTCATTGAAGTGACCGGCGACCGTTCTTATTCGGATGTGAATTACGTATTTCCCACCTTTGTAACAACACAGCTTCCCATTGGTGTGGTGGGATTAATTATTGCCGCGATTCTGGCAGCCGCCATGTCAAGTATTGCTGCTGAACTAAATTCACTCTCAACTGCAACCGTGATCGACTTCTATCGCCGGCACTTTCGNCNNGAAGCNTCTGATGAGCACTATATGANGNTCTCGAAGNTGACGACTGGCTTCTGGGGTTTGACCGCATCCATTATCGCCATGTACGCAGTAAATTTAGGCACNCTTATCGAAGTCGTTAACCGATTTGGATCGTTCTTTTATGGTTCTTTATTAGGTGTCTTTATGTTGGCAATTCTTGTTCGCTGGGCGACCGCAAGAGGCGCTTTTTGGGGNTTAATTGGCGGTATGATTTCCGTAACAGNCGTCGCGCTAACCNCNGAAATNTCCTTCTTATGGCTTAATGTCGTAGGTGCTNTCGCGGTGTTTTTTGTTGGCATCGCAATCAGCGNGNTNCAGCCTTCTNAAGANNCGGCGTCAANCTGACGCTTTTTGCACCGGNNNTGAACTNACATCNTCAATGGAAACAGTTATTTGNAACCATTTAGAGAGCATGATATAAAGTNATNTNCGACCGANAAGGTCGGGGTTAAGAATTCTTAATATTTNGAANANNTTGAGCAAAAAGCTCCAAATCTCTGGATTAAGTCTCTAAAGGCAGGAGACCGAGGCAGNNCATGACTACAGCAGCGCAAACCGTCGAAAAAATTACGAACCAAGACTACAAGTACGGTTTCGTGACTGATGTCGACTCCGACACTATTCCCAAAGGACTCAACGAGGATGTCGTTAGGCTGATCTCGNNCAAAAAAGGTGAGCCGGAATGGCTACTCGACTGGCGGCTCAAGGCATATCGGCTGTGGACGACAATGGTAGAACCGGAGTGGCCAAATGTCACCTATAGCAAAATNGATTACCAAGCCATTAGTTACTATTCGGCACCAAAAAAGAAACCGACACTGAAAAGCATGGACGAGGTAGACCCAGAAATTCGAAGCACCTTTGAAAAGCTCGGCATCCCACTCGAAGAACAGAAAATGCTTTCTGGTGTCGCGGTTGATGCAGTGTTCGATAGCGTTTCGGTCGCTACAACTTTTCGCGAAAAGCTTGCCGAAATGGGTATCATTTTCTGCTCATTTTCAGAAGCTGTTCGTGAGCATCCCGATCTTGTCCGAACCTATTTGGGTTCTGTTGTCCCCTATTCAGATAATTTTTTCGCGTCGCTGAATTCGGCCGTATTCAGCGACGGATCTTTTGCATACATTCCAAAGGGTGTTCGCTGTCCGATGGAGCTATCGACCTACTTTCGGATCAATGCAGCTTCGACGGGGCAATTCGAACGCACATTAATCGTAGCTGAGGAAGGGGCCTCCGTCAGCTATCTGGAAGGTTGCACAGCCCCGATGCGCGACGAAAATCAACTGCATGCTGCTGTCGTGGAGCTCGTCGCGCTAGACGACGCTACAGTCAAGTATTCGACAGTGCAAAATTGGTATCCCGGCGACAAAGACGGCAAGGGTGGAATTTACAATTTTGTGACCAAGCGCGGTGCAGCGCGTGGAGTAAATTCCAAGATTACGTGGACTCAAGTCGAGACTGGCTCCGCAATCACCTGGAAATATCCAGGCTGTATTTTGCAGGGTGACAACTCGATTGGGGAATTTTATTCAGTCGCCGTAACTAACAATTGGCAACAGGCCGACACAGGCACAAAAATGGTTCATATAGGTCGAAATACCCGAAGCACGATCGTGTCGAAGGGCATTTCAGCTGGACATGGTCAGAACACCTATCGAGGATTGGTAAGGATTGGTAAGGGTGCAAAACAGGCACGGAATTACTCGCAGTGCGACTCGTTACTCATCGGCGATCAATGTGGTGCACATACATTTCCTTACCTCGAAGTGCGTAATACTTCCTCGCAAGTAGAACATGAAGCCTCTACTTCGAAGGTTGGAGAAGATCAGATCTTTTATTGCCGCCAGCGTGGCCTTTCAACAGAGGACGCAGTAAACATGATTGTCAACGGATTCTGCAAGGAAGTCTTTCGGGAACTCCCTATGGAATTCGCCGTCGAGGCACAGAAATTGCTGGGTGTGACTCTGGAAGGTAGTGTTGGTTAGTAGCCATCCCACAACTCATTGACATATCGGTGCAGAACCAACACGAAGCGCCGCTTACTCTAAAACTTTTCTGTAAGTTCTGATCACTCGTGATCAGGTAACGACAAAGAACGAAGGGAAATACGATGTTGGAGATTAACGGTCTACGGGTCAGCGTAGGCGACAAAGAGATTCTAAAAGGTATCGACCTACAAGTTGGTGCTGGCGAAGTCCACGCCATTATGGGTCCCAACGGTTCGGGAAAGAGTACGCTTGCCGGCGTGTTAGCGGGGAAACCAGATTTTCAAGTAACGGCTGGAAAAGTGCGCTACCAAGGTAAGGATCTTCTAGACCTGGAACCAGAAGAACGAGCACGTGAAGGTATCTTCTTAGCTTTTCAGTATCCTGTTGAAATCTCTGGCGTCAACAATGCGTATCTAATAAAGGCAGCCTTGAATGCGGTTAGAAAACATCGTGGAGAATCTGAACTTGACGCCATCGAATTCATGGAACTGGCGCAAAAAAAACTTGAGTTACTTGCGATGGACTCGTCTTTACTAAATCGACCGGTCAATGAAGGTTTTTCGGGTGGCGAGAAAAAGCGGAATGAGATCTTCCAAATGGCGGTACTAGAGCCCACATTGGCATTGCTGGACGAAACTGATTCTGGGCTTGATATTGACGCACTCAAGATTGTAGCGGAAGGAGTTAATGCGCTGCGTGATCCCTCTCGATCGATTGTTCTCGTAACACACTACCAGCGACTTCTTAACTACATCATTCCAGACTATGTGCACGTACTCTCGGGTGGCCGCATTGTGAAATCTGGTAAAAAAGAACTGGCACTTGAGTTAGAAGAAAAGGGCTATGGTTGGATCGAAAATGAGACGGCGGAAATAGGAGCATAGGGCACGTGTCAACAGAACCGTCCGTCAATCTAGATACGTATCTCGCTCAGTTCGAGTCGCTACAGAGCACTCGGGAAGCACCAGCCGGCATACGGCAGATGCGTCAAGAGGCAATGACGCACTTTAGTCAGTTGGGGTTTCCAACGACTCGATTAGAAGACTGGCGATTCACCAATGTGGAGCGAATTGCCAAATCCCAATTCAAACTTGCTGAGGAAGCTACAGTCGGCACAGCACAATTTGAGGCATTCTCCTTCTCGACTCTCTCAGGCCCACGACTGATTTTTGTGAATGGTCGGTTTGCACCAGCGCTATCGAACACCGATGGGGCAACACAGACTGGTGTCACCGTGGAAAATCTAAGTCATGCACTAACTAAAAAATCGGTGCAGGTGGAACCACATCTGGCCCAGCTCACCTCATACCGCGATCGTGCCTTCCCGGCACTGAACACGGCCCTGTGGCAGGATGGCGCCTTTGTATCGGTACCAAACAACACGACCTTGAACGAGCCGATTCACTTACTCTTTATATCGACCGCTCCGAGCAAAGCTGCGGCAACCTACCCGCGTGTCCTCATTGTACTTGGTGAAAATAGTCGGTCGACGGTGATTGAGGAATACGTCAGCGTAAACGACTCTCCGCACTTCACCAACGCTGTCACTGAAATTGATATCGGTCCAGGTAGTACCCTGGAGCACTATAAGGTGCTGTCAGAAAATCTGGCTGCTTATCATGTTGCCAGCTCCAACCTGCGACTTGGACGAGATAGCACGACTAGGTCCACTTCCGTGACGCTGGGTGGGAGGCTTGTTAGAAATGACATTGGCGCGCTCCTAAGAGGGGAAGGCGCCGAATGCACGTTAAACGGGCTTTATCTGGCTAACAGCGACCAACTCGTCGATAGTCACACGACGATAGACCACGCCGTGCCACACTGTAACAGTCATGAACTTTACAAGGGAGTACTAAACGGCCACGGACGGTCGGTTTTTAACGGCAAGATTATCGTTCGAATTGATGCCCAAAAAACTGATGCCAAGCAGACAAATCAGGCGCTGCTCCTCTCCGAGGATGCGCAAATTAATACNAAACCAGAATTAGAAATCTTCGCAGATGACGTCAAGTGCACACACGGCGCGACCGTTGGGCAGNTGGATGACGACGCNCTGTTCTATCTTCGCGCACGAGGCCTCGACGAAGCCCAGGCCCGCCACGTCTTGATTCATGCTTTTGCCAACGATGTTCTCAGCCGAATTTCGCTCGACTCTCTTCGCNCTTATTTGGAGACCGCCTTACTGAAACAATTGCCCATGGCAGTCTTGGNGGCAAGAGTGTGAATCCTCGTAAGAGTGCGTCTNCGACATCAGCATTTGACGTTGAACGTGTCCGCGCTGATTTTCCGATCTTGGAGCGGGAAGTGCATGGGCAGCAATTAGTCTATCTCGACAACGCCGCTACCACACAAAAGCCTCAGCCTGTCATTGATGTCCTAAATCGTTACTACAGCACAGAGAATGCCAACATTCACCGAGGCGTCCACTACTTGAGCGAGTATTCAACAAAATCGCATGACACGGCTCGAACAGTGGTGCAACGTTTTNTAAACGCACGATCATCGAGCGAGATTATCTTCACCCGTAATGCGACTGAAGGTATTAATCTCATTGCCCAAACCTACGGGCGTCAGCACGCAAAACCCGGAGATGAAATCGTCATCACGACTATGGAGCATCACTCTAACATCGTGCCATGGCAACTGCTCTGCGAACAGACGGGCGCTTGCCTTCGCGTCGCACCAATCGACGACACCGGTGAACTTCANCTGGACGAGTTTGAAGCGTTACTTGGCCCCCGCACGAAATTGGTGTCGATTGTCCATCTTTCGAATTCGCTCGGAACTATCAATCCGGTCAAGAAGATTATCGACCTGGCACATCAACAAGACATTCCAGTNCTGGTCGATGGTGCTCAGTCGGCGTACCACATGCCTATTGACGTGCAAGCGCTGGATTGTGACTTCTTTGTGTTAACCGGTCATAAAATATATGGCCCGACTGGAATCGGAGTTCTGTACGGCAAGAGTGAACTCTTAGATACCATGCCGCCCTACCAAGGTGGTGGCGACATGATCAATTCAGTTACCTTTGCAAAGACTACCTACAGCGAATTACCGCACAAATTCGAGGCGGGCACACCTCACATCGCTGGCGCGATTGGTTTAGGGGCCGCAATCGAATATGTCAACAGCGTTGGTTTGGACGTAATCGCNGCACACGAGGGAGAATTACTCGCTTACGGAACTGAGGCATTAACGAGTATTAAAGGCCTCCGCATGATTGGCACNGCGCGCGAGAAAGCGAGTATCCTGTCTTTTGTGCTTGAGGGCGTCCACCCTCATGACATCGGGACCATCGTGGATCAAGAAGGCGTTGCAATTCGTACTGGTCACCANTGCACGCAGCCGGTTATGGATCGTTTTAGTGTTGCAGCGACAGCACGTGCGTCGATTGCGATGTATAACACGCGGTATGAGATAGATGCACTCGTTAAGGCGCTCGAAAAAGCACGTGGGGTGTTTGCGTGAACCTAGATCTGCGCGACCTGTACCAAGAAGTCATCCTCGATCACAATAAGCGGCCGAGAAATTTCGGTGTTCTGGAGGAGGCCGATCGNACTGCTGAAGGGTACAANCCACTGTGTGGCGATAAACTGACGCTTTATTTACAATTCGACGGCGAAGTGATTCGCGACGTGCGATTCGATGGTTCCGGATGTGCTATTTCGAAAGCGTCAGCCTCGTTGATGACTGAAAGCATCAAAGGAAAGTCCCTAAAAGAGGTCGAGACGCTCTTTGAAAGATTTCAAGGTATGGTAACAGCCGACAGTGACACGTTGCCAAATACGGACCAACTCGGCAAACTGTCTGTGTTTGCCGGTGTACGAGAATACCCGGCACGTGTGAAATGTGCTGTGCTAGCGTGGCATACTTTGAGATCCGCTTTCAGGCCCGAACACAAGGTTGCAACNACTGAATAACGACAGGAGTACATGAACGATGGGGATCTTAAATCTCAATTCGGATTCGATGCTCAATGCGGAACAACCTGATACGCCAGAAACAGCGGTGAATTCCGATGCCGTGGCCGCGGCATCAACTCAGGATCTACCATCACCGGAGCCATCTCCAACGCCCAGTGACGATCCTTTAATGACCCTCAAGTTAAAGCCGCGCATCATTGAAGCTATCTCGAAAGTGTACGATCCAGAAATTCCCGTCAATATCTATGAGCTTGGATTGATTTACGACATCCGGATCAACGCTGATGCGGTAGTCAAGGTACAGATGACACTCACAGCACCGAATTGTCCGGCGGCTCAAATCTTACCCGAGCAAGTCACAACCGCGGTGAAGGAAGTGACTGATGTCACTGATGCCACAGTTGAAGTGGTTTGGGAACCACCTTGGGATCAAACAAAGATGTCGGATGCTGCCAAGCTCCAACTCGGACTTCTCTAAGAACCGNAGGAAACGTGAAGAGGCTCAAACANCACTTTGTCTATTCGTTAGTGTGTGGACTNNTAGTCACTGGTGCAGCTTGCGCGACACAGAGTGAGACACAGCTTGTCATTCTTGCTACCAGCACAAGTGTCAGCAATAGTGGCCTNCTTGANGTACTGTTACCCGCCTTTGAGCAGNTATCTGGTGCGCGGATCGATGGCCATCTCGTAGGTAGTGGCCTGGCGCTGCAGATGTTGGATCGTGAACAAGCCGACCTGGTGATTAGTCATGCGCCAACCATGGAAGCAAGCTTTCTCGCGAAGCACCCTGAGTGGTCATACAAGAAACTAATGTACAACCAATTTTTACTGGTTGGACCGCTCGACGATCCAGCAAACGTCCTGTCTGCGCCGTCCATTGAAGCCGCAATGCAGCAAATCGTTGAGCACGGAGCCCGTTTCGTTTCACGAGGTGACGAATCCGGCACCCACACCCGCGAGCAGCAATTGTTCACGCTAGCCGGTGTGACTCCATCTGCAGATCAACTGGTTATTACGGGACAGGGCCAGGGTCGAAGTCTGCGTATGGCAAGCGAGATAGAAGCCTATATGCTAACGGACGATTCGACGTTTGCACGCGCACAAGATGCTCTAGATCTGCAGCCCGTTTTTCAAGGAGGACCGCACCTCTTGAACACGTATGCAGTCATCATGAACACCGAAGACCCGCATCAAGAATCGCGAGAACTAANAAAACATCTGTTCGAGTGGCTGACGGACGGTGGCGGGCGAACAGTAGTTGCGGANTTCAAGGTGAATTCAAGTCTAGTTGGCTTCAGTGTATGGCCCATGGATAAGCCCCGTGACCAGCCAAGTGCTTCACCATATTGAAAACCACATTTTTCGGTAGCACACTCCTTGTGCACTGTTGAGTAAGTGCCAACTGACAGGTATTACGCTAGAATCACGGCAGTGTGAGCGTGAACAATCGAAAGCGGGTGCGTGGCAGAGACCAACCAACGTCCACTGGTCACGGCCTCCTACTATTCGTTGTGCTTGTACCGCTGCTGGTCTACGGCCAGAGTGTCCAGTATGATTACGTTCAGGCAGACGACGCGGATCTCNTTCTCAAGAACCGCTTATTTATCAGTCAGTTAGGGAATATTCCAAACACNTTCACGCGCAGCTATTTCGAAGTCGACGGCGAACTTAATGACCAAAAGACTTACTATCGACCCTTAGTTATTTCTTCNTTGATCCTGGACACTCAACTCGGNAGTGGTGAAGCCACGGTGTATCACGTGACCAACGTGGCCATGCATACACTGGTTGTGTTCCTGCTTTACAGTCTGCTGATCGCAATGCAGGCAGATCGACGAGTGGCCGNGGCGTGTGCGCTGTTGTTCGCTGTCCACCCCGTAAACGTTCAGGCTGTTTGTTGGATCGTTGGACGNAACGATCTCCTCCTCGCAGTGTGGGTGCTCATATCCATGCTCAGNTTGATCCGGTTCANTCGAACCAATGCCACGACNGCTCTGTTGGGTCACCTTATCGCATTCGCCCTNGCGCTGTTCACGAAAGAATCCGCGATCATGATGCTCCCACTATTCGTCCTATTCGCNTGGTTGTGGGTCGGGCAATCCAGTTTTTATCTCCGGCACCGCAGCTTNCTCNTGGGTTATGGGGTAATTCTGCTTGGCTGGTACGGTCTGCGACAGCAGGCCCTCTCAGGCGGTGACGTGTTTGAAGTCACAACGATCCGGTCATTAAGCCAGACGCTGTTCGTGAATATTCCAGACCTCTTAGTCCATACCGGTAAAGTTGTTGCACCCATTCGTCTCAGCATCATGCCATCGTTGGACNTCACTGGACTTATGCTAGGGGTGTTGGCNCTTGGTATCTGTGCAACCATATTTNGTCGCGTGCTGACACCACGTCGACAGGTGTTTGTCTGGGGATGGTTCCTCCTCTTTTTACTGCCGACCTTACTGGTCGACGAAATGCCAATCTACGAACATCGCGCCTACGTCCCCCTGCTCGGCCTGTGNATTGGCCTCTCCCAGATCAAGATCGCTGAACACACGGCACGCCGTCNGCACGTCGTGGCCGTAATTTTATTGGCTCTGTTCACCGTCCAGACTGTCCGACATTCAGCAGTCTTTACCGATCGATTTACATACTGGGCAAGCGCCACCAACGACAGNCCGTACGCGCCAATTGCGCTCGTCAATCTTGGTCAGATGGAAGAAGAACGCGGCCGTCCAGGTCAGGCAGAACTCCATTATCGTCGAGCACTCTCACTCGATCCTGAAACACCGAAAGCCAATAACAACCTCGGTATCGTCTTGATGGCGAAAGGGGACTCAGCGTCGGCGAAAGCACGATTCTTGGAAGAACTGCGGGTCAACCCTGAAAATGCCGAGGCCCATTTCAATCTCGGTTTGTACAATAAACTGGTTGGCCGNATAGCGGACGCGGTGCCCTACTGGAAAAGCACGCTCGAACTTAATCCCTACTTTGTGCCGGCCTACCAGAACCTCGCCGACTACTATCACGGAATCGATGACGTCGCTACGGCCAGATACTACGAATCTCGCCTTGAAGCACTCAACGCACCTTAGCGAAACATCCCATCCTCTTGAGTGGTTNAGTCGTCGGATAGAGGGAGAGCCAGATATTGATTAACCGCAGGATNCTCAATGCGCTGATGCGTGCCATCGGCCCATTCGATTTCAATCGAGTCAATGGCAGTGAGGTCNCCAAGGCCAAAGTGTGCGGTCGCCGAGTGTTGTGCAGAAAACGAATCGCCGGTGACGAAACGAGTCATTTGTGACCCTGTAGCCGTCACCACGGTCACGGTGGCTCCAATCGGCGACCGGTTTGAGCGAGCCTGGTCCAAGCGTACCCCGACCCAATTGCCAGCTTCCATGAGCCGATTCTGGTAGACATGGAGAATCTGGTCGTTCTGATCTCCAGCACCACCACCCGACTTAAATTCGAGCACCAGGAGGTCCACACGACCATCTGCATCCAAGTCTTCGGTTACCACAGCGCGCCCGTCGTACTCAAAGCCTGCACCCAACAGATACGCAACGTTTGTAAACCCCGTACCGCCGTGATTCATTAATAAGACCTTGTGTTCATAGCCGTTCCAGGAGATTTCAGTTTCCTGGAGTGGGGTCATGACAAATTGAAACATATTTTCGCGTGCAACATCATCCTGGGAATCGTCCGTATAGATATCGTGCCGCCAGAAGGTGGTGCAGTAATCCTGAGTACTCCCCCCGCTAATATGTCCATTAGCAACGAAGATGTCCTTATCGCCATCATTGTCAAAATCGAACGATGACGTTCCCCACGACCAGCCGGTGCGGGCAACATCGGCATTAAATGACGCTGGCTCGAACCCATTCCCGTTTCGCAGGAACATCCGATTGCCATATCCCATCGCCTGGCGCAATGCGTTGTGTTCCGGCTTGTCGTTTCGCCCAAGGCCCAAACTTTCAAGCCGCCGGGCGGTCGTTGAACTCATTCCAGTTACATAAAAATCCAGATCCCCATCAAGATCATAATCCCCGAACGTATGGGACATGCCAAACATGTGGCGATCACGACCGAATACCTCAGTGACATCCGTGAAATGCCCGTGCCCATCATTCAGATACATATCGAAGCCGGCGAAATCGCTGACAACCAGTAAATCCATATCGCGATCCTCGTCGAGATCGACAAAAGAGCTGCTATAGGTCCGTCGGAACCGCTTGCGTCCGAGCCCTGCCGCGTCGGTGACATCCGTGAACGAACCATCGCCGTCGTTGCGCAAGAGTGCCGCTGGAAAACCATCGTTGGCGTCGTAGTATGGACTGGGCATCTGGCCCCCAATATAGGCGCTCTTGTAGTTCGCAATGAAGAGATCGAGATCCCCATCGGCGTCAATATCGCCAGCCGTCAGTGACCTAGGCTGTTCAAAGGTCGCCTCAGAAATCTGGGTTCCCTTCTTTACGAACTGTCCCTCGGCGCTGCCCTCAAAAAGAAACGGGTGCATACTGGTATTTACCGCAACGAAGTCGACATACCCATCATTCGTAAAGTCAGCCAGAATGCCAGCATCGGAGAAGATGTGTTGGTCATCAGCCAGAAACGGTTCCGCCGCAAATTGACCGTTTCCACGATTCCACAACGTCTGGTTAAATCCGCCAAGGATAATCTCTGAGAGCCCATCCCCATCAAGATCCTGTACGAGTAGGGGACCGAGTGGATACCGCGTCTGTGTTCGTTCTACCGTGAAAACTTCCTGAAAGGCCGCCGGCGCGTGCCGTTCCAGCATTTCAACGTCCTTGATCACAATGCGATCTGGAATCGGCAGATCTTCGGCATCAACGCGAGGCGACCACTCCACTCGAAGTACCGCTCGGAGCATCACACGGTGGGCCGGATCGGCACGGGTTGCATGAATCACACTTACGACTTCAGAAGAGGCAGGACGTTCGTTCTGGGGCATTTCGAACTTGCTGTGGTGCCATTCGGTCTGTTCGATCACATATCCCTCACGCTGAAACCGGTCAAGCAGGCGCTTCCAGGCTGCAGGATCTAAGTCGACTGTCGGCGCGCCAAACTGGCTCCGCTGAATTCCCAGACCGAGCGTCTCGAATCTCCCAGGGGTGCCCATGGTGAGTTTGGAAAACGGCACCGCGGCGAGGATTGCAAACTTGTCATCTCGGGTTAGCAAGGCATCCCACAGCGCGACAAAACGTCGTTCATACCGTTGTGCCAAAACTTCGGGCGCCCAGAGGTCTTGATCCAGTTGCTCACGGTCGCCAAACAGTTGTCGTGCGCCAAATGGTACCGACAACGGATTGGTCGACTGGGAAGCAGACTGTGTCTGAACTTCAGGTGTCATCACCAAAATGATCACCACACAGAGGATTACCTTGGTGACGCTGTATACAGATCCCAGATATTGCATCATCTTTTACTAGATATTCTTCTTTCACGATCTCCGAGATAGCGCGTGCTGTCAAGCACTTCTGATAGGCCTAAATACTCTTAATCGTAATGAAGGAAGAGGAGCTAAAGTCATTCAGCGTGCCCTATGCTCGGACTCAGACGGTCATGTTGCCTCGATGTCACCACGAGCGAACAGATTGCCAACAAAACAGCCTCAACGTGTAGCAATCCGGACTCCTACGACGAAGCTGCGCCCGAGCGCTGGAAAGCCGAACGCCTCCTCATAGTGACGATTAAACAAATTCTTCACGCGAGCCGTCAGTTCGAGCTCCTCCAAGATTCGGAGACTGCCTCCCAAATCAACTACCTTATAGCCAGGATTGTGGAACAGTCCTCCGAACGTTCCGTACGACGGGTCGACATCGAGTGTCCGGCCTCGCGCGCCGGCAGAGGTAAAGACTGTGAGCAGGGACTGCGTGAACAGGATTTCCAGACTGCCCTGATGACGAGGCCGGCGTAAGAGCGAGTCACCCACGTTGAACCCTGTCTTGGCTTGACCGAGAGTCTCGTCGAGCTCGAGTACCTCAGTGTGAAGCCATGTATAGGTGGCGCGAACCTCAAACCCTTGGTCCGTGCGCGCACTGGCGGCCACTTCGAGTCCACGCGCTCGGGAGTTATCGAGGTTATCGGTCCGGAACTGGCTAGCATCCTTGAACGACTGACCTACCGAAACAATTAGATCATCGTAGCGATTGAAGAACGCGGTTGCCTCAAGGACGATGCGACCAGAGGCGAGCGCTTGCCCTAAGCCAACATCCACGCTCCGAGTTCGCTCAGGCTTCAGCGCGGGGTTGTCGGTGAACGCGATTTCGAACGCTCCTGGTGGCCGGATGCCCGTGCCAGCGCTTACGCGAAGTCGGCTCCAGTTGTCCGTGACGTCCGCCGGTCGCATATACCAGCCGAACGACACCTTGGGATTCACCGACATCTCTGTCCGGTCGGTAAACGTCGGACGCCCAAACCCGTCACCGGCCAAGTCCTTCAGCCGGATCTGGTCAAGACGGATCCCTCCAGCCATCGACAGGCGTGTGGTCGGGTCGAACCGGAGTTCGCTAAAATAGCCTAGGATCTGGCGCTTGACCGGTATTTCGTTGAACGTGCTGTCCGTGATGAAGGCATTGCCGGCCTCTTCGCGCTGGAAATCGAGGCCACCAGTCACCACAAGGCCCGGCCGCAGCCTTGCGTCGGTGCGCGCCCGGACTGTCAGACGACTGGATTCAGATCTCGACTCGCCTGACGGGCTCTTGAACAGACTCTTGGTCCTCGTGTGGTTGACATCGACTCGCTGGTCGATACGTCGACCCAGCCGCTGACTGACACCGACTGAGAAAAGCCGGTTGTTGTTGTTGCCACGCGAGACTGGATCGACACCGGAATAAGTACCACCAGGGTCACTACCCCACGGCCCTGGAAAACCACGGTCGTTGGTCCCGTAGCGAAACGTGGAGCGGAGCACAGTACCCTTGGTTCCGCGCCAGCGCCCTGTCAGGGACAGATCGCGACGTAGGTAGTCATCATTGCTGACTGTCTCGCCTGACGCGAGGGTCCTGCCGGTCTGCCCGTCGCTGTCGAGCTGTTCGAAAGCCGCACCCCAACTGAAGGCATTCAACGTACCCGCCGTGTTCACGCCCACACGGGATGTGCCGAAGGCACCTCGCTCGATTACCCCGTCTGCGCGTGGTGGTCCTCCCTGGCGCGTAATGATCTGGACGACCGAACCGATTGCGTCCGACCCGTATATGGCGCTCTGTGGGCCTCGGACCACTTCAATCCGCTCGATGTCACCGACCGGTAAGTGCGCGAAGTCATAACTGCCACCGAAACCATTGACCCGAACACCGTCGATGAGCACGAGCGAAAAATCTGACTCGCCGCCACGCGCGTACAATTCGGTGAGGCCTCCTCGGCCACCGGCTCGCGTCACACTAAGGCCTGGCATCACCAAGCGGAGTGCGTCGGCNACNGTCTCGATCTGGCGGGCGGCAATCTGCTCGCGCGTGACCACCGACACACTGTCATTGACACGCGACCGGGGCTGTTCAAGTGCGGCCGCCGTCACAATAATCGATTCAGAAACTGCGCGCACCTGCAAGACGATNGACACCGACCGCACAACGTCACGCACGAGATTCACCATGATCAAGGGCGCACCGAACCCCGCATGAACCACTCGCACTTCGTAACGTCCAGGAGGTAGATCGGTAAACGCAAACCGGCCCTGATCATCCGTCAAGATCGTCGCCCGGACCATACTCAAGTCAGACACGAGCACCGTGGCGCCTGGCACCACACGACCAGCTGGGTCAAAAACCTTGCCGTCCAGTCCAGCCGCAAACGTCGCCGTCGCCATGCCCAGCGANCTGGTAGACAGGATCGCAAGCAGACAGCAACGGATGATGAATTGGATCAAGAGAGAGGANCTCCCACCGGCACTATGTCGNCCTACGCACGACNTCCCTTCCACAATCGTCGACAGAGTGCGTTCTGTCAAGCACTCCTAGNATGCCTTCAGACCCGNGCTGGTAATAACCACCCGGAAGCCAGATAAAAAAGAGGGGGTGACCACAAAAAAAAAGAGGCGGCCCNAAGGCCGCCTCTTTCAATGTTCAAACAGACTGACTGCCGTCTTAGTAGGNGAGACGGAAGCTGATCTGCCAAATGCGCATGAACCCGTTCTGACGCGTAATTCGACCAAAGGTCGAACTGTTGAACGAGTTGGAGCTAAGGCCACCAAACTTCGGNGTTGCGGTCATNTTCAGAATTTCAAACCTTGTCTGGAAAACCGCGCCGGCACCAACATTGGTGTCCTTTGCGACGACAAAGTCAATATTCTTCCGGAACTGGTATCGGGAGTTGCCATCCGCACGCGGGGCATTTCCGAAGGCACCCTTTCCAGGATCCGAATACGCTGACGCTTGGAACCACCGAGCTGCCTCGTTACCCTTACTCGCAACACGCTCCAGATCGCTNCCGGACGTGCTCGATGAACCGCTCAGGTTCGGGCGCTGCCGTGCACCCATCAGGCCGAGGTTGGAGTCTGAAAGACCGCCGCTTGCCACAACGTTGACAGGCGGGCCGCTAACCATCTCCACAACAGCAGACATCGACCAGCCGCCAAGAATGAAATTGGCTGCTGGATTATCTTCGCCAGGGCTTGGAATCCGGATGATCGGAGCCAAGATTAAGCGATGCGGTGAGTCGATGATGCTGCGACCATACTCACCATTTTCGATGTCGTAGACATTCTGCGGGGCCGCGGTGCGGCTAGCGAAGCTGACGCTTTCGCCCCACTGATTGTCCTTCATGTTGCTCAGTGTGTAGCTTANACGACCACCCCACCAGCTTCCGCCAGTCCGCTTGTCGAGCTTGAGGACGAAAGCGTGATACTGACGCTTTCCGCCTGCAGTCTGCTCAAGGCGCTGAACGTTGCCGAATTGCGGGAACGGTCGAATCAACTGACCAGCTGCAATCGTGCTCCGGGTCTTGTACTCACCCGCGCCTGCCGCACCCAAGAATGGGTTGGTGACAGAAGCGCGCAGTGCTGCCGGATCCCACGTGCTGCCACTCGGATAACTCGACTTGGCAGCCGCTGGATTGATCTGGTTGATGTTGACTGTGCAGCCTGAGTTCGTGCCGCAGTAGCCGATGTTGCGTCCGGTCGCGCCCGTGTAACCAATGGTGATAGCCATGTTACCTGGGAGTTCCCGCTGCAAATCGAGCGAATACTGATGCACGGTTGGGTCGCCCTTGTTCTGATCAACAAACTGGATGTTTCCGCCAATACCCGTCAACAGACCCAAGGTGCTACCTATAGGAGCCACCAGGCCGTTTGGGTACGGATCATCAAGCGTTGTGATCGGGGCTTCCGTGAGGTCGGCGCTGGTCTGGCTCACGGATGTTGCCCGTGTGAACCCGATTTGGCCGTGACTACCTGTTGAGTACTGCCATGGCGCGTAGAACAGACCGTAACCGGCACGAAGGACGGTTTCGTCGTTCAGCGAGTAGGTCATCCCCAAGCGCGGCGAAATACGGACTGCCGCAAGGTTGCCCTGCTCGGTTGGTGCACCATCGACACCGGCGAACTTCAAGCCACCCATCAGTGTCTTTCCGACGGCCGCGTTTACAGTTTGGCCGGCAGTATTCAACTGAGTTCCGAGTGGACTCGGAACGTTCGGGTCGAACGCAACAGTAATCTCGTTATTCCTCTCACTCATGCCGTTTTCATGCTCGAGTCTCAGACCCCAGTTGAGGGTGAAACGCGAGTTGACACGCCAGTCATCCTGGAAGTATGCGCCCATGTAGGTCGTATACATGTCGAGGAGACCACGGTTGGCATCGGTGGAACCGCCATTGAGTGCACCAAGCAAGAAGCTCGCGTACTCATGACCACCCTCACCGGCTGGACCCTTCGTGAAATTCTCTTCGAAGGTGAATCGTCCAGCAGTGTTATAACGCGTCGGCGTATTAATGCCCATCGAACGGTAGTCCACACCGACTTTAACGGTGTGAGCTCCCCATAACTTCGAGAGGGCGACGTTAGCCGAAATCGGCGACTTCCACACCCGACCAAGAGTCTTGGCGTTTTTACCAATGGCTCGGTAGCCAACGTTACCGGAGAAATTAACCCCTGACAGCAGGGTCTTTCCGGTTTCATGAATATCGCCTGTAAATGAGGTGGGGAAGCCAAGTGCTGCTGGCCCCTTCGGTGAGACGCCTGGAATCGTGTTATCCAGCCATCGCGTCCAACCATACCTCATCGTCAAAACAGTCGTGTCGTTCAGGATGTTCGTATTGTTAGCCACGAACACGTGCGGGCGGCGCTCAAGGTACCACGTCGCACCACTGAAGAAGTAGTCGGTCTTCGCCGTCTTGTCTCCAATGTAGTCAGAAGCCGGCTCGTCTGTCTTGTTATAAAGATACAACCCACTGAGCGACCAATTGTCGGAGAACTTATGCTCCACCTTGAAGGTGTACATGTCCGCCAAGTCGATCGTCTGGGATGAATCTGTGGCATTCGGCTGACCATCTTCGTTACCAGCATAGGTTCTACCGCTAATGGTCTTGGTCGGCCAGAGGGCATTGATGTTGCCTGCCACTGTGGACCGCGCCGGATGGCTTGNCGGAATGATCGCGCCCGTGAACTCAGGTGTCGCAAGCGAACCAGAGCCAGTCGCCGGGCACCGCGTGTTCGCAGCTGTTAGGCCACGACAATACGGATTCCAGATTCGGACGGCCGTTCCACTAATCGTCGACGACGAGAAGTCGCCGAGCTTTTGGTTCGGGCCAGCCCAAGTACGCTGGGGAGTGTCAGTCGTGAACGACCGATACCCTTCCATGCCATACCACCAGAATGTTCGGTTCCGAACAATTGGGCCACCAACACCACCACCGTAGAGACGGTAGTAGGACTGGTCAAGCGCGCTGCTCGCCTTCGTGCCACCAGACTCGCTCACGAAGTAGTTCAGCATCTGACCCCAAACCGGACGGGTCTGGAAGAAGCCGCTGCCATGAAATTCGTTCGTGCCCACGCGGCCGGTCGTGTTGAACACGCCGCCACCGGTACGACCCATTTCTGCGTCATACGTGTGGACCGAAACTTTAACGTCAGCAAGCGCCTCGATTGTGGGGTTAAGCACCGCGCGACCTGACAGCTCCGTAATTGGAACACCGTCAAGAATGTAGTTGTTCGCACGAACACCACCACCACCTAGCGAGATACGCGAAGCATTGGTCTGATCCTGCTGGCGATTAAANCGCGGGTCGCCAACCGGCATGACCGTTGGAATCGTAACCGCGATCAAGAAGGCGTTACGGCCAGGAGCCGGCAACGTCTCAAGAATTTCACGGTCAAGACTCTCACCGACCGAAGCATTTGAGGTCTCGATCAACGGCGCAGCGGCCGTAACCGTGATCTCTTCTTCGACGGTTCCAACTTCCAGCACTAAGTCCAACGTAATGTTGGCGTTCGTGCCGATGACTAGTCCACGCTGCTCAAGGGTTCTATAACCAGGGAGCGACGTGCGAACGGTATACGTTCCGTTCGTGACGGCGACGAAAGAATACTCACCGACGCCGTTGGTAATCGTATCGCGGGCAACAGTTGTGCCCTCGTTGGTCAAGGTGACCGTCACACCGGGGATGATCCCCTGTGCGTCAGCTACCGAGCCACGAAGATTACCGGTGAACTGCTGACTCATTGCATCCGTGGCACTACCGACGAGCAGTAGCGCACAGAGAACGAGCATTACCGACTTCCTCATAAGTGTTCCCCTCCTACTATGAAGAACATGATTAACAAATTAACAAACATACGTACCTTCTTTTCAACATACAAAAACGAACATTCCTNCACTTCAAGAAACAACTCTGTTTCTGGAAAGATGGTTGATTTTAGGCCTGTTTTTAATCAGAAGCAAGCCATAATCATCAACCNAGTTCACACTTCTACACACTAAATCCAGAAACGTATAGACATAATATGCAAGATCCGAGCCAACATTGATTTTTCAAATTCCTTAGTAAATACTCACTTTATGNGGTTTNAAGGANTCCAGAAAAACCAATNTTCTTGACGATTNATTCANATTTTTGAATAANCTCTGAATCACACCANATTCTTCGTATTTCAAGTCAATCAAGAATTCATTTTATTGAATTATTGACAAATAATTAAGTCACGCTATATCAATACTTTAACGAATAAAACGGAATGTGTTCGTTTTATGTTCGTGAAATTATGTGTAATTTTTCACGCTCAAATAGAGGCTTTTTAGTATGCAGAACTGTGCACTATTAATTGTTTCGCATGACCTTTGAATAGACGTTACACTGTGCTACCTGTGAAATTCACAAACACATCCCAACAGTTGCCTGTGGTATTCATAGCCAGTATCCACGTGTTTATGAC
>PAUA01000004.1 GCA_002712565.1 Gemmatimonadota bacterium | reverse complement strand
GCCTTTGCGGGTTTTTTCGAGGGCGTGGAAGAACATGGATTCGCGTTCGGCGTGTAGCTGGTAGGCCTGGTCTAGAAAGGCCTGCTCATCGATGATGCCGGCGGCATGGACGTGGGCTTGGCGTTCGTCAATCCTGCGCGGCTGGTCGTTCGGGCAGAGGATGAGGAGAGGGCACGCCAGGTGTTGTTGGACGCCGGGATTCTGGACGAGCCACCTATGGCTTAGACCTGTCGGGGGCACCCGGTACCCTGCCGCGAGATCAGAAGAAATACTGGATATCGAAGGAGAGTATTCCCACGGTCATGGCACCGCCCTCCACCCATCGGCTGCCCGCGACGGGTTGCCGGTCAAGCGGCGCGCACTCAACTTTCGGCGCAATTCGCTCGCTCCTCCGAGCGGCGTGAACTCATACACCGATATGACCACCCCATCCAGCATTTTCATGTCATTTCGTTTCGAGCCTTTCTCAATCTCCGACGTCATCCGCATCACGCCGGCTCGGCACGGTGATTTTCGAGGCTTCTTCTCAGAGACGTACCGTGCCTCCGCGTTTGAGAAAGCGGGGATCAGGGACGTCTTTCTTCAGGACAATCATGCCCGCTCAGTTCGGGGAGTGCTGGGGGGGCTTCACTACCAAGCGCCTCCCAAGGCGCAGGCGAAACTGGTTCGAGTGGTCCGCGGGAGGTCTTCGACGTTGCAGTGGACTTCCGGGTGGGCTCTCCCACGTTCGGTCAGTGGGCCGGTGCGGTGCTGTCCGGCGGAGATGGGGTGATCCTCTACATTCCCGAGGGCTTCGCCCACGGATACGTATGCCTCAGTGACCGTGCCGATGTGGTCTACAAGGTCTCGAACGAGTTCGACGCTGCGCTCGACGGTGGAATCGTTTGGGATGATCCGTTGATCGGGATTCCATGGCCTGTGGATAATCCTGCGCTGTCCGAGAGGGACCTCTCGCTACCGGGCTTCGACTCGGCGACCAGCCCGTTCCAATACGAGCAATGAAGGAGCGGCATATCCGGGTCGCTCGAACGGCGCGCTATTACACCCTGGGGGCGGCTGGCTCAGACGTCCGCGAAATCTGGCTCGTATGCCATGGAATTCGACAGCTGGCACGGCGCTTCTTACCCCGGTTCGCCGGGCTGGACGATGGGAAACGGCTGATTGTGGCGCCCGAGGGCCTCTCCCGCTTTTACCTTCATGGCCCTGAGACCCGCCGTAGCAAGAAAATCCCGATCGGCGCTACGTGGATGACACGAGAAGACCGGGAGAACGAGATCACGGACTATGTGGAGTATCTCGACGCCGTTCTCGACGAGGTAGCGGGAGGGTCGGGCGAAGGGGTGCCCCTCACGGTCTTGGGGTTCTCACAAGGCGCCCACACGGCCTGCCGGTGGGTGGCGGCGGGAGACACCGACGTCACACGGATCATCCTTTGGGGAGCGTATCTCCCTGAGGATTTCGATCTGGACCGGGGGCCTAAGCGGCTGGGATCCGCCGAGCTCATTCTGGTGCGGGGGCTTCTCGATCATTTTATCAACGAAGAGGCCCACGTCGCCCAGGAGGCGAGGCTGAGAGAGCTAGGGATCCCCTTCAAGACGATCACGCATGCCGGGGGCCATGAAATCGATTCGGCCCTGCTTGGGGAGATCGCTGGCCGCGGAGGGTGATCGGAAAGGGTGAGGAGTCAAAACTCCCCTACGAAGGCGATTTCCGGCACCAATTCGTATCCGAGCTCGTCGGCGACTCGCGTCTGAGCGAGCTCGATCAGGGCTCGGACATCGGCGGCAGTTGCACCTCCTCGGTTTACTACGATATTGGCATGTTTCGTGAAGATCTGGGCACCTCCGTGGGTTTGTCCCCTGAGCCCGCACTGGTCTATGAGGCGCCCGGCGCCGACTCCCTCGATTTTCTGGAAGATTGAGCCCGCGCTTGCCAGAACGTTCAGGTCCGGATGCCGCTCTCTACGCCAGACGAGGTTTTCCGCCATGACACGGCGTAGTTCCTCAGTGGGAGCGGGGGTCAACTGGAAGTCCACCGAGAGCACGACGTCGGCCCTATCGTGCAGGATGCTGTAGTCGTAACCGAACTGGAAGTACTCCCGATCCACCGTCCGTCGTTCTCCCTCTTCCGAGAGGATCTCGGCAGATTCGACCACCTCTTCCAAGAAAACGGTGCGCTCTCTCTCAGGCGCAGGTGAGAGAAAGTGCAGGTTTTGCCACATGGCCCCACCCACGGTGCTCGGGATCCCGACAAAGTGGTGAAGTCCACCGAGTCCGCGGGAGACGGTCGCCTCGATGAGATCGGGGTGAGTATCAACGCCTGCACCAGCGCGGACGCGGCCATCGCCCAAGAATTCCGTGCCGTCCACCTCACAGCGGATCACCAGGCCGCGAAAACCCCGGTCCCCAACGAGTACGTTGGCTCCCCTACCGAGCAAGAAGTGTGGGATGCCGAGATCCCGCACCGCCAGGATGGACTCTCCCAGGTCATCCGAGGTTCGTGCGTGAAAGAGCCTGTCGGCGGGGCCTCCGATCTGGAACGTGGTCAGCGGTGCGAGTGGCGCATCCACCTCCATTCTGCCAGAACCGAGGCGTTGATCGAGCTCAAGAAGGGCTTCCTCAGTGACCATCGTCCTGATTTTGCTCCGGTTGGGGTCGACATGCCGCGCCAAGATAGAACCTTCATTGTATTGCAGGAAGCATACCCGGATTGGGTGAAGCATGCCTCGGGATTACGCTAAGCCTGTTTAGCGTTGTCCGTTCATGCGTGGGCGGGTAACGTGGACAGCCCGAAATCCTGAGCATCCCGTTGGATGCAGGCATGCGCACGTTCAGGGAAAACTGGATTGAGGCCAAGGCACGCTGAAGTGCTACGCCCACCCTCCCTTTCTGTCACCCTCCTAGGTCGGGTCCGCCAGCGACTTGCTTGGGACCCTCAGGTCGCAATTAGCCACTTCAGACCAGCCCCCGATGGGTCACGTAGGGGACCCCTCGCAGGGGGCCGTGTACGAGACTGGGTCCGGTAGGACGAGATACCCGCTCCGGTGGTTAGATATTGGGATGCGATGTCCCGCAGATGGGCCAAAGGGTGGCCGACCTTGGGGCCCTGACCAGGGGTGTAACCGAAATTGGTATAACGGTTTAAGAAGATACATCGCGTTTGGCACGGGTCTTCCCTATGGACTGTGCATGAAGAACGAGCACGAAGACGAATGTAGCGGGGTCCGATCGCAAGGTGCGGGGCAGGGTGGTGGTGGAGTCGTTGGCTCTTGGGCTGGTTCCAGTCGGACCTTGCTTCACATGGATGGACATATCAACGTGCGCGGAGACCGAGGTGACACGATGAGACCGAGGGTGACGCGAATGAGACAGAGGGTGACGCGAATGGCGGATTGGGAGGCTGGGCACGCAAAGAGAGCAGCGGTGCTGACGGCGGCTGTTTTTTTAGCGACCGCGGCGATGGCGCTGGGGCAGGAAACCGTGAGTCTTACATTGGACGAGGCGATCGAACTCGCCCGTGAGAACAACCCCACGTTTCTTTCCACGCAGAACAACGAGGCGCAGTTCGATTGGGGTGTGAGGCAAGCGACGAGTAACCTTATCCTTCCGTCGTTCACGGCGAACGCGAGCGCAACTTACCAAGCTCCGGGAGAGTCGCGGATCGGGACGATCAATACGGGTGGGGTGGAGCGAGGGGCGCTCTACTATTCCAGTTTTTCGATTGGAGGGTCGTACACGTTGAACGGCAACACCGTGTTCGGTCTCGGCAGTGCCAAAGCCGATCGGAACGCCGCCCGAGCATTGACCGACGCGGCGGAGTTTCTCATGGAATACGGGGTCACGCTCCAGTACATGGTAGCGTTACGTGCGCGAGATCGGGTCCACGTGGCCCGCAGACAGGTTGACAGTTCTCTCGAAAATCTCGAAATCGTGCAGGCCCGTGTGGATGCGCAGGCAGCCATCGTCATGGACGCTGCGGCAGCGCAAGTGCAGGTCGGACGTGACTCGGTCGCTCTGCTACAGGCAGAGTCGGCCATGCGGGTGGAGACTCTGAGGCTCTTGGAGACCGTCGGCCTGGATCTCGGTGCCGACGTGGAGCTGGTGAGTCAATTCGAAGTGTTCCGCCCCTCCTGGACTAGTACGGAGTTGATTTCGATTGCCCTGGAGTCACACCCTGGGCTCACAGCCGTTGTGGCCAACGAAGGGGCTCGGCGCGCGAACCTCCAGCAAGCCCGCGGGCAATATTTTCCGAGCGTTACCCTTACGGGTGGCTGGTCGGGTTTTACTCAAGAAGTCGCAAACGGGGACTTCCTCGTCGCAAATGCCGAGAGGGGTGCCGCTGGGGCGCTAGCGAGTTGCCAGACGTTCAACAACATTTCAGCAGGCCTGACGACGCCGCTTGAGGGATTTCCCCAACAGTGTGGCTCGGGGGAGCTCAGCACCGAGGCCCGCGAGTCGATCCTTGGCGGAAACAGGTCTTTTCCGTTCGGCTTCACACGCCAGCCGTTCTCAGCAAGTTTGAGGTTGAGTATTCCGATTTTCAACGGGTTCAGCAGGGAGCGGTCGGTGTCTCAGGCCTCCAACCAACTCGAGGACGCTGTGTATTCCCGCCGGGCGGAGGAATTACAGATTAGGACTAGCGTGACATCTGCACTCGATGCGCTGATGACGGCATTCAGTGTGGTTCAGGTGGAGGAGCGGAGCCGCGAGGTGGCCGCCGAGCAACTGGAGATGTCGCGCACGCGATACGGTCTAGGTGCGGACAATTTCATTGTATTGCTCGACGCAGAGCGTACGATGGCGGAGGGGGAACGGGCTTACTTGGACGGTCTATATTCGTTCTATGCCGGCCTGGCGAACCTCGAAAACGCCGTGGGCCAGCAGCTCCGCCCAGAAGAGTAGGAAAGCTTTTAAGGAGTGAGGTCATCGTGGACATAGCCCGTGATCCCAAGCCAAGAACGAGAAAAATAATCATACAGTGGTCGGTCGGGGTCGTGGCCCTGGTTGGGGCCACCGTGGCCTTGAGGAACCTTGAACCTGCGGCGCCCGCCGTTGACGTGGCGACTGTATGGGTGGACACGGTCCAGCACGGCACCATGATACGACAGGTGCGTGGGCCGGGTACGCTCGTGCCCGAACAAATGCGCTGGATTACCGCTCTGACGGCCGGGCGTGTGGAGCAAATCGTCGTTCTACCCGGAACCACGATCGAGGAAAACACGGTGATCGTCCGGATGAGCAATCCGGACGTAGATATCTCACTGCTCCAGGCCCAGCAGTCGCTCAACACGGCCGAAGCCAACCTGATTCAGACACGTTCGAGCTTGGAGACGCAGCGCCTCACCCAAGCGGGGGCCCTGGCCCAGTTGCGCACCCAATTGCAGAACGCCGAACGTGAGCACGCCACCAACCAGCGTCTCTTCGACACGAATCCCGAGTTGGTGGCCGCGACCGAGTTCGCCAGAACCGGAGACGCGGTGGACGAATTACGGGAGCGGTTGCTGCTCAATGAGGAGGAGGCGGGTTTGCTTAAGGCCTCTGCCGTCGACCAGGTGAATGCTGCGTTGCTCAATATCGAGAGTCTCACCGACATCGTCGAGTTCCAGCGTGATCGAGTGACGTCGTTGCAGGTGACGGCCGGCGTTTCGGGTGTTCTTGCCGAACTCCCGCTCGACGAGGGCCAGTGGGTTCAGTCAGGTGCGACCCTTGCCAGGGTCGTGCAGCCGGGGCGCCTCAAAGCCGAGGTCCGTATTCCGCAGACACAAGCCCAGGACATCACCGCGGGGCAGACCGCGTACATCGATACACGGAACGACACGATCACAGGGCAGGTGGTGCGCATCGATCCGTCGGTGCAGAACGGCACCGTGACGATCGACGTGGCGCTTCCCCCGGATCTTCCGCGGAGCGCTCGTCCGGACCTGAGCGTTGACGGCAACGTGGTGATCCAACGGCTGGACGACGTGACGTATGTCGGACGTCCCGCGTATGGCCAGGCGAATCAGCGGGTGGGTATGTTCAAGCTGGTTGACGACGGTCAGTACGCGGAACGTGTCAACGTCATGTTGGGGGCTAGCTCGGTCAACGAGATCGAAGTGATCGAAGGATTGGTGGAAGGGGATATCGTGATCCTGTCCGACATGTCCAATTGGGACGGTGTCGATCGGGTCCGCTTGAGGGATTAAACCAGAGGCTGGCCGGCGCGCCGGCCATTCACATTCGCTGTAGCATTGCCGGAGTTTCAAGGAAGGCATGATGGGAAACACGCCAGAGCAAGGCAACTCGTCCACGCTGATCGATCTTCAGGCGCTCAGCAAGGTGTTTTACACTGAAGAGGTGGAAACCCACGCTTTGTCCGACATCCATTTGGAAGTCAAAGCGGGTGAGTTCGTATCCATCGCCGGTCCGTCGGGTTGCGGCAAAACGACGCTGTTGTCGATCCTCGGGCTCCTGGACTCTCCAACGGGCGGCGACTATCTGCTCGACGGCGAGCCTGTGGCCAGCCTCACAACGTCCCAACGGGCGAAGATCCGCAACCAGGCGATCGGATTCATCTTCCAAGCGTTCAATCTGATCGGAGACCTCACCGTCTACGAAAATGTGGAGCTTCCACTCACCTACCGCGGGATGGCGGGAAGTGAGCGCAGGGAGCGTGTGCACACCTCTCTCGAAAGGGTCGGCATGGCGCACCGCACGAAGCACTATCCGAGTCAGCTTTCAGGTGGTCAGCAACAGCGCGTGGCGGTGGCGAGGGCGATCGTTGGCAAGCCACTCATCCTGCTCGCCGACGAGCCGACGGGAAACCTCGACTCGAAGAACGGGAATGCGGTCATGGACCTCATGAAGGAATTACACGACGAGGGAGCGACGATCTGCATGGTGACGCACGATCCTCGTTACGCGACAGTGGCCGACCGTTCGGTGCACCTGTTCGACGGCCAGGTGGTGGACGAAGAGGACGCCCAGCGGGCCGAACATGCCCAGGAGTTGGAGGAGAGCGGCTTCGACGTGTAAATGAAATTGAGTCGGACCCCTACTCTTGCGGTAATCCTAGGCGGATTGCTGGCGCTGACAGCACCGGAGCAGGCCACCTCACAGTCGACCTACGATGATATCTGGAAGTTTGCCGAGTGGTATCGCAACGACCAGAACAAGACGGTTCAGAGTGTCCTCTTCAGCGGCAGGTTTCAGTACGAGTTTGCGGCCGTTAATGCGGACCAGGGCACATTCGACGACTGGAACGTCCGACGCACGCGGCTTGGTGTGAAGTCGGAGTTCTTCCACCAGCTCACCGTTCACGTCGAGGCCGGCTTTGATCCTGACAGCGGTGGCGATTTCTACAAGAGGCTCACAGACACGTATGTCGAATGGCAGGCGAGTGATGCCTTCGCACTGAAGGTCGGCAAGCAGGGAGTTGCGTTCACCACAGACGGGTCGACCTCGTCAAAGGAGCTTCTGACGATAGACCGCAGCAATCTCGCCAACAACATGTGGTTTCCCGACGAGTACATACCTGGCGTGAGCGCGGCGGGCGGGCGCTCGAATTGGGTCTACCACCT
The DNA here is from genome assembly GCA_002712565.1 of Gemmatimonadota bacterium. The sequence goes on along the minus strand of PAUA01000004.1, from coordinate 35,539 downwards.
GGGGCTCTACACCGGAGGTCGTGACAATGGGGAGTTCGGTGACTTCCACGGGAGTGCTTTCGGGCTTGTGTCCCTTGGCTACAACTTCTCGGAGGCTCTGGGAGTCGAAGACGCGCTGCTGAGAGGAAACTACGTATATCAGGACCCTGATCCGGACAACACTTTTACGCGACAGCTTCAACACGTCGCGTCCTTGAACTTCAGGTTCGAGGACATTCGGTGGGGTTTCCGCGTGGATTTTTCCGGGGCGGCTGGTTACCTGGGGCAGAGCGACTTGTGGGGTGCGATGGCGATGCCGTTTTTCAACCTTACGTCCGGTTTCCAGGTTGTTACCCGCTACACCTACCTTCGTAGTCGAGATGACAACGGCGTCCGCCTGGCGCGGTATGAGAATCAGGTGACAGATGGTCGTGGGGATCGCTACAACGAGTTCTATGTGGGGCTCAATTACTACTTCTACGGCCACAAGCTGAAATTGCAGAGCGGTCTACAGTTCGCAGATATGAATGACAACGCCGCGGATGGTGGGGCCTACTCCGGTGCCGCTTCTACGACTGGCGTGCGTGTGAGTTGGTGAGCCGGTGATGGTACACTTCACGTTCAGAGGCTATCGTCCCGTAGAACAGATCATCATGTCGAGGGCTCGAAGTAGAAGAATGAGATGCACCAAAACCGCGCTGTAAAATTATTCGGTCTGGCGGTATCACTGCCCACCATGATGCTGATAGCGGGGCTGTTGCTCGCAGCGACCGATCAACCTGCTGAGTTTTCGGGCCGGGTGGTGAGCGCTTCTGGCGCTTTGGTAGTCGGCGGCGAGGCCACCAATCCCGGCCATCCCGTGGTCGGCGCAACGGTCCATCTGATTCCGACAACGGCGATTGACGTCACCACACAAATGACTGCCAGTGCCATCTACGCTCCACCATATCCTGCCGAACTCTATGATGAACCGCTCGAGGACGCGATTCGACTGAGAGGGACAGACTTTCCGCGGGCCACGACCGACGCACAAGGCGAGTTCGTCATACCGACCGTGCCCGATGGCACGTTCTTTGTTCACGTGACCCCCTCCCCGGATGATGCTGAACACCTGCCCGGTGGGGACCAGAGCCGAAGAAGTTATCCCGCCGAACTGCTACGCGGTGAATCGAGGACCATCAGGATTTCGAGCAGTCCTTCTCCGGACGCCGTAGCGGTCGGCAGTTCGAGTTGTCTGACATGCCATGAAGATGAAAGGCACTGGCAAGAGACCGCCCACAAGATCGGATGGACCGTACCGGGAGCCCCGGGGCCGATGCAGGACTATTCGAAACACCCGGACTACTTCGACGCGCTCGAATCGTTCCCCGAGACAGACAATTACGAGAACGGCACGCACCTCGAGATCGGGGATTACGATTCACGGCGGAACAACGACAAGTTCAAGTTAAGAACAGTTGGCGACTCTCGGCTGCCGATCGAGACGACCTATGCTGATGTTTACTTGTGGAAGAACAATAACGATGACAAGTACTACATCACGATGGTGAACAGCCTCAACCCGACGGACCCCAATAGCCCAGCCCACCTGGAGATAAAACTCTTATACGGCGGGGCGGTTCACGACCAACGGTACATCGTCTCAGTTCCACCAGGGCTGGGATCTCGCCTGGGATGGTATACCCTGCTTCGGTACAACATGAGCGGGCGTGACAACAGGTTGAACAGGTCGCGGCGAGTTTGGCACGACTACAAGTTCTACCTCTGGTGGGCCCCTGGTGGGGACGCCCAATACGGGACTCCCGACGATTTGATCAACGCTCCACCGGTCAACACCAACACCATTCAGACCATGTGTGCCAGCTGTCATCTCACGGGCTGGGAGCGGTATGAAGACGAGGCCTCCGGTCAGTTTCTGGTACGAGCTGTCAACGACCCGGGCGGTTCACTGAACATAGACGATGACCCCGAGATGGATGAGATCAATATCGGCTGCGAGAATTGCCATGGTCCCGGGTCGGAACATGTGGCCAACGAAGGAAGATCCCGCTTTATCGTGAATCCAAAATTCCTTTCCGCGGAGCGGTCCAGTGTGGTCTGCGGCAGGTGCCACGACAGACGACAAGGCTATGGCGGAGAGACCATCGGTTATACACAAGCTCTCAACGAGGAAGGAGAGCTCGCGAGGCCGGGAATAAGTCGCGACCAGCTGATTACGGAGTACACGGATCCGATCAAGAAGGGGCCTACCATGCAAGGTCCAGGAACGGAGAACAACATCTGGCCCGACGACATCCACTCGAGCAAGCCTCACCAGCAGTATTCTGATTTCCTGAAGTCGAAGATGTATAGAAACGATCGACTGCAGGTCACTTGCTCGGACTGCCATGACATGCATGGTGGCACACCGTACCCACGTTCGCTCATTCACGACCCCGATGACTCCGGCTCGCCGCTTTGCCAGAGGTGTCACCAAGTGGACGTTCTGTCTCACATGGAAACGGAGCTGAACGCCAAGATGAAGGGAGAGCTGACACGCTGCATCGACTGTCATATGCCGGGGACATCCAATACGGGCGGCATCGCGGGCGACTATGGCAGGATGATAGAGACGCCTCCCTATGCCAATGCAGCTGAAGAAGAAAACAACGCCTACTGGGAAGGCCCCATCAACTCGCACGTATTTGACGTGCCCTTGAAAACCAACGTTGGGGTCAGCGGGGTGTCACCGGGCAGGGCCATGCCTGTTCCCTATACTGCCGCCTGCGGTACGTGCCATATCGTGAGCGAACTGCCGTTCAGATGATGCGCTATGCACTCGTTGGCTTCGCGGTTGTTCTGCTCACGCCGGCGCCCGGGGCGGCCCAGGACGGTGACTCGTGCACGGTCCTGTGTGCGCCGGAGCTGAAGATCGAGCCTACGATCAGCTTCGAAAACCTCGGAAGCCGAGCGCGAGTCGAGGCCGATGGGGTGGTCGAGGAGACCGAACGAGAGACCGTCTTCGAGCTACTCTTCGCTGTCGGCGTACCCACCCAGATCCCGCGGGTAGGGCTGACCTTCGAGGCGGGCTGGGCGGCGTTCTCGGACGACAATCTGGTGGGGCTGGAACTCGAACTCAACCTGCACCTGATCGAGTCCGATCAGACGGGGGGTTGGCTTTCGTCCCACCTCGACATCGTCGACAAGTTCAGTCCGGCTGAGCGGCCAGACGCTACGAGCGCCTACACACACAAGCTCAACTTCGAGTTGGACACGGCCCTCCGTCCGTTCAATTCGCTCCCCGAGGGTCGCTGGCTACGGAACCTCGAAACGGAGGTTTCGATCGACTACGTAGCGACGGGTATTCCGAAGGCGGGTGACGACTTCGGGGACGTGCTCTATCTCGACGATGAGAGCCCGTGGTCACTCTCCCTCGTCTTGGTGCTTCCGCTGGCCCCGCTCAATCCGTAGGACGTAGGACCTCAGGGAGTAGGTGCGTGTGGCCGACGGGTCGACGGAGTGGCGCCGCGAGATGAACCCGGAATAGCGGCGCCCGGGCCCAGCAGACGGCCCTTTGGATGGCCCCCGTTGCGAACCTTTAGGGCCCCAAAAACCGTAGATTGACAGGCGTGCCCTGGCCCTGCGAGGTTACTGGGCTTTGAATCNGCCATAANCNGAGGCAGACCGTCCTGATGNTCAACTCCATACGAGGCCGGATCNTCGTTATTNNCNCGATGGTCGNCGTCGGTATNNNNTACCTGTATTNNAACGGGATCACGCTGGGCCTGGATCTCCAGGGTGGCATGCACCTCGTCCTCGAGGTGGACGATCCCGAGGGCACGATGGCGCCCGAAGCCCGCGCCGACGCGATCGACCGGGCGGAGCGTATTCTGCGCACCCGCATCGATGAGTTCGGCGTCGAGGAGCCAAACATCCAGAAGGCCGGTGCAGATCGCCTCATCGTGGAGTTGCCCGGAATCGGACCCGACGACGAGAGTCGGGCAAAAGATATCATCCAGCAGTCCGCATTTCTTGAGTTCAAGCTCGTGCTTCCGGTCATGGAGTTGGAGTCGCAGCTGGCCCAGATCGACCGCCAGATCGTCTCGGTGTTGGGCGNGGATTCGATTCGGGCGCTCGGTGGAGCTACGGAGGACNCGAATAGTGAGGTCGAGGACCTTCTCTTCGGGGGCNTGGACGCGCNGGACTCCGCCCAAGCGGACAGTACCGGAGTCGACGGGGAGGACGTAGAAGAGGATCAGTCNGTCAACCTCAGGCCCCTTACGGGTCTCCTCGCTGGCGGAGACTTCGAGGGCGTGTATCTCGTAGCGACGGAGAACGTGGAGACGGCCATGTTGTACCTNGCCATGCCCGAGGTGCAACGGTCTTTGCCGCGGAACGTGTCCCTCCACTGGGAGGAGGATCCGATCGCTCTGACGCAGAGAACCTTCCGCCGCCTCTACGTTACGACAGAAGATACGTTCGTNACCGGGGAGATGCTGGAGGACGCAACGGCGCAGCGGGATCCGCAGGGCAGCCAGGCGCAGGTGAACTTCGAATTCAACAGGGTCGGTGGTAGGCGCTTCTCGCGTTTCACGGAGCAAAATATCGGCAATCTCATCGCCATCGTGCTCGACGGGGAGATCGTGAGTGCCCCNGTNGTGCGGGCTCGCATCGGAGCGAGCGGCGTCATCGAGATGGGTAACGCCGACATGGCCGAAGCGGCCGACCTGGCGTTGGTGCTTCGAGCGGGTGCGTTGCCGGCCCCTCTGGCGATCATGGAGGAGCGCACGGTCGGACCCTCCCTCGGGCAGGACTCCATAAATGCCGGCCAGATCGCCGGCATCATCGGGATGGTCGCTGTGGTCCTGATCATGACCCTCTACTACCGCCTGGCCGGAGTTCTGGCGGTGATGGCTCTGGGTGTGTACGCAACGCTGGTCCTGGGCGGCCTTGCGGCGNTCAACGGCGTGCTGACACTNCCGGGGATCGCGGGCCTGATTCTGTCGGTCGGAATGGCTGTGGACGCAAACGTGCTCATTTTCGAACGCATCCGAGAAGAGTTGATCCTCGGACGGGCCACGCGGACGGCGGTGGAGGAGGGCTTCGCGCACGCATTGTCCGCCATCGTGGATGCGAACATGACCACGCTCTTCACCGCGCTCATTCTTTTCCAGTTCGGGACCGGGCCCGTACGGGGCTTTGCACTGACCCTTTCGATCGGGATCGTGGCGTCGTTCTTCTCGGCCCTGTATGTGACGAAAACATTCTTCCTCATNTACCTGTCGGGGAAGAAGGCATCGGACCCGATCAGCATCTGAGGCGGATTCAATGAGACTGTTTGACCAGGCCAAATACTCGTTCATCGAAAAGCGGGGCGGAGCGTACGTCCTCTCGGCGGTTCTGATTCTGGTGGGAATCGGGGCAATGGTCTTCAACGTGTTCAGCATCGGGAGCTGGCAGANTTACGGNGTGGACTTCACTGGCGGTTCGATGATCCAGGTCGAGTTTCACCAGNCTGCTGAGGCTGGCGATCTCCGGGCCGCTCTCGAAGGCGCACAANTCACCAGTTTCGGTGAGGAAAACGAATTTACGATCCGTGTACCGCTCGGGGACGAGGACGTGGAGACCATACGCTTGGGCGTCCAGGCTGACCTCGGAGCCACATTCGGCACCGACGCGTTCACCATCGTGCGGACCGAGACCGTGGGACCGAAGATCGGCGCGGAACTGCAGACGAAGGCGGCACTGGCCATTCTGTATTCCTTTNNCTTGACCCTGATGTATATCTGGGTGCGGTTCGAGTTTCGTTTTGGTCTGGCCGCAGTGATCGCNACGTTGCACGACATTCTGATCACACTCGGCTTCCTGGCGCTGTTCANNCTCGAGGTCGCGCTGCCCACGGTGGCGGCNATTCTGACGATCGTCGGGTATTCGCTGAACGACACCATCGTCGTGTTCGATCGCATCAGGGAGAANCTCAACTCCAANGGCGGCCGGCGGGAAGATCCGAAGCTGCTTGTGAACCGCTCGATCAACGAGACACTCCCGCGGACCGTGCTCACATCCGGGACGACGCTCGCCGTCTTGTNTGCTCTTCTGGTCGTCGGTGGTGCGGTGATCCGGGACTTCACCCTGGTACTGATCCTGGGTGTCACGGTCGGGACGTATTCTTCCATCTTCGTGGCGTCGCCGGCCCTGCTCGAGATCCAGAAGCGGTTCGGTGATGGTACGGCGAGCCGCGAGCGGCGCAAAAAGCGCGAGGCTCGCGCGACTACTTAACGCGAAGGCTGCAACCTCCTAGCCCGTGTTCGACAGTCACTGCCATCTCACGGATGGCCGCTTCGACGAAGATCGGGCGGCCGTTCTCGATGCGTCCTTTCAAGCCGGCGTCACCCGTATCGTCACGGTCGCTTCCAATCTCGAGGATGCCCGGGCCGCTGCGAAGCTGGCGNGGAGCCATGCGGAGTTNGCGGGGAGTGATTCGGAGTTGGCGGGGAGTCATGCGGACCTCTGGTCGACAGCTGGCATCCANCCCCACGAGGTCTCTGAANCCGAAGACGCCGACCTCGCCGCGGTCCGGGANCTGGCTGCTACCGATCCCCGTGTGGTGGCNATCGGTGAGACCGGCCTGGACTACTTCTACGATCACTCACCCCGGGAGCTTCANCGCCGCTGGTTCGAGGCACAACTGGAGGTCGCCGCCGAGCTCGATCTTCCCATTGTGATTCACACGCGCGAGGCGGAAGACGATACGATCGCGGTGCTACGGAACGCCCCCGAATCAGTTCTTAAGGTGCTCCACTGCTTTACGGGGCGCATGAAGTTGTTGGAGGTGGGGCTGGAGGAGGGTTGTTACGTGTCGTTTGCGGGGATCGTTACATTCTCCAAATTCGATGGTCAGGAAGTCGTGCGTGCGGTCCCCGAAGATCGTTTGCTGGCCGAGACGGACGCGCCGTACCTGGCGCCGGTTCCGCGTCGCGGCAAACGAAATGAGCCGGCGTTTGTCACGCACGTGGTGGCTGCGCTCGCCGACATCCGGGGTGAAAGTGTTGGAGCCGTGGCCGAGGCTACGGCCCGGAACGCCGTCCGGTTTTACGCATTGGGTGAACATGCCGCGAACGATTGAGGTCCTTCCGGATCGGGTGGCGAACCAGATCGCCGCCGGCGAGGTGGTGGAGCGGCCCGCGTCCGTTGTGAAGGAGCTCGTCGAGAACGCCTTGGACGCACGGGCGACACGTATCGACATCGAAATCGAGCGTGGTGGAAAGCGACGCATCCGAGTGACGGACGACGGGGTGGGTATGGGCCGGGAGGATGCGCTTGCTTCTCTCAACAGGCATGCCACCAGCAAGATCCGCGCTGCCTCCGATCTCCAATCGGTGGGGACGTTCGGCTTCCGGGGAGAAGCGCTCCCATCCATCGCTGCGGTGTCGCGCCTGACGCTTCAGACCAAGGCCGAGTCCGATCCACTGGGCACCCGCGTTCGTGTGAACGGTGGGACCATCACCGGGTTCGATGACACTCCTCGGAGGCGGGGCACGACCGTCGAGGTATCCACCCTGTTCTTCAACGCACCCGCCCGGTCGAAGTTCTTGAAGGCGGTCGGTGCGGAAGCCCGGGCCGTGAGCGACGTCGTGAGTGTGCTGGCGCTCGCCAACGCCTCGGTCGGCTTCGGGCTCACATCAGGTGGGCGGGTGCTTCTCGAGCTGCCTCCCGCCTCGGATCTGACGGCCCGCNTTGCCGCTCTTTGGGGGAGGGAAGAGGCCACCACGCTGATCGCTCTTTCCACCGAATCTGATGGTATTGAGGTACGTGGTCTGATCCAACGGCCGGATGCGGCCAAGAGCGGATTTCGGCGCGCTCATCTCTTCGTGAACGGGAGACCTTTCCGGAGTCCTGCGTTGCTCGCATCGGTCGATCGNGGGTATCGCACCACGATTTCCGAGAAGGTCAGGCCTTGGGCGTTCCTTTACCTACGAATGCCGCCGGGAACCGTGGACATGAATGTACATCCAGCCAAAGCGGAGGTGCGTTTCCGGGACGCCGCGGTAGTGGAGTCCATCGTGGAAGAAGCCGTGCGCGCGGTCCTTACGTCGGACTCGAGTGCGGCCACCTTGGACACACAACTGGCGGCTCCCCAGCTCGTAGTCCGCGAGCCGCGGCCCCCCCGCCCGGGCAGAACACGCGAAGAGGAGAGTCAGACCTCCCTCTTCCTTTCGGCGGACGCCGCCGGGTCCGCGGGTGCCGCAGCGTCCCCGGACATTGCCGCATCCTCGGGCACTGCTGCCTCATCGGGTGCGGTGGCAACGCCGGACGCATCCGCCGGCGAAATAGTTGCGCCCGACGCATCTGTGGAGGCGACAGGCCAAGGCGGCTCCACTGACCGAGACGACCAGGAGGTCCCCGGCGTCGACGTCGAGCCTACCCCGGTGCTCAAGGAGCTGCCTCGGCTTTGGCAGGTCCTGAGCACCTACGTTCTCGCGGAGACACGCGAAGGCCTCATCATCATCGACCAGCACTCCGCACACGAGCGAATCCTCTTCGAGCGGCTGAGTCGGGCGTTCGAGGAGAGCGGGCAGACCGGACAGAGGCTTCTTTTCCCGCTCACCATTCGCCTCTCCAAGGCCGAATACGAACAAGTGGAGGCCCTGACAGGCATCCTCAACCGTGTGGGTTTCGAGGTGGAGGGTTTCGGCGGCAACACGATCATCGTACACGCGGTCCCGGATCCACATCCCTACTTCGACGCCGAGCGCTGCCTCCGTGAGATGATCACCGACCTGGTTGCGGGATCGGATCTCACGCGCTCGGCCAAGAACCAGCACGAGAAGATCGCCATGACGTTCGCCTGCAAGGGGGCGATCAAGGCCGGCCAGACCTTGAGTGAGAGCGAAATGCAGGAGCTGTTCGACCAACTATTAGCCACCGAGTTGCCGTACCACGACGTACACGGCCGCCCTACCATCGTCCGCCTGAGCAAGAGCGAACTGGAGAGGAAATTCGGGAGGTGAGGGATTTTATGGCGATCACGGGGCCGACGACTTCCGGGAAGACGCAGCTCTCGATTGCGGTCGCGGAGGCCCTGGATGGTGAGATCATCTGCATGGACTCGCGGCAGGTGTACCGAGGCATGGACATCGGCACGGACAAGGTCTCGCCCGAGCATCGGCACCGGGTGCCCCATCACGGGCTCGATCTCAGGAACCCCGATGAGTTCTATAGCGCCGGTCAGTTCGGCCGGGACGCGCGCTATTATATCGAAGAGATCTCCGGACGAGGGCGCGTTCCCCTCCTGGTCGGGGGCACGGGTCTCTTTCTGCGATCCCTGACGCATCCGATCTTCAAGCAGCCCGATATCGATGTTGCCCGCCTCCAGGCCCTTCGCGGCTTCATGGCCAAACGGCCCAGAGCCGAGCTGGAGCGCTGGGTCGGCGCGCTGGACTCCGGCCGAGCGGAGTTCGCCCAGGAGGGAGGCCCCCAGCGCCTGGGCCGGACCATCGAGGTGGCGCTCCTCACGGGTCGCTCTCTCTCGTGGTGGCACTCTCAGGGCACATCAGACCGGGAGCCACTCAAGGGGCTGATTGTGGTACTCGACAAGGACCGCGAAGAACTGGACCGGCGCATCGACGCGCGGGTAACCCGGATGGCGGCCGAAGGACTGGTCGAGGAGGTGAGCGGCTTGTTGGAGAAGGGATACGGGCCAGAGGATCCGGGGATGAGCGGCACGGGGTACAGGGAAGTCGCCGCCTACCTCGGCGGGGACATGACGCTGGAGGAGGCCCTCGGCCAGATGCGGTCTCAAACACGACAATACGCGCGCCGGCAGCTCACCTGGTTCCGGCACCAACTACCGGATGACGCGATGCATGTCGATACTTCACGGCCGCTGGATGCACAGGCGGCGGATGTCGTGGCGGCTTGGAAAACCAAGGAGCGATCGATAGACGGATAGCAAAACGATGAACGGATCGATGATACAATCGATGAACGGATCCAAGGGGAACGTTGAAGGATCACGACGGGAAGGGTGCATGATCGTATGAAAATCGGGGTGACCTGTTATCCGACGTACGGCGGTTCTGGGGCCGTGGCTACCGCGTTGGGGATCGAGCTCGCGGAGCGGGGTCACGAGGTCCACTTCGTCTCGTACGCCCAGCCTTTCCGTTTGGGACATTTTCACGAACGGGTGTACTTCCATGAAGTGGAGATGGAGCAGTATCCTCTCTTCGAGCATCCCCCGTACACGCTGGCTCTTGCGGTCGCGCTGCATGACGCCGCACGCACGCACGACCTCGACCTGATCCACGTTCACTATGCCATCCCCCACGCCACGTCGGCGTGGATCGCGCAACAGATGCTCCACGACGACGGTCCGCCCGTAGTGACCACCCTGCACGGCACCGATATCACCTTGGTGGGGATCCACCCGTCTTTCCAGGCGATCACCAGTTTTTCGATCCTCCAGTCCGAGGGGATTACCACGGTGTCCCAGTTCCTCAAGGACCAGACCGTCCGCGACTTCGGTGTCGGGGCAGAAGATATCGAGGTCATCCCGAACTTTCTCGACACGGACGTATACTTTCCCGGCAAAGAGCCCTGCCGCCGTGATTCACTCGCCGAGCCGGGGGAGAAGATCATCATGCACGTGTCGAACTTCCGGCCCGTGAAGCGCGTGTGGGACGTGGTGAACGTTTTCGCGGGCGTAGCTGAACGTATGCCCGCCCGCTTGGTCATGATCGGCGACGGCCCGGAGCGGCCTCGAGCCGTCGAGGCGGCTCGGGCTCTGGGCGTGGAGGATCGTGTGGTCTTCCTCGGCAAGCACGGCGCGGTGGAGGAGCTTCTGCCCTGTGCCGATCTGTTTCTCTTGCCGAGCGAGTCGGAATCCTTCGGCCTGGCCGCACTCGAAGCGATGGCTTCCGGTNCGCCAGTCGTGGCCTCGAACGCCGGGGGCTTGCCCGAAGTCGTGCNTCACGGAGAATCCGGATATTTGTANGAACCCGGTGACGTGGATGGTATGATCGCAGGGGCCCTAAGGATTTTGAGTGATAAGGACCGGTGGAAGGCGTTCAGNGAGGCCGGCCGCGCCGTGGCTGTGGAGCGTTTTTCGGCGGAGCTCGTGGTTCCGATGTACGAGGAGTATTGCCTGCGTGTCATCGAGACGCACCGGCGTNAGGCGGAATCGCGCGTGGAGCAGAGCGGCGAGAGCAGCGGCAAGCACAGTGGGGAGCACAGCGGGTGAACGTTTGGGAGGCGGTCTTCCTCGGGTTTCTGCAGGGGGCGACCGAATTCTTACCCGTGTCCAGNTCAGGGCACCTGGTTGTCGGCCAGACGCTGCTAGGGTTGGAGATACAAGGCGTGCAATTCGAGGTTGCCGTGCACCTGGCCACGCTGATTTCCGTGCTCTTCATGTATCGAGGCCGGCTCATCGAACTGCTGCACGGCACACTTCGGCGAGACGTGGCCGCTTGGCGGTATGTCGGGCTGCTCGCTCTGGCGACGCTCCCCGCAGGGATCGTCGGCGGGTTCTTGCGAGACCCGATCGAGGGGCTCTTCGAGAGCCCGTTCGTGCCGGCCACCGCCTTTCTGGTGACGGGGGCGATCCTGTGGAGCACACGCGGGGCACTCGGGCGGGAGGAAGGGAAGAAACTGGGGTGGCGTGCGGCTCTGTTGCTCGGCCTCGCGCAGGTGTTCGCATTGGTACCCGGCATCTCTCGTTCGGGGACCACCGTGGCGATGGCTCTGTGGCTCGGCGTGGCCGCCGAAGAGGCTGCTGCGTTTTCCTTCCTCATGGCGATCCCGGTGATCGGTGGAGCTGGGTTGCTCCAGATTTCGGACGTCGCCAGGGAGGGACTGACCCTCTCGGGGACGGCCTTGACCGCCAGCTTCGTCGTGGCTGCCATCACTGGAATTTTTGCGATCAAGGCTTTCGTGGTTTCACTGGAGCGGAAGGCCTTCCACCGCTTTGCCATTTACTGCTGGGCCCTCGGGGCGGGGTTCCTCCTCTANCTCTTTGCGTTCGCGTAGTGGGACAGCCCGAGGCACTCGATGACTGGGAGGGTAGGCCGGTCGAGGAGTGGGCGCGGCTCTGGGACGTTCCTCTCCTGGAAGCCTACGACGAGCTTCCCTCCACGAACGATCACCTCCGCGTTCTGGCGGAGGCCGGCGCCGCCCACTTCACCGTGGTGNTCGCCGACGCCCAGACCGCGGGGAAGGGCCGTGGCGGAAAACATTGGGAATCTCCCAGCGGAATGGGTCTTTGGATATCGTTTCTCGTCCGAATTGACTCGGAGGTGCCGCCCATACTGGTCCCGATCCTCGTAGGGTTGGCGGCTACCCACGCCCTCGAGCGGCTCTGTCCGTCCCTGAGGCCGGGGATCAAGTGGCCGAACGACATCGAGGTGGAGGGCCGAAAGCTCGGGGGTATTCTTTGCGAGGGTGCGGGGCCAGGAGCGGTCGTGGTGGGGGTTGGTCTCAACCTTCACCAGGGGATCGAGGACTTCGATCCCGGGTTGAAGGGGCGAGCGGCGTCGATGGAGATGGCCGGGTGTTGCGGCGTGAGTCGATGCAAGGTCGCCGGTGAGCTTCTGTCGGCGGCGCGTTCCCTGGTTGATCCACCACCTCCGTTGCTGGACGAACGGTTGAGGCAGGAGGTCCGAGACCGCGATATTCTGACCGGTCGAGCAGTGCGTACCGAGGCGGGAGTTTCGGGGCAGGCGATAGGCATCGGGGCCGACGGAGCGCTCCTGATCGAAGTCGAGGGCAGAGTCCAGGAAATTCGAGCGGGGGGTGTGATGCCCATCGATAGCGGGGCAAAGGGGGCAACTTGAATCGGCGNGGAGGAGCATGAGATGGAGCTCGTCATTGACGTGGGAAACAGCCAGACCGTCCTCGGCATCGTGGATCCCGGAACGCTCGATCTGCGAGACCACTGGCGGTTGAGTACACCGATTCCCCGCACATCCGATGAATACGGACTGCTGCTCAGGTCACTGCTGCGCGACAGCGGAATCTCCCACGACGACCTGACCATGGCGGTTCTGGGTTCGGTCGTGCCCTCTTCGACACGAGTACTCATGGATACGATCGAGCAGATCGTGGGGGAGGCACCCATCGTTGTGGACGCCCAGAGCCCGCTGCCGATTCGACTCGACGTCGATGAGCCGCTCACAGTAGGCGCCGACCGCATCGTGAACACACTGGCGGCNAAAGAGATGTACGGGCGGGATACCATCNCCGTCGATTTCGGCACNGCCACCACGTTCGACTGCATCACGGCAGAGGGTGTTTTTGTAGGCGGTGTGATCGCGCAAGGTCTCGAGTCCGGGCTCGAATGGCTCGGAAGGAAGACCGCCAAACTTCCCCGCGTCGAGTTGACGCCACCCGAGCGGGTGATCGGGCGACGAACGGAGGCGTGTATCCAAAGTGGCGTGTTCTTCTCGGCGGTCGACGCCGTGGATGGCATCGTGCGGCGGATCCTGGAAGANTGGCAACGCGACGACGTNTATGTGGTCGCGACCGGCGGATACGCCACCACCGTCGGCCCCCACGCCCAGACCGTCGATCACATCGAACCCTTTCTTACGCTCTTCGGCCTCGCCCTCGCGGGGAGAGCGATTCGCGGCTAGAAGCGGCTGGGCCATTCCCATTGACATGTATTTGGTGACAGCTACATTTACCGGCTTAGCACTCACTTGCACAGAGTGCTAGCAATTTCTCTAAGCCACATGGTATCAACTAGTTAGTAGGAGGCTTTTCGGATGGCAAACAAGACTGCGGTCAACGTCCAACCGTTGGCGGATCGCGTGGTNGTGTNACCCCTCGAGGACGAGGAGNAAATGCGTGGAGGCCTGTACATCCCTGATACGGCCAAGGAAAAACCCCAATCCGGCAAGATCGTCGCAGTGGGGCCGGGTAAGCTCTCCGAGGAGGGTGTGAGGATCGATCCCGACGTCGAGGTCGGCCAGACGGTTCTCTATGGGAAGTACAGTGGGACGGAAGTCACCGTGGAGGGCGAGGACTACCTCATCCTGCGCGAGTCGGACATTCTAGCCGTTCTCGGCTAACCTTCCGCCGTTTTATGAAGACGACAGCATTCTCAAGCATCATTCACAGGAGTAGATAGACGATGGCTGCCAAAGAGCTCGGTTTCGATGTTGATGCCCGTGCGCGTTTGAAGGCGGGGGTCGACAAGCTGGCCAGGGCCGTAAAGGTCACGTTGGGGCCAAAGGGCCGGAACGTAGTGATCGACCGCAAGTTCGGCTCCCCGACGGTCACCAAGGACGGTGTGTCCGTGGCCAAAGAGGTGGAGTTGGAGGACGCGGTGGAGAACATGGGCGCCCAGATGGTCAAGGAAGTCGCCACCAAGACGTCGGACGTTGCCGGTGACGGCACGACGACCGCCACGATTTTGGCGCAGGCGATCTTCGGAGAGGGGCTGAAGAACGTCACCGCCGGAACGAACCCGATGGGTATCCGCCGTGGCATCGACTCCGCGGTAGAACAGGTCGTGGAGTTCATGGAGAACCTCTCGACGGAGACCAAGGGCAAGAGCGAGATCGCCCAGGTCGGCGCCATTTCGGCCAACAACAATGCCGAGATCGGTGACCTGATCGCCGATGCCATGGAGAAGGTCGGCAAGGACGGCGTAATCACGGTCGAAGAGGCACGCGGCCTCGAGACCACGCTCGAGACGGTCGAGGGTATGCAGTTCGATCGTGGCTACCTCTCGCCGTACTTCGTCACGGACCCGGAGCGGATGGAAGCGATCTTTGATGATNCCATGATCCTCATCCACGACAAGAAGGTCTCGTCGATGAAGGACCTGCTACCGATCCTTGAGAAGGTTGCCCAGCTGGGTAAGCCGCTCGTGATTCTGGCTGAGGACGTCGAAGGTGAAGCGCTCGCGACGCTGGTCGTGAACAAGCTTCGCGGAACGCTGAAGATCTGTGCCGTAAAGGCTCCCGGATTCGGGGACCGGCGTAAGGCCATGCTCCAGGACATCGCCGTTCTTACGGGCGGTCAGGTGATTTCGGAGGAAGTCGGTTTCAAGCTTGAGAACACGGTCGTAAGTGATCTCGGCTCGGCCAAGCGCATCGTCATCGACAAAGACAATACGACNATCGTCGACGGTGCCGGAGAAAAAGAAAAGATCTCCGGCCGGATCGAGGAGATCAAAGTCGCCGTCGACAAGTCCACCTCGGACTATGACAGCGAGAAGCTCCAGGAGCGGCTCGCCAAGCTGTCCGGCGGAGTCGCCGTGATCAACGTCGGAGCCGCGACCGAGACCGAGATGAAGGAAAAGAAAGCTTTGGTCGAGGACGCGCTGCACGCGACGCGCGCCGCAGTGGAGGAGGGTATCGTGCCCGGTGGTGGTGTGGCCCTGATTCGGGCGCAGTCGTCGCTAGCGGACATGACGGCCGACGNGCACGACGAGCAGGTTGGTATCGACATCCTCCGGCGGGCTCTGGAAGCCCCGATTCGTCAGATCGCAACCAACGCGGGCGCCGATGGCTCCATCGTGGCTGCCAAGGTCCGTGAGGGTAAGGATGCCTTCGGGTTCAATGCGCTGACGGACGAGTACGAGGACCTGGTCAAGTCCGGCGTCATCGACCCGACCAAGGTCGTTCGGTCGGCGCTACAGAACGCCGCGTCTATTGCGGGTCTGCTTCTCACGACCGAGGCGGTCGTTGTGGAGCAGCCCGAGGAAACCCCGGCCGCTCCGCCCATGCCGGGCGGCGGCGGCATGGACGGGATGTACTAGGGCAGGACGTACTCGGCGGGACGCACTGAGATGACGTCCTTGCCTCGACACCCACCGGTAGAGGGGTGTTTGCAGTGGGTGCAGGAGCCCCCGGTGTCGCGTAGCGATGCCGGGGGCTCCGTACGTTAGAACTTCAGTACCTGGAAGAACTCGCTGTAGTCGTCAGTCCAAGTACGAATCTGCTTGTCGGACACTGGCTCGGGTATAGCCGATCAAGCTCTTCTTGAGGAACGCCCGGTTGGTGGTGAGCAGCATCCAGTCGGCGGGATACGCCGATGGTCGACCGCCAGGACTGTAAATGTTGGCAGCCTCCATATCGAAATACCATCCTATCAGTTGCAAGACCGGCTTGAGGTCGAAATGGCGGCTAGTGAAGTGGACCGCGATCACGCCGCCAGGATTTTCTACACGGAGTGCGCGGTCAGAAGCCTTCTGCCACGAAGGCTAATTTCGTGCCGATAGCCCTTTATCCCACACGACCGAACTGGTAGTTTTCCCGTTCGGGTCGATCTCGTTCCAAGGTAGGGGAGGGGGTCGGCGCTCTTCTCTCCGGACGCCGAGGAAGGTCTACGATGTCCGCCCCCATGATCAACGTGACCCTCCCGGACGGGACGGTCCTCGAAGTTCCTCCTGATTCCTCCATCGGTGACGTGGCCGCCGCGATCGGGCCCGGCCTGGCGAAGGCCGCGGTAGCGGGACAGATCGACGGCGAGACGGTCGACCTGGGCACGCCTCTCGCCGGCGACGCTGCAGTCCGTATCCTTACCGAGCGTGATGAGGACGCCCTGGCCGTACTGCGACACTCCGCGGCGCANGTGCTCGCGACGGCGGTGCGGGAGCTCCGACCCGGCGCCGGCATCGGCTTCGGTCCTGCCATCGACGACGGGTTCTATTACGACTTCGATGTACCAGAACCGTTCACACCAGCCGACCTCGAGACCTTCGAGGCCAAGATGGCCGAGGTCGCGAAGGCGGATTACAGGTTCGAGCGGCGTGTCGTGAGCCTGGAAAAGGCTCGCGAGCTCTTCGCCGACGATCCCCTGAAACTGGAGCGGCTGGAAGANTTCTCGGAGGACGAGATCATCACGGTCTATCAGGACGGCCCGTTCCTTGATCTCTGCCGTGGCCCACACGTGCCTGCGACGGGCGCCCTCAAGCATTTCAAGCTCCTTTCGGGTGCCGGAGCGTATTGGCGTGGCGACGAGAAACGCCAGATGCTCCAGCGTATCTACGGGACCGCGTTCTTCAAGAAGTCGCACCTCACCGAGCACCTGGAGCGTCTCGAGGAGGCCAAGAAGAGGGACCACCGGGTCCTGGGGCGTGAGCTGGATCTCTTCTCGACGGACGCCCGCATCGGCCCCGGCCTGATCCTTTGGCACCCCAAGGGCGCGATCATTCGGAACGAGGTCGAGCAATTCGAGCAGGAGCTGATCCTCCGGCACGGCTACGACATCGTTTATACGCCGCACGTCATGAGCGAGCGCATCTTCGAAATCTCCGGGCACCTCGAGAACTTCAAGGAGGGCATGTTCGGAGCGTTCGAAATGGAGGGGGGTGGCGCATACCGCGCGAAGCCCATGAACTGCCCTGGGCACATCGCCATTTTCCAGTCTCAGCAGCGCTCCTACCGTGACCTGCCCATCCGCATGGCCGAGTTCGGCGCCTGTTACCGGTACGAGCGCAGCGGGGTGCTCCACGGCATGCTCCGCGTGCGCGGGTTCACGCAGGACGACGCCCATGTCTTCTGCACCCCCGACCAGGTTCGGGACGAGATTGAGCGCCTACTGGATCTGATCGATGAAATCTTGAGCGCATTCGGTTACCCCTACTCGATTGCGCTCGCGACCAAGCCGGAGGACAAGGCGCTGGGCACCGACGAGCAGTGGGACTCCGCCATCCAGACGTTGGCCGATGCACTGGAGGCGCGCGGCGTGCGGTTTGAGTACGACGAAGGCGGGGGAGCCTTTTACGGCCCCAAGCTGGATTTCAAACTCATCGACGCGATCAGGCGGGAGTGGCAGGGACCCACCGTGCAGCTCGACTTCAACTTGCCGGATCGTTTCGAGCTGGAATACGTGGGCGAAGATAACGAGCGCCATCGCCCGGTCATGCTCCACCGCGTGTTGGTGGGNTCGATGGAGCGGTTCATCGGTGGGCTCATCGAGCACTACGCGGGGGCGTTCCCCCTGTGGCTGGCTCCGGAGCAAGTGCGGGTGCTGCCCATCTCGGAGCATTTCCAGGATTCGGCTTCGGAGTTCGTGGGTCTGCTCGAAGCGGCGGGTATTCGAGCGGTGCTGGCCGATCGGGAGACGCTTTCCTACCGGATTCGTGACGCGGAGATGCACAAGGTGCCTTATATGGCGGTCATCGGGGAGCGGGAGGCGGAAGCAGGCACCGTGGCGGTCCGCAAGCGGGGGGCGGGGAAGAAGCAGGAAGTGGTAGATCGGGCGGAGTTCTTGGAGCGGGTGAAGGGGGAGATCGTGAGCAGATCGCTCGACTGAGGGTTTCAATTNTTCCTCGAGGGTGTCTATAACCCGTTCAATTGGTCCCTCCACCCGGATGGATACAGGACGTCACGTCCGCGTCGCCGGCCGCCCAGGCGGGTGGTGCCGTGGAGCCCACGCGCCCTATGACCGAGAGTCGAACCAAAGAGTCGTCTTGACGAAAGCCCTGCTCCCACCGATTTTCGTAGACCCCCTGAAGGGGGCCCAAACAAGACGGAAGTGAGTCGACACAACGCGGCTCCACCTTTCGGTTCCACATAGAAGTCGGAAACCGCCGGGTCCTGGACGTGGAAGCCTGCAGGATGGCCTGAGGCTCCGTGATCTCGTGACCCGGAAAGCTCCGGGTTTTTTTGTGGAAAACATGTCAAACATAAGGGNNAGCGCTTGGTTCGACGCATAAGAGGGCAGGAATATTAGCCAGGNCGGAACTCGAATAAATGAGCAGATACGGATCAGCCCCGTCCGTCTGATCGACGACGAAGGTGGGCAGGTCGGTATCGTCTCGATCGAAGAGGCTCGCGACCTGGCTGTTGACCGGGGGCTGGATCTCGTTGAAGTGGCGCCCGAAGCTCGGCCTCCCGTGGTCAAACTCATGGATTACGGGAAGTTCAAGTACGAGGCTCAACGGGCGGCTCGGGAGGCGAAAAAGAAACAACACCACGTTCAAGTCAAAGAGGTGAAGTTTCGCCCCGGGATCGAGCAGCACGACTACGANTTCAAGCTCCGTCACGCTCAGCGGTTNNTGGAAGAGGGCAACAAGGTCANGTTGACCATGATGTTTCGGGGAAGACAGGTGACACACCCCGAGTTGGGACGGGAGGTACTCCTTCGTGTAACGGAGGACCTCAAGGANCTGGGGATCGTCGAGTCCCGGCCGAGCTTCGAAGGCCGGGTGATGTCGATGGTTCTCGCGCCGGTCAAGTAGCCGATCGAATCAGGAAGCCGATCAAGTAGATGGAGTNAAGGGCCCTACGGGCCTCAGGAGCACGACGATATGCCGAAGATGAAAACCAACCGGGGCGCGGCCAAACGTTTGCGCCGCACCGGCAAGGGTAAGATCAAGAGGATGAGGGCATACAAGAGCCACATCCTCAATAAGAAATCCACAAAAAGAAANCGCCGTCTGCGGTCGGCTACATTGGTGAGTCCGGCGGACATGGGGCGCATGAAGCGACTCCTTCCAGGGTCGTAGTGAAAAGGAGAAACTTCGATGCCGAGAGCAACGTCATCGCCCGCCCGCAATAAGCGGAAGAAAAAAATATTGAAGGCGGCCAAGGGGTACTTCGGCGGCCGTAAGAATCTCTACCGGACCGCGAAGGACGCCGTCGAGAAGGGTTGGCAACACGCTTACCGGGACCGCAAGAACAGGAAGCGCACGTTCCGTCGGCTCTGGATCACGCGGATCAATGCCGCGGCCAGAGAGAACGAGTTGTCCTACTCCAGATTCATGAACGGCCTCAAGCAGGCCGGTGTCGAGCTCGACCGAAAGGCCTTGGCCGACTTGGCCGTCCATAGTCCGGAGGCTTTCACAGAGTTAGCGGACCGGGCCAAAGAGGGGCTCGGGGTCGGCTAACGCTCGCCGTCCACCCAGGTGACCCAAAAGAACCCCCTGATCCAAACGCTCCAGGAGCTTGAAACCGAGGCTCTTGATGCGATCCGGGCGGCTCTCGACGGCGAAGCGCTCGAGGTGTTGCGGGTCTCCTATCTGGGGCGTAAAGGTCGTGTTTCTGGGATCCTTCGTGGTCTTGGTGATCTGTCCGCGGACGAACGGCCGCCGGTGGGCGCCGAAGCGAATCGCGTCAAGGAGGTTCTCCAAGAGGCCCTCGANGCTCGTGAGNCCGAGGTGTCCGCGTCCCGCGAGGAGATCGGNGCGCCGGCCGAAGATCTGACACTTCCTGCGCGGCACCGATGGAGCGGGGGCGTGCATCCGGTCAATCAAGTCATCGACGAGATCTGGACCATCTTTCAATCGATGGGATTCGTGCGCGCCCGTGGGCCCGAGGCGGACACGGAGTGGTACAACTTCTTGGCGTTGAATACACCNCTCGACCATCCGGCTGTGGACGAGCAGGACACGTTCTATCTGAAGGANTCCGTTCTCCTTCGGAGCCACACGTCGCCCGTTCAGGTGCGGACGATGGAGAAACACGAGCCGCCCATCCGCATTCTGGCGCCCGGTATGGTTTACCGGAGGGACAGCTACGACGCCACGCACACACCGGCGTTCGCGCAGATCGAGGGGCTGGTCGTGGACGAGGGGATCACCTTCGTCGACTTCAAGGCCACTCTGGCCGAATTCGCCCGNCGCTTCTGGGGTCCCGGAACGAAAGTACGTTTTCGGCCGTCATTTTTTCCGTTCACCGAACCGAGTGCCGAGGTCGATGTGAAGCGGATGATCACGATGAAGGACGGGACGCGAGTCGAGTCGGACTGGATCGAGATCATGGGTGCGGGCATGGTGGATCCGAACGTGCTGGGGAACGTCGGCTACGACCCGGAGCACNACACNGGTTTCGCCTTCGGCATGGGCCCGGCGCGGATCGCTCTGCTCAAGTATGGTGTGCCCGACCTTCGCATGTTCTTTCAGAACGACGTCCGGTTTCTGTCGCAGTTCACATCTCAGTNCCNATCGCAGNTCACAGACCGAGACGCACCGTGAACATCTCCTACGCCTGGCTCAAATCGGTNGCGCCTGGTCTGGNCGACAGNCCCGAGGAGCTTGCGGAACGCCTCGCCCTTCTAGGGGCACCCGTCGAGGAGGTCACCCCGGTGTCCNCTGGACTCAAGGACGTGATCATCGGNGAGGTGAAGACGGTGAGTGGTCATCCTAATGCGGATCGTCTGTCGTTGTGCGAAGTCTTCAACGGCGAGGAAGTGGTNCAGGTCGTCTGTGGCGCCCCGGTCATCGAAGAAGGAGGATACTACCCGTTCGCCGCAGNTGGCGTGACACTTCCCGGGGGACTCGAGCTCAAGAGAGCCAAGATCCGAGGNGAGTACTCCAACGGCATGCTCTGTTCGGAGAAGGAGCTCGGCTTGGGCCGGGATCAATCGGGCATCATGCTCTTGTCCGGGGATGTCTCGGCGGGCCAATCGCTGATCGAGGCGCTCGGCCTCGACGATGTCCGGATAGACGTGGAGGTGACGCCGAACCGGGGAGACTGGCTCTCGCACGTGGGGATCGCCAGGGAGGTGGCTCCGGACGGGGTCGCCGGCGTGGCTCTGCAAAGCATTCCCGGGGCGAGCTCGCTCGACCTCGAGGTGAAGACTGGCGAGCACGATGTGTCCCATGGTGATGTGACCATCCGCATTGACGAGCCAGAGCTGTGTTATCGGTTCCTCGGCGTGATCATTCGCGGGGTGAAGGTGGAGCCCTCGCCCCAGTGGATGGNGGCCCGCCTCCGGGCCGTCGGCCAGCAGACGATCAACAATGTGGTCGATGCAACCAACTACGTGATGATGGAGATGGGCAGCCCCATGCACGCGTACGATCTGGGCACGCTGGAGGGGTCCAGCCTGATCGTNCGGAAGGCCGCCGAGGGCGAGACCCTACAGACACTCGACGGACTCGATCACAAGTTCGATGCGGAGATGCTGTTGATAGGCGACACGGCGGTGGCACACGATATCGCGGGCATCATGGGGGGCATGCATTCCTCGGTCACCGAGGAGACGACCGACATCCTGATCGAGTGCGCCCTCTTCGAGCCGAAGTCGATCCGCCGGACCCGCCGCGCGCTCGGAATCTCTACAGAGGCAAGCTTCCGGTTCGAGCGGGGTGTGGATCCGGAAGGGCACCTCCCGGCGATGAAGCGCGTGTTGGAAGTCATNCTCGCAACCGCCGGCGGCGACGTTGATGGTCCGATCCTCGAGGTCCTGCCGCGGCCCTGGGAGCCATCGANTTTGACGCTTCGGCCGACAAGAGTCGAGCAGGTGCTCGGAATCCCGTTCGAATCAGCCGAATTGAAGGCGTTGCTGACACCGCTCGGATTCACGGTCCAGAACGGGGGTGGAGAGGGCGGTGACCTGAGCGTCACTGTTCCTGGATACCGTAGCTACGATGTGACACGCGAGATTGACCTGATCGAAGAGATCACGCGGGCGCACGGCTACGATCGTTTTCCCGNCGACCTTGCCCCGGCACGACCAACTACCNTCCCGGACCACCCGCTCTTCCAGCTCGAAGACCGTCTCCGGATCGTACTTTCGGGGGAGGGATTGTTCGAGGCGGCCAATCCGGCGTTCGCGTCAGAACATGAAGGAGAAGTGGAACTAAACAATCCTATCTCTTTAGAAGAAAGCAGATTACGATCCTCGTTGATTCCCGGTCTACTCCGGAATGTNGAGTACAATTTCGCGCGNGGGGTNAGGGANGTGCGCCTGTTNGAACTCGGTACGGTGTTCCACGCCGCGGGGGCTGGGGAGCCACCGCGGGAGGACCTCCATGTCGCTTTTGCGGTTACGGGGCGCAGGGAACCTGAGCACTGGTCGAGAACCGGTGACGCGCTCGACTTCTGGAGCATAAAAGGCCTCGTGGAGACCGTGCTTTCGGTCTCGGGGTGGGGTGACGCGTCCGAGGCCGAGGTAGAGGCTGAGATAGCGGCCGGTGTAGAGGTCGGTGAGGTGGCAGGGGGGTCAGCTGGGGNGGCGGNCGGGAAGCTGTTTGTGNGTAGATCGTCGATCACGTTGATGGCTGACGGCACTCCGANTGGGGCCGCCGGGCAGGTTCGGCCGGACCGAGTCGACGCGCCCGCGTGGGCGGGGGCTATTTGGGCCATGGAGTTGACGCTGCCCGCCGAGCCGGCGGTTGGGGTTACCCCCGAGTATCGGCCGCTTTCGCCGTTCCCGGGCGTGGATCGTGACCTGGCGTTGCTCGTACCCTATGATGTCNCCACTTCGACCGTGTCTCGCGCAATCCGCGATGCCGGCGGCGAACTCCTGGAGCAGGTCACGGTTTTCGATCTCTACCGGGGAGACGGCGTATCGGAGGGGCATCGTTCGTTGGCCTTTCGGCTCCGACTTCAGGCGCTGGACCGCACCTTGACGGACAAGGAAGTGGATCGGATGGTCAAGAAAATAATGAAACGTCTCGGGGAGGATCTAGGTGTCGAGCAGCGGCTCTAGTAGACAACGCGTGTCGAAGGACGTAGCGCCAAGCAAGGCCGTCGAACGGCTGGAGAAAGCGGTGACCGCCGCGCTCGCGCGGGTTGCGCTACTCGAGGGCGAGGTCGTCCGGATGAACGCGCAGGGTGAACAACTGGAGGGCCTGCTCAAAGGGGTGAGTTCGGGCGAAGGCGGGCCCCGCGAAATGATCNCCAAGCTGAACATTCTCGAAGAGGAAAACCGCGATCTTCGAAGACGCCTGGAGGAAGGGCGGGAGGGTGTGGCCCGACTCCTGTCTCAAGTCAAATTCCTGGAGGAGCACCCGTGACGGACAACGCCAGAGAGGCGGTCACCGTAAGGATCGCTGGTGAGGAGCACACGATTCGCTCGAACGCCGAGCCGGAGTACACGACGCGTTGCGCGGCGCATGTAGATCAGCGGATCCATCAAATCAAGAAACAAGTCGGGCTCCTCGAAGGACACAAGGTGGCCATCCTCGCCGCTCTTTCGATCACGGACGAGCTGTTTCAGGCGCTCGATACACAAGAAGATACCGGCTCCCAGATTACCGAGCGCGTCAACGCCCTCGCGGCTCGCCTAGAGGACGTAGTTTCCGACCGCTGACCCGCCGCTCCTTGCGTCCGCGGGAGCCGCAATTCTATTGTCACTCACGACAACGTACGCTCACCCTTCGGATGTGTGTCTTTCGCGTCCGATTGGAGCCGATAAATGGACCCGCTGGTTTATGGACCAGCGGCGGTTGTGGCGTTGCTCTTCGGAGCCGTGGGATATTTGGGCCGGGGCTTGGTCGAGCGATCACGTCAAAAAAAATCTGTAGCAGCCGCCGCGGATGAGGCTTCCAGGATTTTGGGCCGTGCCAAGGAAGAGGCAAAAAACCTCCNGACCGCCCNCGTGCTTGAGGGCAAAGAGGAGGCCATCCGCCTTCGAGAGTCCTGGGAGCAGGAGGAATCCAAGCACCGCAAGGAAGTCGAGAGGGCCGAAGAACGCCTCGCGGAGCGCTCGACTTCTATGGAACGCCGCTTCGACAACCTGAACGAGCGGGAGTCCGCTCAGGAGAAGCGAGCGAAGGAATTGGAGGCGGGCAACGAGGGACTCGCGGCCAAGACCCAGGACTTGGNGCAGGATCGANAGCGGGTTCGCGAGAAACTTGAGTCCCTTGCGGGGATGTCCCAGCCCGAGGCCAAGAAAGAGCTTCTGGCAGATCTACAGGACGAGGCCCGGGCCGAAGCAGCCAATACACTTCGCGAAATCAAGGAAGAANCCCAGCGCACTGCCGATGGCGAGGCCAAGAAGATTCTCGGTTTGGCCATCCAGCGTATGGCGGCCGATCAGACCGCCGAGATGACTGTTTCCGTCGTGCAGCTTCCCTCCGACGAAATGAAGGGCAGGATCATCGGNCGGGAGGGTCGGAATATCCGCGCTTTCGAGCAGGCCACCGGGATCGACNTCATCATCGACGACACACCCGAGGCCGTGGTCCTTTCCGGGTTCAACCCGGTGCGTCGAGAAGTGGCGCGCATCGCACTCGGACGGCTGATCGAGGATGGCCGCATCCATCCGGGTCGCATCGAAGAGGTGGTCGAAAAGAGCCTGCAGGAGGTCGGGGAGTCCATGGCTCAAGCGGCCGAGGAGGTTCTGTACGAACTCGGTATCCACAACGTGCACCGAGAGATCGTCAAGACGCTCGGGCGTCTTAAATTCCGGACCTCCTACGGCCAGAATCAGCTTCAACACGCCAAGGAAGTCGCTCAGCTAGCAGGGAGTATGGCCGCGGAGATGGGTCTCGACGTGCAAGCCGCGAAACGTGCCGGCGTGCTGCACGATGTCGGCAAAGGACTCACGCACGAGCACGAGGGCACACACGTCGAACTTGGGTACCGCCTGTGTAAGAAACACAACGAATCCGAGATCGTGCTCAACGCCATCAAGGCCCACCACGACGAAGAGCCCCATTACTTCCCGGAGACCTTCCTGGTCACGGCCGGGGACGCCATTTCGGGCTCACGTCCGGGGGCGCGCCGAGAGATGTTCGAGGGGTACGTCAAGCGCCTCGAAAAGCTCGAAGAGTTGGCGATGGAGCACCCGGGAGTCGAGCGCTGCTTCGCCATCCAGGCCGGTCGGGAAATCCGAGTGATGGTGGAGCCGGAGAAAGTGACCGACCAGGAGATGGCTCAAATTTCAGAGGTCGTGGCCCGCCGAATCGAAGGTGAGCTCCAATATCCAGGGCAAATCAAGGTGGTCGTGATTCGCGAGACCCGCGCCGTCGATTTCGCACGGTGAGTTGGTCTTGCACGTTGAATAGATTTAGCTGATGAGTCGCTTTGACCCAACGGGGAGCGACCTGCAAANGAGCAGCCTGAACAGGAACCTGAATGTCTNCTGAACTCATATCGGGGAANGAGATGGCGGTCTCGATCCGNGAGGAGATCAAGGAGCGGGTCACCGGTCTCAAGGAGGACGGGCTCACGCCCGGCCTCGCCGTCGTCCTCNTGGGCGAAGATCCGGCGAGCCAGGTGTACGTCCGATCAAAGAACAAAGCCGCGACCGAGGCCGGCATCTACTCGCGGCAGATCACGATGTCGGAGGACACGTCCGAGGACGAGCTTCTCGGGGTCGTGTCGGGTCTCAACGCTGATCCTGAGATCCACGGCATCCTGGTCCAGCTTCCGCTTCCGGATCAGATCGACGAAACCAATGTCCTNTCCGCGATCGATCCCGCAAAGGATGTCGATGGCTTCCATCCCGTGAACGTGGGGCGGCTNGCCTCAGGCGACCCCAACGCGCTGGCGCCATGTACACCCGCGGGTGTGGTCGAGATGCTTCTGCGTAGTGGGAACGACCCAGCGGGGAAGCACGTGGTNGTGGTGGGACGTTCCAGCATCGTGGGNCGGCCCATGGCCGCGCTCTTGCTTCGCAAGGGACCCGGAGGGAACGCGACGGTGACCGTGGCGCACAGCNGTACGCCCGACCTCGGCGCCGTTACCCGCGAGGCGGACATCTTGATCGTGGCGATCGGGCAGCCCGATCTGATCCGGGGTGACATGGTAAAACCCGGTGCCGTTGTCATCGACGTCGGTGTAAACCGAGTGGATGACGATACGCGCGANAGGGGTTACCGNCTGACGGGCGACGTGGCGTTTGACGAGGTCAAGGAAGTGGCCTCNGCCATCAGTCCGGTTCCCGGCGGCGTCGGGCCGATGACGATCGCGATGTTGCTGTCNAATACGTTGGATGCGGCCGTNGGGTCCCAGGNAGTGACGGCCCGNGAGTCAGTGAGCCATAGAGAGGNCTGAGGGCGACAATGACCGANCCTCGTGTNTGGAGCGTCACGCAGGTCAACCNAGCGGTGCGGGGCCTTCTCGAGGANACGATCGAGAGTCTCTGGATCNGCGGCGAGGTCGCCAACTGGACTCGAGCTCGGTCCGGGCACTGCTACTTCACGCTCAAGGACGAGCAGTCGCAACTTCGCAGCGTGATGTTNAAGACCGAGGCGGAGACTCTTCCTGCCGATCCGGAAGAAGGCACGACCGTGAGGGCCTTCGGGGGTCTGACGCTGTACGAGGCGCGGGGAGAGTATCAGTTGGTCGTGCGGCGCCTCGAANCCCAGGACGCCGAAGGGCTCTGGCGTCAGGCGTTCGAGCGCCTGCGTTTGAAGCTCGAGGCCGAGGGCTTGCTCGCGCCCGAGCGGAAGCGTGCGTTGCCGCGTTTTCCTAAGGCCGTCGGTGTGGTCACCTCGCTGGTCGGTGCGGCGCTCGCCGACATCTTGACCGTGGTCCGCCGCCGAGCCCCCTGGACACGCGTGGTCGTGCGGGGCGCGCGTGTGCAGGGCGAGGGGTCGGGTGACGAAGTCGCCGAAGCGATTGCGGCTCTCGGANGCAGTGGACTCGTGGACGTTTTGATCGTCGGGCGTGGTGGGGGATCGCTGGAGGACCTCTGGGCATTCAACGAAGAGGTGGTGGCNCGNGCGATCGTGGCGTGTCCCNTCCCGGTGATCTCGGCCGTGGGGCACGAGGTCGATGTCACCATCTCCGATTTGGTCGCAGACGTCCGGGCGCCNACACCATCTGCGGGCGCGGAAGCCGCTGTGGAGGACGGCGAGGGGTTGAGTGATGCATTGNGTGTCACNCGGACCCGAATGAGTGGGGCGCTGCGAGCNATCACCTTTCGTCGGCGGGAGGTGCTCGGCGTGCGTCTAGGTCAACTCCGACGATCCGGCGTTGGCNTGGTACAGCCACGGCGCGNGGCGGTGAGTCGGACGGGAGACCGTATGGAGTCGGCCGTCCGGGGGATTGCGANGCTCAAGAAAGCCCGCCTGACCGAGGTGGCCGGCAAGATGGATGTACTTTCACCGCTGGCGACACTNGGCCGCGGCTATGCCCTCCCGCAANATGCATCAGGAAGGATTCTNCGAACCGTCGAAGCGTTCGAAAAAGGCGACCGGTTCTCCCTTCGTGTCTCGGANGGATCGGTGCCGTGTGAAGTACGGGGTGGATCATGATGAGGAGTAGNAGACCGTGACCAAGAAGACCGAGGTGCCCGGCACGGAGACGCCCGACGCGGGGGACCAGCANGCGCCTTCNTTGGAGGAGCGGCTCAAACGCCTCGAAGAGATCGTGCGATCCCTCGAAGCTGCCGACCTCGATATGGAAGGAGCACTGACGCTGTTCGAGGAGGGCGTCGAACATGTACGCGGAGCCGAAGAGACACTCCGTATCGCCGAGCTGAAGGTGGAAGAGCTTCTGGGCCCAGAGGAGGATCCGGTTGTCCGGCCGTTGGAGGAAGGTCCGGAGTGATCGAAGCGCTTCTCNGCGACGAAAAAGTGGAGGTGGAGCGGGCGCTCGAAAGAGCNTGTGAGTGGCTGNGCGACGAACTCCCCGACGAGTTGTTTCAACCGGCCCTCCACGCTGTGCTCAGCGGCGGGAAGCGCCTTCGTCCCCTCCTGTGTGTGGTCGCCTATCGGGCGTGTGGGGGGCGCACNGGGCCTGCAGTNTACGATCTCGGGGCAGCGATCGAGTTGATCCACGCGTATTCCCTCATGCACGACGATCTCCCGTGTATGGATGATGCTGATCTGCGGAGAGGTCAGCCTACGCCGCATACGNTTTTCGGGGAGGCGGTGACCGCTCGAGCCGGAACAGCCTTGATTCCGGCGGCCTCTCTTTGGGCTCTTACGGCGTCGGACGCGCTTGGTGTGGNNGAGGCGGTCTCCCGGAGGATNGTGAGCGANTTGAATCGGGCCGCGGGCGCGGGTGGTATGGTTGGCGGACAGGCCCTCGATCTGTTGGGCGAAGGGCAGCACCTCGACTCGACCGAACTCGATCGTCAGCACGGCATGAAAACCGGTGCTTTGCTCACCGTNTCCTTGGTGATCGGAGGGCTCGCCGCCGGGGCGTCGGACACGGCCATCGCTGGGCTCGAGAGCTTCGGTCGTGGCATCGGACTTGCATTTCAGGTGACGGACGACATTCTGGACGCGACCGAGGTAGCGGCGGACCTGGGAAAACATCCCAGTGACGGCTTGCACGACAAGAGCACTTATGTGTCGTTGTACGGTCTGGAGGAGGCGACCAGGAGAGCCCGAGTACTCGCCGAGGAGGCGACAGAGGCGCTTCGAGGTGCGGGGATCGACGCACCGGCGTTGATGGCGCTCGCCTCCTACGTGGTGGAGCGAAAGAGGTAGTGAACGTAGTGAACAATGTTGAGGCAGTGAAGTATGTTGAGGTAGTGAGCTATGTTTAGGTCTAGCCAACAACGGAGGTAAGGGAGGTAGGAGTCGGCCCGTGTCGCTACTGGACCAAATAGACGGACCCGAAGACGTGCGAGGGCTCTCCCGGGAGGAGCTTCACGAATTGGTAGTGGAGGCTCGGGAACGCCACGTAGATGTGACCTCCAAGGTAGGGGGCCACTTCGGGGCCAGTCTCGGAGTGGCCGAACTCACCGTGGCGCTCCACTACACTTTCGAGACACCACGCGACAAGCTCATCTGGGACACCGGCCACCAGGGCTACATCCACAAGATCCTTACGGGCCGAAACGAGCGGCTTTCGACGATCCGCCAGAAAGATGGGCTAGCGCCATTCCTCCGGCGTGACGAGTCCGAGTACGATCACTTCGGTGCCGGCCACGCGGCGACTTCGATCTCGGCAGCGCTCGGCACGGCGATCGCCCGAGACCTGAATGGCGACGACTTCAGCGTGGTTGCGATCATCGGAGACGGGGCGATGGGATGTGGCCTGGCTTACGAGGCCCTCAACAACGCCGGACACACGGACCGGCACCTGATCGTCGTCTTGAACGACAACGACCATTCGATCGCGCCGAACGTTGGGGCGATGAACAAGTATCTGACCGGTGTGAGGACGAACCCGGTCTACAACCGGATTCGCGGTGAGGTGAAGGACTTGCTTTCGAAAGGCTCCGGTGGCGCGAGGGGTGTGATGAGGCGTCTGGCAGGCCGCATGGATGAAAAGCTGAAGAGCCTCTTTGTTCCCGGGATGCTCTTCGAGGAACTCGGATTCCGGTACATCGGTCCGATCGACGGGCACGATCTCGACTCGCTGGTCGACACGCTGGCCAGGGTTCGCGCCCTCGACGGCCCGATTCTGGTCCACGTGATCACACAGAAGGGCAAAGGATTTTCCCTCGCGGAGGAGGACGCGTACACGTGGCACGCGCGCCCGCCCTTCGACAAGATCAGTGGTGAGGTCAAGAAGGGGAGCGGAGGCCTGCCCCGGTACCAAAAGGTCTTCGGCAAGGGACTCAAGGAGTTGGGTGAGCTCGATTCCCGGGTTGTCGCTTTCACCGGGGGGATGCCCGACGGAACCAGCACGGACATTTTCGGCGAGGCTTTCCCGGACCGGTTTTTCGACGTGGGTATTGCGGAGGGCCACGCGGTCACGGCAGCCGCAGGAATGGCGGCAGGTGGAGGCGTACGGCCCCTCGTCTGCATCTACTCTACGTTCCTGCAAAGGGGCTTCGACGGCATCGTGCACGACGTCGCGCTCCAGGATCTACCGGTCGTGTTTTGTATGGACCGAGCCGGGCTGGCGGGCCCCGATGGGCCCACGCACCACGGTGCGTTCGATATTCCGTACATGCTGCTCATCCCGGGTATGACTGTGACCGCCCCCAAGGATGGGGCCGAGATGATGGCGCTCGTGCGGCTGGGCATCCAACATGAGGACGGGCCGTTCTCCGTGCGCTGGCCGCGAGCCGCCGTGCCCGAGGCCGTCCCCCACGTGAGCGAAATCCCGGAGGTCGAATATGGGACGTGGGAGATCCTTCGCCGGGGCTCCGACATTGTTTTCCTCGCAACCGGAACGATGGTGAGTGCCGCGTCCGAGGCCGCCGAGGCGCTGGCATCTCGTGGCATCCAGGCGGAGGTCGTGAACTGCCGCTTCTTGAAACCGTACGATCGCGACATCCTGAAAGATGTGGCCGAACGGCATCGGCGTGTGATCACCATCGAGGAAGGAGCCGTGGTCAACGGGTTCGGCGCCTACATGACTAAGGAGCTGTCGGCACTCGCTTCGGAGCGGACGATCGAAGTGCGGTGCCTTGGGCTCCCGGACCGGTTCATCGAGCATGGGGCACGTGAAGTGCTCCTGCGCGATCTCGGGCTTGACGCCGAAGGAATCACTACGGAAGCCCGCAGGATGATAGGGGGCGCGGTGACGGCGGCGGAGGAGTCGGCTTGAAGTTAGCCGAGGGGGCCGGCTTGCGGCGCATCGGCGTCGTGGGACGGAAGGAGCA
Source organism: Gemmatimonadota bacterium (assembly GCA_002712565.1). The sequence continues at coordinate 4,444 of PAUA01000004.1, read as the reverse complement.
CGGTGACGTGCCCGGGTGCGTCGAGCAGTTGGCCAGCTTCGCCCACGAGAACCAAATCGATGTCTCGTTCGAGGAGCACCTCATCGAATGGGCGCCTGAGGGTGCCAAGGCCCTGGACCTCGAAGCGGAGCCGGTCGATCTCCTGATTGCGTTGGGTGGAGACGGCACGATGCTCCGGGCAGGTCGATCCGTTGCTGGGAGGGAGATCCCTGTTCTCGGCGTGAATCTCGGGCACCTCGGTTTCCTCACAGCCCTTCCTCATACGGAGCTCGAGCAGCATCTGGGCCTGGTGTCGAAGGGTGACTACCGGCTCGACCGCCGCTCCACGCTGGGAGCTCATATCGCCAATGCCGACGGTTCGGATGCGGAGCACCTTTTGGCGTGGAACGACTTCGTGATCCACAAGCGGGGGGGCGCACGTGTGACTCGGCTTGAGCTGCGGGTCCAGGAGATTGCGGGGGGCCCCTGGCAGGACATGGGTAGCTTCTCGGCGGACGGATTGATCGTTGCCACGCCAACGGGGTCCACAGCCTATTCGCTGTCTGCGGGCGGCCCTATCGTCGTGCCTTCGGTCGACTGCTTGATCGTCACACCCATCTGCCCACACACGCTGGCCATGCGGCCCTTGGTGATCCCCGCGACTCAGCGGGTCGCCGTGAGGCCGATCGAACGGACAAAAGACCTGGTGGTCACTGCGGACGGGCAGGTCGCGCACGAATTCGAGACCGGCGCGGAGATCCACATCGAACGGTCCAAAATCCAGATCCCGCTGGTCCGGTTTTCGGGGCAGAACTTCTTCGGAACGCTCCAACGTAAGCTCAACTGGGCGGCACGCCCGTCGGGTTAGTTGGTGTGGTATCGCAGAAGTGCTCGGCCATTCTGCCCAGCGGGCCATTGAAGCGGCGGATGCTCGGGGTACATTGATGCATGCTCATCGAACTCCGCATCAAGGACTACGCAGTCATCCATGATCTGACCCTCGAACTGGGGTCCGGGCTGAGCGCTCTCTCCGGGGAGACCGGGGCGGGGAAATCGATCATCGTGGGGGCGCTTTCTCTTCTGTTGGGGGAACGCGCCGCCAGTGATACGGTGCGGACCGGCGCGGAGCGGGCGATGGTCGAGGCGGTCTTCGACGTGGCGACTTATCCCAAGCTCGGAGTTCAGTTGGACGACCTGGGGATCGAAGCCGAGGATGGCCTGTTGATCCTTCGGCGGGAAGTGGCGGCGGTTGGTCGGAACCGCGCCTGGATCAACGAGTCTCCGACCACCGCCCGGACCGTGGGAGAGCTGGGACGATCGCTCGTGGATTTACACGGGCAGCACGAACACCAGACGCTCCTGAGGAAGGATACGCAGCGCCACATCTTGGACGCCTTCGGCGAAGCTGAAGAAGACGCATCGGCCGTAGAGGAGGCGTACGAGGAACTTGGCGGGCTGGAAGCCAAGCTGAGGGAGCTGCAGGACCACCGTCGCGAACTCGCGAGCCGGGTCGACTTCCTCCGCTTCCAGATGCGTGAGCTCGAGGAGGCCGACGTCCAGTCCGGAGAAGAGGAGGCGCTCACGGAAGAGAGTGGACGCCTCGAAAACTCCGAAGAGCTTCTCGGTGAGACCACGAGGATCCACGACGAACTGTACTCGGCCGAGGGTGCGCTCACCGAAAAGGTTTCCGGTTTGGCCCAGACCCTCGCCCGGCTCAAGGGGTGGGATCCGGCGCTGGAGGGACCCCACGAGGAGCTCCAGGGGGCTTATCACGCGCTGGCGGAGGTCGGTCGAGATCTGAGTGACTATGTCGGTGGCCTCCGCCATGATCCCGGGCGGCTCGAGGAAGTCCGTTCGCGGCTCGACTTGATTCACTCCCTCAAGCGGAAGTACGGCCCGACGGCCGAAGACGTCATCGCGTCGCGAGACCGCGTGCGCGCCAAGTTGGACGAGGTCGAGGATGGGGGCTGGGACGAGGACACACTCGCCGCCGAAGTCGACCGTACACGGAGCGACCTCATTGCCGCGGCGGCGCGCTTGAGTGAAAAGAGGCAGGCCGCTGCAACTCGGCTCGAGGAGGAGGTCGAGGCACTGCTGCCCGATTTGGGCCTACCTTCCGGGACCTTCAAGGTCCAGATGGACACGCTTCCCGAGGTGAAATCCCGTGGAGCCGAGAGCATCGAGTTCCTGGTCTCGGTCAACGCAGGTTTTCCTCCCAACTCGCTTGCTCGAGTTGCCAGCGGTGGTGAGTTGTCGAGGGTCATGCTGACCCTGAAGGCGATTCTGGCGCAGGTCGATCAAGTTCCGACGCTNGTCTTCGACGAAATCGATGCCGGAATCGGGGGCCAGGTGGCTTCGTTGGTCGCCGCCAAGCTGAAGGACGTGGCTCGTTACCACCAGGTGTTCGTCGTGACCCATCTTCCCCAGCTCGCCTCTCAGGCGTGTAGTCACCTGCTCGTGGAGAAAGACGAGCGCGAGGGGCTCGCCGCGACGGCTGTGAGGGGACTCACGGGCGACGCCCGCGTTCGAGAGATCGCACGGATGCTGNGTGGTGATCCNGAATCCGAGACCTCGCAGGACCACGCCAGGGAGNTGCTGGCCGCAGGCGACTAGTTCTTCGGACCCTAGCCCTACTCCCAGAGGCCCCAAAGGAAGCGAACTCCGACTTCGGCGCGCCAAGTCTTTGGTGTCGCCCCGCCGTTCCCCGATACCGCCTCCTGAAAGAGGAAGCGGGCTTCGATCGGCCAGCCTCGACCGCTCGGTATGGTGGAGTAGACCACACCACCACCGATCCCGAATGATTCTTGTGCGGTCTCGAGGTTCAGCACACCGGGGTCTAGGCCCACTCCGGCTTCGACCGACGTGTATTGATCCCGCTTTTTCGTGAAGTACCTGAGATCCAACACGAGGCCGATCTCTTTCGTCAGGCTAAAGCGGGGGGATACCCGAACCTGCATGTAGTCACCCGGGTTCCAACGAACCACCTGTTCCGCTGAGGCGGGGGCGAAAATCCGATCCGGAGCCGTGACGCGTTTGAGAACCAGGACCGATTGCTGAATCCCATACCGGAACTCTCCCACCATGCTCAGGCGCCCTCCGACGCCCAAGGTTCCGAACCCGCTCAACTCGAAGTCGTTCTGGCCGTCTCCGCTTCCAGTGTCCAGAAAGTTCCGTGGCGAGTCGATCCGGCCCGAGCCCAGCCGGTAAAGTGCACCCGCGCCGAGCTCCAGGCGGAGATTGGGTTGCGGTTCGTCTGGAGCGGTGTCCAATCCGATGCTCCACAAGCGGGCGTTAGCATGGATTTCCACGTCTCCCAGCTCCCAGGGGCTCCTCCAGGNCTGTAGGGAATCGCCCTTCACTCGGTAGACGGGATTCGACACCAAGTCCAGGTACGTCGCTTCAGTCAACACTTCGGTGGCCAACGGGATGGTCGCCGGAAACGAAACACCCGCTGCCTGGTACGCGTTCACGAGGCTCGTCGTATTGGACTGGAGAGCGTCCCCGGTACCAGAGCCCTCGAGCGGGAATACCCCGTAATCCCCGTACGCGCGGGTCAGGGACTCGTGGTACCCGACGCCCGCTGCCAGGAGGCTCGTCGCTTGGGAGCACGCCGGACTAGAGGGGTCCGCCGTGCATAACGTCGTGACGACCCCGCCAAGCGCCTCGTTGGCCGTAAAGACCTCCCCGAGGAAGGTGCCGGCCCCACCCGGCGGGAGGCCCACGTCGGCTCCGTCCGCCTGGATGGAGGTCGCGAACTCCGCGCGCCGTCGCGAGAACGGAACCGTGGTTCCAACGGTGAGCCAGTCGCGCAAGCCCAAATCCAGCCGGAGCGGGAGCCAGACCACGTCCCTCGTCAAGATGGCCCGAGTCCCCCCGAGCACCACCGGCGTGATGGCGGTTCCCGCGACCGTCGTCAGGTCGGACTCCAGATCCTCGAAGGCCGGAAACAAGCGGCTGCCCACTGCCGTGTCCACGAAGTCGAACTCGAGGGGTTCGACCTCCTTGATGACCGATCCGTCCTCTACACGCCGGCCAAAACGCTCGTCCGCGAGATAGAAGAGTGCACTGAGCTCGACCCGGAATTGGCCGGCCGCGAGGACAGGGCTTGAGAACTCCTGTGCCCCCAAGCCCAGAGGCGCAAGGATCAGGGCGAGAACTACGAGCTGTTTGACGGTCCTCATCTTCATACGGCGCTCAATTTCCCTCGGTTATGGTGCTTCTCAGTCCTGGGCCGGGACGGAGTTAGTGGCCGGGGAACATAATGGGGAGAAGAGGCCCTGGGAACTTGACATTTCATGGGCCCTTTCTAGGTTCCAGCGCACAATTGAGGGGTGTTTCGGAAACGTTTCGTGTAGGTTTGGGTAGGGATCCGAGACACCTTTTTTCTTGCGGGAATAGCTCAGTTGGTAGAGCACCACCTTGCCAAGGTGGGGGTCGCCGGTTCGAGTCCGGTTTCCCGCTTTGA
>PAUA01000003.1 GCA_002712565.1 Gemmatimonadota bacterium | reverse complement strand
CGCGCAGGATTGACGAATGCCAGACCTACGTCCATACCTCCCGCATCGTCGATGTGGAGGATCGAGTCCACCTTCGCGCTCTCCAAGTACCCGCGAGCCAATTCCGCTTCGTGGCGATAGTGGAAACGCGCCACGATCGCGGTCGGGATGCGGTCGCGACTCAAGGAAACAGCGACCGATCGATCTCAGGGACGAGGTCGAGCGCATTCTCGTAATAGATCTTCCGGAGCACCTCGTCCGGGAGGTCCAGCCCATACATCTGCCAGAATGCGTGGTACCTGCGGTAGTAGTCGAAGTAGTCGTCTGCCGTCTCGAAGACACGGAAGTACGTGTGGAACTCCTCCTGGTTGTAGGAGTCCTTGCCCATCAAAACCCGGTCTTGGTATTCGATGAGCCACTCCCGCGCGAATCGGGGCTGCCTTCCCAACTCATAGATGACCGCACCGAGACCCACGTACATGTTGGGCATCTCGTCGAGGAGAGTCCCGAGCCGAGTCAGGTCATGGCCCATCCATCCGAGATGAGCCGCGATGAACTTTGTGTTCGGATGTCTCCGGAAGAGGTTGTGCTGCTCCCCGATGATCTGCTCGAAAGGTGCGCTCCTTCCTGGAGGCTGTATCCGCCGGGGTCGGAGCGTCAGCTCGAGCCAACGCTCATTGAAGCGGTCGTAAGGCTGCCAAAACTCAGCTGGATCGGCCGAGTGGATCAACACCGCGATCCCCAGCTCGCCGGCTTTCGCCCAGACGGGGTCGAGACGGGGATCGTCCACCGGGATCCGATTTCCATCGGTGTCGAGGTCGCTCAACCCCAGGCCCTTGAAGATCTTCAGCCCGGCAGCCCCCGCGGTGACATCCGCTTCCAGCTGGGCCGCAGCCCGCTCACCCCATCCGGAATCGCCCACACCTCGGAAGTTGACGTTGGCAAAGAAGACAAAGCGCCCCGGGTGGTCACGGGTCATGTTCTCGAGCCCGGTGACGAGGCTCGCCCCGCTTCCGCCCGAAAGGTTCACCATGACCGCCATGTTGAGTTCATCCATCTCCCTCACTAGCTGGCCGACGGCCTCGGACGACATTCGGGCACCGCTCTGGTGGCCGTGAATGTCCACGAAGGGAAAGCGGGCGCTCGTTACAATATTCTCGGGAACGACCAGCGTATTACGTGGCTGGTACTCCTCTACGCCGACGCCCTGGCCGGCGACAGGCTGCGCAGACCCCGGCGAGAACATTCCCACCACGAGTAGAAAGCCTCCAATGATCTCAGCAGAAGTCAAACGCATACGCAGCACTCCACAGTCGCACAGGTCACGGACCGAAGCCCCCGGATGGGACCACGTGAGTCGGACCACGATAGTCGGCTATTCTAGCAATAGCGGCACGTTGGAGAAACCCGAGCGTTGGAAGCCTCGACGGTCAGGTCTGCCGAGGCCCAGGCATCACAACGGATCTGGATCGGCGGGTTCGTCCGAGGCGTTGGAGACTCAAGTCACGGAAGAACGCAGATCTCTGTGGGGTATTGGAAAAACACACTCCATCGCCCTGAACGAAAGCCACGAACGCCACATCATGGGGCTGGAGCTCGAGGCCATCGAGTTCACTTGGAAACACGAAGAGGAGTTGGCCCACATCATCGACGAAGAGTTGACGCCGGACGACGTTCGCGAGCGGCACCTACGGCGGTTACCCGTCACCGTGGTTCAATGAGACGTCTCGCCCTCTGCCACACCGCATCGAACATCGGTTCGGTGAGCCGGCCCGTGAACGTATTCTGCTGGCTCGGATGGTAGCAGCCAAGCACCGTTCTGTTTTCGAGGGTCACCTCGACACCGTGCGAAAACTTCGGACGTGGATGGGGGACACCCTCGTCCCGAGTCCGGAGAATTCGAAGCACCTGATCGAACGCGAACTGCCCGAGCGCCACTACCACACCGGCGGAACGAAAGATCTCCACCTCCTCTTCGAGATACGGCCTACAGCAGTCTCGCTCGGCGGGGCTCGGGCGGTTCGCAGGCGGAGCGCACCGGACGGCCGCCGTAATGTAGGCTCGCGACAGACCTAAGCCGTCGTCGGCCGTGCGTCCGTCAGGCTGGTTCGCGAACCCCGCGCGGTACAGAGCCCGAAACAACCAGTCCCCGGAACGATCCCCGGTGAACATGCGCCCAGTCCGGTTGGCACCGTGCGCACCGGGAGCGAGACCCACGATCAGAAGTGATGCGTCCGGATCTCCGAATGACGGGACGGGACGTCCCCAATAACGGTCTGCGGCGTAGGCAGCCCGCTTTTCCCGAGCCACGGTGGAGCGCCACTCCACCAGACGCGGACACTTCGTGCACGCCACGACCCGTTCGTTGATCCCCTGCAGGCGTGCTCCATTGTTCGATGGAGGGAGTGTCCCACCTCGATCAGGCTGATTCTTACTTTTGCTCATCCGTGAGAACACTTCGCCGAGCGAATATCGTACCGATGAGAGGGCCGACCAGCGCCCCAACCGTGACCCCGATGACGGTCATCACTCCGATCGGATTGAGATGACTCATCGAGGGTCCGCCGCTCGCGATAGAGCGGTACATGCTCAAGGCGAAGAACAGGCCTCCGCCGACCGCCGCACCCTTTGCGGTCCACCGTATAATGGTCTTCAAGCAGGCACAGCCCCTGTGGGTTCGAGACTCGACTCGGCTCCGCCGGATCCAACGCGACTCGGTTCCGGTAGGGCGGGAATTTTGATCTCCGTCTAGAACGGAGGCTTAAGAACCGCGGTCAGGCTCAAGTCGTAGACGAGCACGGCATCGCCAGGGACAGTCGAATAGCCATCACTTCCGTATCCGAGGGACGCGGGAATAACGATCGTCCGTTCGCCTCCGACCCGCATGCCCGTCACACCCTCATCAAACCCGGCGATCACGGCTCCCCCTCCAACGAGGAACTTGAATCCCGGACCGCTGTCGATCGGCGTCGCGTCCGCCAACCAAACTTCGTAAGCTACCGTGGCTGTATCGCCGGCGGCCGCAATTTCGCCGGTCCCAACCACGACATCCAAGACAAACAGCCCGCTTGCCGTCTCGGTCATGGCGGCGAGATCAATCCCGAGCGAGGCATCGAACTCTGCGTCGGTTGGGTCGGGGCCGAGTGGGCTGCCGCCGCAAGCCGCAATCGCCAGTGTCAGAGCCGAAGCCACGCCGCACGTCCTTCTCAAACTTCTCTTGATCATATGAAATCCTCTCAGCCTAGATTTTCTTGCAGTTCTCCCTCTCCTTACACATAGCGCTAGGTCCTCGGTTCCTCGAAACGTTTGAGACCGGGTCACTGGGGAGGCCGGGCGGCGTGTCGTACCAGGTCTTCGACTTCCTCGAGGCAGCTGTAGAGACCTCGGTCAGAGCGCACCGATTGTTTTACGCACGGCTTCGGCGCTGCTTGCCAACGCCTCGGTCTCACTCTTCGTGAGTTCCACCTCGATGATCCTCTGGAGCCCACCTTCGCCGAGCTGNCACGGCACACCCAGGAAGATNCCNTNGTGCCCNTATTCGCCCTCCAGGTANGCGGCNCACGGAAGAATACGACGCTTGTCCTTGACGATGGCCTCGGCCATCTGGACGGCCGCTGCCGAGGGTGCGTAATAGGCGCTGCCCGTTTTCAGGTGGCCGACGATCTCCGCACCACCCTTTCGCGTACGCTCGAGGAGCGCTTCGATACGCTCGTTCCCGAGGAACTGAGTAAGGGGGATGCCCGAGATCGTCGTGTAGGAAACCAGCGGGACCATCGTATCACCGTGGCCACCGAGAACGAGAGCCTGGATGTCCTCCACGCTCACGCCGAGTTCCAGGGAAATAAACGAACGGAACCTCGCCGTATCGAGCACACCCGCCATGCCGATCACCCGTTCCCGAGGGAAACCGGTGGTCTTCATCGCCACGTAGGCCATCACGTCCAACGGGTTGGACACCATGATGATGATCGAATCGGGCGCCACGCGCGCGATCTCCTTCGACACCGATTCCACGATACTGGCGTTCGTCTTGAGCAGGTCGTCCCTGCTCATACCCGGCTTACGTGCGATCCCAGCCGTGACAATAAAGAGATCGGAGTCCGCCGCCTCTTCGTAGTCGTTTGCGCCGATTATATGCGAGTCGAAACCCTCGACGGGGGCGCTCTCCCACTGATCGAGCCCCTTCCCCTGAGGGATTCCTTCGACGATGTCGATGAGGACGACTTCTCGGGCAAGCTCTTTTTCGGCCAGACGTTGTGCACAGGTCGCGCCCACGTGACCCGCGCCCACTACCGTAATTTTATTCGCGCTCATGTGATCCTTCATGGAGTGTTGAAGTGTTATTGGCGCGTTGGGTTTGCTCGGGTTCCTGAAACTTGCTACTGGAGTTTTTGAAGTCTACCTGTGTGATGTTCCGGCTCAGCCACCCGTCTGAGAGAGGGCGACCAGCCCTCCGGAACCCTCGTCACTCCCCTGGATCAGATAGTGGCGCTCGGGCTTGATATGGAGCGTCTCTTCGATGAGTGGGATGAGGTCAGCGCCCGCCCGGAGCGGGTCGCGGAGGTTGGTCTGGATCGAGCCAAAAAGGCACGGGCGGAGTTGGCCATCGGCGGTCAACCGCATCCGGTTGCAGCGGTCGCAATAGTTGTGGCTCATGGGGGTGATCACCCCCACCGTACCTGCGGCTCCGGGGAAACGGAAATACGTCGCGGGCCCGTTTCCGGCAGGACCTTCAACGGGCTCGATATTGCCCATCCGGCGGATTCTGGCAAGCGCCTCTTGGCAGGACACGTAGTTGTCGGCGCTCAACTCCAGATTAGATCCAGTCGGCATGAGTTCGATGAACCTCACGTGCCACGGACGATCCCGAGTGATGCGTGCGAAGTCCTCGATCTCGTCATCGTTCTGGCCACCGATCAGGACCACGTTGATCTTGATGGGATCGAACCCCACCGCCTCCGCCGCCTCGAGTCCCTGCATGATACCGTCGAAGCATCCGGGGCGGCGTGCGATGGACTCCACACGCTCTTCCTGAAGCGAGTCAAGCGACACGTTGACGCGGCTGATTCCAGCGTCGCGGAGGTCTTGAGCTTGATCGGCCAACAGCACAGCGTTTGTGGACAAGGAGATGTCTTCGATGCCGGGGGTCTCGGCCACCAAACGCACCAGATGAGACAGGTCCTTTCGAATCAGCGGCTCGCCCCCNCTGATGCGCACTTTCTTGAGGCCCATCCCGGCCATCGTGCGAACCACCGATGCAATCTCCTCATAACTGAGGAGACTCTCACGCTTGAGCCAATCCAGCCCCTCGAGCGGCATACAATAGACACACCGCAAGTTGCACTTGTCTGTAACCGAGATACGAAGGTACTCCACGCGGCGGCCGAATTGATCCCTCATGACCCGTCCACCTTTCGTGCCACATCGGGCGCCCCTGGCGTCCGGCCCTCGACCCATTCCTCGGCACCGTCGCTGTAACGTTCCTTTTTCCAAACCGGAAGGCGTTTCTTGATTTCTTCGATGATGTAGCGTGAGGCGTCGTACGCCTGAGCCCGATGAGGACTGGACACCGCAATCGCCACGCTGACCTCGCCCACCTCCAACTCGCCGGTCCGATGGATAGTAGCGATCCGATCTGTGCCCGCTGACCGTGCCGCCTCGTCCACGATCTCCGAGAGCACCTCCGCGGCCATCTCTTCATACGTATCGTACCGCATCCCCCCCACCGAACGGCCGGCGTTGTGGTCTCGAACCACGCCCAAAAAGAGCAGACTCGCCCCGTCCTGGTCCGCGCCGATCAAAGTCAACACGTGAGCCGGGTCGATGGGCTCCCGAACGATGGCCGAAAACATCACCTCACCCCCCCGCGACCGGTGGAATCAGCGCCACCTCGTCGCCGTCGCTCAGCAACGACGTCGGGTCCGTATAGGTCAGGTTGACGGCCACGGCAGGCGCGGCGGGAAGCACCGTAAAAGCGCCNCCGCGGGCNCGTAGTGCCGAAACGAGGTCGGAGACAGTCGCTCCCTCNGGAAGATCGACTTGCAACTCCCCAGTGCCGAGGAGTTCCTTATAGGAAGCAAAGAACAGNGTGCGGATTTCCACGTGTTATAAATCCGGNGAACGAGAGCAATTTGGCNGGAACAACTCCCTGAGACTAAAGGGACCNAGCCTTTCCCGTCAACGTCCTGGGGGGTCAGCGACGGGGGGATGGGATCAACGTCGGCCGGGGGCTGCTGCCCCTAGCGCCGACCATCCTGGNGCCCACGTCCCCGNCCAGGACCGCCTCTCCCACGGATTCCTCGGATCTGGTCNCCGNGTTCNTGGCGCATCACGAGATAACGCACGACTTCCTGGGGGNTCAGGATCTGGAGGAGTGCCTCCTGCTCTTCTCGAAACAGCGTCGCCTCCTGGTCGCTCAACTCNAGNNTTTCGGTGAGGANCTGGGAAGCCTCCTCCTCGGTGAGGTCCTGTCCTCCGCCCGGGCCNCCCAAACGTCCTANCCTGGCGCGGGTGCTACNCTCACGTTGTGAGAATTGGAGCCGTTGGGTGGTGAAGTTGCCCACNACCTCNTGGAGTCGCCGCATTTGGTCATCGNCGAGTCCGAGGTTCTGCCGNACCANGTTGTCGAAGCGCGCTTGGACTCTCANCTCCATATCTGCGCGGCTACCCCGNCCCCCACGCTGCGCGACNANGTCCTGGNCACCGCCCATCAGTAGGACGGACATCAAGATCCCCAACCCTCTCGGCATCACCTGACCTCCNACCTTTCATCCTCCGAGNTCCTCCAGCAGGAGTGNCAANTCCTCGTCGGTGAGATCCNCCAACATCGGTACACCNGCCACGATCGATACGCCGGCCAGATCAGCGTCATCNCTCGGCCAGACTGCCGCGAAAGGATCNTGACCGAGGNGCCCCACCACTGGCNGCGTTTGCGCGCGCTGCCAGAGCACGGACGTACCCAGNGCTAAAACNACGGTCGCCGCCGCAGGGAGCCCCCAACGTACGAAGCGTGTCGTTCGGCTGTACTTGAAGCCGGCGTCCGACTCCATCTCCGCGGCCACCGCGGACTTGATCTCGGAAGCGAGCGACGCACGCGGGCTGAAGGCGGCGCCCAGGATCCTTTCCAGGAACTCGGCTTCCTCCGAACACGACACACACGAGGAGACATGCGCGGTGACGACGGCGCGATCACCCTCTTCGAGCTCCCCCCGGATCAACTCCGGTAGGAGGTCCTTCACANCTGCGCATTCGGTTCTTGTCANGGCTCNAGCAACTCCCTCAACCGCCGTATCCCATGGTGATAATTCACCCGGGCCGACCCNTCCGTCGAATCGATGGTTTCACCGATCTCACGAAAACTCAAGCCATCAAAGATTCTCAAACTCACGGATAATTTCTGCTTTTCAGGGAGGTCTGCCAGTACCGCTCGCACACGTGCGACTTCGGATCGATTAATGGCCTGCGTCGAAGGATCGTTCCCTTCGGCCGGCAGGACGTCCGCATCCTCGAGCGTGTCTTCTCTTCTCTGCTGGACCTTGCGGAATAGACCCCGGGCCTCGTTACCCGCGATGGCCAACAGCCACGTCCGAAACGCCGCCTCTCCGCGGAAGCCATCGATCGCCCTGAAGGCCTTGAGAAAACTGTTTTGGCTCGCATCTGCCGCTAGATCCTCGTCGCCAAGGATACCCACACATCTCCGAAACACCACACCATGATGGCGATCCACGAGAATATTCATAGCCCGTTCGTCGCCTTCCCGGACCCGCTGGACCAACTCNTCGTCTGTGCGCGAATCCAGGCGTGAATCCTCCGANATNGTTAANCAGACGTCCCGTGTTAGGAGAACGTTAAACAACAGCCTTCTACTAATGTCTGGATGGAAGGTGTTGGGAGGACGGGCAGAATGGAACGAGGGGCCAGGAGGAGTAGGTGTATGACGGGGAGGAGAGCGGGGGAAGTGGTGTTGTAGCGATGCTCACGGTGCTCCGGCTATGGAACCCGATCACCGAGAGTTATTCCAGGCTCTGCCCATCGAGNTGGCTGACGCGGGTCCGAAGATGTTTCGATGGCTTGAAGACCGGAACGCTTCGCGCAGGAACCTCGACGCCCTCGCCCGTGCGCGGGTTCCGGGCCATGCGGCTCTTCCGCTTCCTCACCTTGAACGTCCCGAAGCCACGGATCTCGATATTGTCGCCGTTCGCGAGCGCACGCTTGACCGCGTTCAGGAGACCGTCGACGACCAGAGCGCAGTCCTTTTTCGTAATCCCAGGACCTATGGCCTCTGCGACCTGTTCGACGAGGTCGGCCTTGGTCATGCAATTTCCTCCAAGATTCGATAAATAGCTGTGGCAGGGGAGTCACGGTAACGGCGTCGAGCCTGGAACGTCAAGGGACGCTTGGACCTACGAAAGCCGGGCTTCCATCAATCCGATGAATTGATCGAAGAGATATACGCTGTCGTGAGGTCCGGGAGCGGCCTCCGGATGGTACTGGACGCAGAAGACGGGGAGCTCCCGGTGGGCCAGACCTTCCACTGTTCCGTCGTACAAATTCAGGTGGGTCAGGTGGAGGTCAGGAGCTCCGGGGATCTCCAGCTCCTCCCCCGCAACGACGGCGAACCCGTGGTTCTGCGACGTGATCTCGACCGTGTTCCGATCGAGGTTGCGGACCGGGTGGTTCCCGCCGTGGTGCCCGAACGGAAGCTTATACGTCTTCGCGCCGAAAGCCCGGGCGATCAGCTGATGGCCAAGACAGATTCCGAAGACGGGAACGCCCCGTCCGGACAACCCGAGGATGGCTTCCTGCGCCTTTTCTACCGCCGAGGGGTCACCGGGACCGTTGGACACGAAAAGCCCGTCCGGTTCACTCGAGAGGATCTCGTCCACTGGCATCTCGGCCGGAATTACCGTGACCCGACAACCACGCTGGGCCAGGAGGCGAGGCGAGTTGGCCTTCACACCGAAGTCGTACGCGAGGACATGGAACCGCTCCTCNCCGACGGCCGGCACCTCGTAGGACTTTTCCGTGGAGACGCCGCACGCCAAGTCGAGGCCCTCCATGGGGGGGTGCAGAAGCACACGCTCGAGCAGCTCCGCTTCGTCTTGGTCGACCGGAACGATGGCACCGCGCTTGGCCCCTTCCGACCGGATGTGGAGGGTGAGGGCCCTGGTATCGACACCCGCGATTCCAACGACACCACAGTCGACGAGGTACTCCTCCAGGGACCCCGTCGCCCTCCAGGAGGAATGGAGGGGCGGAGCCTCACGGATGACAAACCCGGTCACGTGCGGACTCTCCGACTCCCGATCTTCGTCGTTGACGCCGTAGTTGCCGATCAGAGGATACGTCATCACCACGTGTTGGCCCGCGTAGGAAGGATCGGTGAGGATCTCCTGATACCCGGTCATGGAAGTATTGAAGACGACCTCNCCCAACGAGGGCCCTGGAGCCCCGAAACGGTAGCCGTCGAAGCGGCGACCGTCCTCCAGGAGAAGGTACGCGGGGTCAGGCTTGGGAATGCGAGCCATCAGTCCGAATGATGTTGAAGGAGGAACGAGAATCCGTTTTCGATCCAAGGAACGAATCGGTTCGGCCGGCAGAATCTAAAATCGAGAGGGGGCTAGTCAAGCGAGCCACACCGGTCGTTCCATCGATCTCCGCACTGCCCTACCTTTCCCGAATGATCGAATCCCACGAAGTGGCCATTTTCGCTGACGAATCGTGTCTGGGGAACCAGTTTCAGGGACGGGCCAACCCCGGCGGCGCGGCCGGAATGATGGAGTACTGGACAGGGGACCGGTGGGTGCGCCGGGACTATTGGACATCCGAACCGGACACCACCAACCAACGCATGGCCCTGCGTAGTGCCATTCTGGGACTGGGCTTGCTCAGCAAGGGCCCTTGCAAAGTCCAGTTCGTGTCGGACAGCAAGTACTTGGTCGACGGCATGAAAGAATGGGTCAGGGGGTGGAAGGCACGGGGCTGGACGCGGAAGGGTGGTAAGATCCAAAACCTCGAGCTCTGGAANNAGTTGGATCGGGTCAGGGACAAGCATGACATCGAATGGGCCTGGGTAAGAGGTCACGCGGAACACCCTAAGAACGAATACGCCGATCACCTCGCCACAACAGCCGCAAAAGAGGGCACGTCCTCGGACGGATTGATCGAGAGTGGGTTCGGCGCTTGGCTAGAGAACGAGCGGAACCGGCGTGGCCGCTATAGCGACTACTTGGAACTGGCGCCGCCAGGTTAGGCAAAAACTGAAGCCCCCGGGTCGGCAAGCCGCCCCGGGGGCTTCAGTTTCGTTGGTNGAAGCTTCGCTGTGTTTGGACGCCTACCTGACCTCCGGCTCACCTCGCGGCTACCTTTCCTTCAGGTAGCTGACTCAGCTTCCCTTTTAACCCAATCTTCGCGTAGTAGCGACCCTGGGCCCTCCGAGCTCTGAAGGNTTCGACGGAGACCAACGGCTCCTCCATCGGCACACCGACTTCCAATTCCTCTGCATGCTTCCACCGCTGCGACGTCTCACCCGGTCGCACACGTTTCACGAATCGCATGAAGGGATGACCAACGCCATCGAATCAGCGAACCACATCGGAAACGCACGACTGATATGTGGGCCAGCAGGGGCACCGTCAAGCCTGAGAATCCGAGATAACCCAGTTTGTTTAATTAAGTCATGTGTATATTTTTACATTTATTTGTACGATTTACTTAATGTATTTTATAGATACTTATGCACTCTCAGAAATAGATTGTTTCGATGGGCATTTGCGAGGAAAAACGCGGTGTTCTAGGTCATGGGGCCTCGAAAAACTCGCGGGGGAAAAAGCGCCGGATCGGCGCTGACGTGGGGTCTATGTGTTGGCCCGCCAACATAAGTCCAGNCCTCCGGCTAGGAGATGGAGCGTCCGAANACTTCCGAGAACGCCCGGGAGACGATCCCCAGGATATCAGGCACACCAACCGGTCGCCCCAACTCCTGGGAAACGGACGTAACCGACACATCCTGGATGCCACATGGAACGATGGTCTCGAAAAAGGATAGATCGTTCGAGACGTTAAGCGCGAACCCGTGAGAGGTGATCCAGCCACTCGATATTCGCACGCCGATCGCGGCGATCTTNCGTCCGTCCACCCACACGCCGGTGAGGTCGGGGACGGGCTCGCCTTGAATCCCCATCTCGCCGAGCGTGNGGACGAGCACGGACTCGAGGTCGCGTAAGTACCGGTGGACGTCCTTTCGGTCCGGCTNCAGGTCGAGGATCGGGTACCCCACGAGTTGCCCTGGTCCGTGATAGGTAACGTCGCCCCCCCTCCCCACGTCGACTAAATCGATTCCCAGCTCCTGTAGCCTCGATTGGTCAGCGACTATGTGCGCCCGGGATGACGCCGTGCCGAGGGTGATCACNTGCGGGTGTTGAAGGAGTAACAGTTGATCCGGTATGTCGCCGGCTCGCCGGCGTCCAACCAGGTCCGACTGCAAGGCCAACGCCTCTGCATAGGGAACCAAGCCCAGGTCCTGTACTTCGAGCGCTATAGCGTCATTCATGCTAGGAGGGTCGGAGGCCTCTCGGGGCTTCTAGGCGTCTTCGGGGAAGTCCTCCAGAAGAGCCTTCAGGTCCGAGAGAAACCGGGCGGCGTCCGCACCGTCGACCAGACGATGGTCGTAAGCGAGAGAAAANAACGCCCGCTTNCGGATCGCGACGGCGTCCGTGCCCGTGAGCGGATCCTCGACGANNACCGCCCGCTTTTCGATCGCCCCGGTGCCGAGGATCGCGGCCGTGCCTTTCGGAATGATGGGCATACCGACCAGCGTACCGAGGACCCCCGGATTGGTGATAGAAAACGTCGCTCCTTGGATTTCAGCGGGAGCCAGCTTCCGGGAACGAGCGCGCTCGGCGAGGTCGATGATCTTCTTCCCGATCCCTACGAGGCCGAGTTCGTCGGCGTCGTGTATTGCAGGGACGATGAGGCCCGGATCGAGGTCCACGGCGATCCCGACATTCACACTACCTCGATGGATGACGTTGTTGCCCGAGACGGTGCCGTTGATCGACGGATACTTACGCAGTAGACGCGAGCATGCCCACACCACGAACGCGGTAAAGCTCACCCTCACTCCCTGGTCCGCCCACTCAGCCTTGTGCGCCACCCGGTGGTGGTCCACACGCGAAAAGTCGATCTCGATGAAGGAGTGCACATGGGGAGCCACCCTCTTCGCCAAAACCATGTGCTCCGCGGTGAGGCGACGAATCTTGTCCATGGGCTCGACCTGGTCTTCTGCCCGCANCGGGAACTCGGGGTGCTGCACATCTCCATAGAAGGCCGCCCATAGCTCCGACGACGACNCCGAGCCCATGGGAACCNTAGAACCNGCGGGAGGCGTTGCCGCCACGCTGCTCGACGCCGATGCGGCCGTGGAAGTCTTCGCCCCACCATTCTCGATAAAGTCGAGGATGTCCCGTTTGGTCACTCTACCGGCCTGACCACTACCCGGAACGTCCGCGATCGAAATGCCATACTCCGCAGCGATCTTCCTCACGACCGGAGTCGATCGAGTTTGTATTCGCTCCTCCGCCGTCGCGGAGGCACTTCCCCGGGAGGCGGCCTGAACCGCGTGGCCGTCGGGCGATGATGATGATGCGCCGACCGGCTCCGCAGGAGCATCCGGGGGCCCCNCGTCCGACTGCGATCCCTCGGAGGCGCCGATCGAATCATCCGCGTCGGCAACGGGGGTGGGGGCGCCCGCTTCCCCGGTAGTGACGGTGATGGCCGCACCCGCCTCGGTATCGATAAAAGCGACGACCGTACCGACTTCGACGGTCTCACCTTCCTGGATACTGACTTCCACGAGGGTACCCGATTCAGGTGATGGGATCTCAGCGTCCACCTTGTCCGTTGAAATCTCCAGAATCGGCTCGTCTCGCTCGACCGGGTCACCGACCTGTTTTAACCACTTCGATACCGTACCCTCAACGATCGACTCACCCATCTGGGGCATGGCAACCTCGATGCGGGCCATGTCAGTGAACCGACTCGGAGGACGTCGTCATCGCCAAACGCGTCTCGTGCTCGGCCAAGGCGGGNGCAGCCCGGTCAGTCGTTCCCGGCGCCGTCGGAGGGCACCTCNATCGGCTCGGCAGATCCGTCACCCACGTCTCCTGTCTCATCGAGCAAACCGGGCAAAATGGCCTGACCGGCCTCCACAGCGGGCGCCGCGTCCTGGCGCAAGATCGACTGAGGCAGTTGGCCACGCGACGACATGATGGAGAGGACCAGAGACAACAACATGAAAACCGATCCGGTCGTCCACGTGGCCCTCGTGAGCATGGTCGTGGCCTGGCGTCCACCAAGGATTCCGTCCGTGGCGGCAGCGCCGCCGCCCATCGCAGCCAGCCCCCCGCCCTTCCCTGACTGGAGAAGGACCACGACACCTAGAAAGATGCCGTCGAGAACNAAGACTATCAGCAAAACGNNGTACCAGGTGATCATGAATCGCCCATCNCTCAGGGGTTGTAATAATGGCTAAACGTCGCCCTGTCCTTTAGGGGTGTCAACCCGTAAACCCTTGCAGTCAGCCGGATTCCGCGATTCTTGCGAAGCTCTCGGGGTCGAGGCTCGCTGCACCCACGAGGACACCATCGACGTCGGCTACCGCAAGCAGGTCGGCCGCGTTACCAGGCTTCACGCTTCCCCCGTAGAGGATGGCCACCCCCTGCGCAAAGCCGTCGCTCCGTACCTCTGTCAGCCGGCGGCGAAGAATGCCGTGGGCCTCGGCAACATCGTCCGTGGTCGCAGTTTCTCCNGTGCCGATCGCCCAAACGGGCTCGTAAGCTANCAGAATGGGTTTCTTCGCACCCTCNGGAANGCCGAGTAGGGCGGCATCCANCTGGCGCACGATCACTTCTTCCACCTGTCCACCTCGGCGCTCGTCCAGTGTCTCTCCGACACACACCACGGGGGTCAGGCTTTCACGTATTGCGGCCGCCACCTTGCGTTTGACCTGCGCGTCGGTTTCACCAAACACGTGTCGCCGCTCCGAGTGTCCGACAAGAGCGAAGCGAGCACCGGNCGCCAACGCCATGCTGGCCGAGTGTTCTCCAGTAAGAGCACCCTTGGACTCCCAGTGGATATTCTGGATTCCGAGGCCGATCTCTGGACGNCCCCCCCTCGACTCGGCTGCAGCGGGAAGTGAGATCGCAGGAGGAAAGATCAAGATCGTCNGNTCCGCACCCTCAANCCGGGGAGAGAACTCGCTGAAGAACCTACTGAAAAACCGGCGGGTGGCACTGGGTCCATGATGCATCTTCCAGTTGCCCGCGATCACCTTTGGTCTCACGTCATGCCCTCCTGACACCTTTTAACAGCACTCTAACGGTCTGACAACGCCGCGACANCAGGCATTTCATTGCCCGAGAGGAACTCNAGAGAAGCGCTACCACCTGTCGAGACGTGGGTGATTCGATCCACGACGCCTGCCGCCACCGCGGCGGCGGCCGANTCGCCCCCCCCGACGATCACCGTGGCACCNCGATCGGCTGTCGAGGCTGCGGCGCGTGCGACCTCGAAAGTGCCCGACCGGAACGGCGCCAACTCGAANACGCCCATCGGNCCACTCCATATTACGGTGCGGGCACCACCCACCACGTCGANGAACAATTCGGCCGTACGTGGGCCGATNTCGCCGATGTGTTGGNCCTCCCCCACTTCGTCGCACGCGGACACACACGTGGAAACGTCAGNGGTGATGGAGGGCGCGGTGAGTACGTCCACCGGNAACAGAAGCTTGTCTCCGGCCAAGTCCATCAGTCTGNGCGCCGTATCGATCCGGTCTTCTTCNACGAGAGAATCGCCAACGGCCCAACCGTGCGCCTTGAAAAAAGTATTGGCCATAGCCCCGCCGATGAGCAGCCGATCCACGNCGGGAAGNAGCGCCTCGATCACGTCTATCTTGTTCGANATCTTCGCCCCGCCGATGATCGTAACGAAGGGATGCTCCGGGTCGGCCATCGCATCAGAAAGGANGCGGAGCTCCCGTTCCAACAGAAACCCGGCNACCGCATCTCCCCCGCNTCTCCGTACGGCGTCGGCGACACCCTGCGTAGATGCATGGGCGCGGTGCGCNNNTCCAAAGGCATCGTTAACGAAGAGTTTCGTCNCAAAACTGATCTCCTCCGCCCACTCCGCATCATTTCGAGCATCCTCGGGGCAGAAGCGTGTGTTTTCCAGGAGCAGAACCTCTCCGCTCTTCATACCTTGCACCGCTTCCTGTGCTTGGNGACCGGTCGTCATGNGGCAAAAACCAACCGGATATCCAAGAAATTCCTNGAGCTTTCCGGCAACCGGACGGAGGGAGAGGGCGGGGTCCGGCCGACCCCCGGGCCGACCCAGATGAGACAGCAGAACCNCCTTCGCCCCCGCCTCGACGAGGTACTGGATCGTGGGTAAGGTACGAACGAGACGTGTATCGTCCACGACCTCGCCGTCTCTATTGAGCGGCAGGTTGTAGTCTACGCGAACGACTACGACTTGGTCGGCGAGGGTCTCCGGGGGACAGTCCTCGAGCGTCTTCTTGGCCATCCGAGAGACTAAAGCCGCTCGCCGACGTAGAGTGCCAGGTCCACCACACGCTGCGAGTAGCCCCATTCGTTGTCGTACCAGGAGAGCACCTTCACCAACCCCCCATCGATGACTTTCGTGCTTGGACCGTCCACGATAGAGCTGTGAGGGTTCCCGGTGAAGTCGACGGACACCAGCGGCTCGTCACAGAGGTCGAGGATTCCATTGAGCGGCCCGGAGGCCGCCCGCCGGAACGCTTCGTTCACAGCCTCTTCCGTCGTATCCGTCTCGAGCTCGGCAACAAGGTCCACCACCGACACGTCCGGCGTCGGAACGCGAAGGGCCATCCCGTCCAGTTTGCCTTCGACCTCGGGGATCACGAGGGCAGTGGCCTTTGCGGCACCCGTCGTCGTCGGAATCATTGACAGTGCCGCGGCGCGGGCACGCCGCTTGTCCGAGTGAGGCACATCGAGGAGGGCCTGGTCGTTCGTATAGGCGTGCACTGTGTTCATCAATCCTCGCCGAAACCCAAACTCCTCCATCAGGACCTTAACCACCGGCGCCAGACAATTCGTCGTGCAACTCGCGTTTGAAATGACGTGATGCTCCGCTGGATCGTACTTTTCCTGGTTGACACCCAGAACGATGGTGATGTCCTCGTTCTTGCCCGGAGCACTGATGATGACCTTCCTCGCTCCGGCGTCGAGATGCTTGGCCGCCTGGTCTCTGGCCCGGAAGAAGCCGGTCGACTCCACGACGACATCGACGCCCAGATCGCCCCAGGGCAAGTTGGCCGGATCACGCTCGGAAAAACCCTTGATAGAACGGCCCTCGACGTCCAAGCCAGCCGCAGTCACGTTCACTTCCCCGGGAAAAGCCCCATGCACCGAGTCGTACTTCAACAGGTGACCGAGCATATCATTGTCTGTGAGGTCGTTCAGAGCGACGATCTCGATCTTCGAATCGCCCGATTTATGCACGGCTCGAAGCACGTTACGGCCGATGCGGCCGAATCCATTAATGGCAACGCGGATTGGCATCCACACGCCTCCTCTTGGTATTTCGCTTGATGGGATTACCTCACATAGAGTAAGGCACGGGAAAAAGTACTGAGGAAGACCTGCTGCACCTCCGCCTCGAGAAGTGGTCGAGCCGCCTCAATCGTGGTGGATCCGGTTGTCAGCACATCGTCGACCAATAGGACTCGGGCATCCGTCAGTGTGGCTCGCGCATTGGCCCGAACCGAAAACGCTCGCTTGACGTTAGCCCGACGCTCCGCCGGGTGCAACCCGACCTGGGTCGACCCGTGGCACCGCCGTTCCAGGGCATCGATCAGGGGCATATCGACCCGCTCCGCGATGGTTTCCGCGAACAAGCGCGCCTGGTTGTACCCNNGCNTGCGGGCTCGACGGCGCGTGGTCGGTATCGGCGTAATCAGGTACCGCTCNGNCTCCAAACTCTCGCACGATGGCGGACTGGGCCATGCGCTCACCCATAAACGGCGCCAGACCGCTCCAGCCACCATATTTCAAGCCATGAACAAGCGCGTCCGCCGGAGACCGCAAAACGACTNCGAAACTCGCGGCCGAAAGCTCGGGGCCCCATTCCGCACATTCGAAGCANGTGTCGGCGGCAAAAGCACCTGATCCGACCGGAAATCCGCATCGGCCACAACTCNGCCACGGTGGAGCGCNCAGGCGAATTCGGCAACGACCACAGACCAGGTCNGCCGAANGCTCCAGCGGAAGGTGGTCTCGNCAGCCGACACAAACNGCCGGCAGGANAATCCTGGAGCTTGGTCGCCAGCGCCCGCCCGTTCACGCGCCCGCTTGAGAAGACCGAGCGGCTTCTAGCGCCTGCCTCATCGCATCGATGGGAGCCTCTTCACCCCACCAACGTTCGAAGGCCACGGCGCCCTGGTGCACCAGCATCTCCCCGCCATCCACAGCCGGAATCCCAAGACGCTTGGACGCAGCCACAAACGCCGTCGCACTCGGGCCATACACCAGGTCCATCACNGCATCCGCCCGTGAAAGGCGCTCAAGATCGAATGGGAGTTCGTCGTCACTGTGGAGCCCCAGACGGGTCGTGTTCACAACCAAGTCGAACTCGCCGTCATCGACATCGGAATGGCTTTCCGCAACGCGAACACGATCCCCACCGATCCTNCGCGCCACTGCTCGGGCCCGCTCAACCGTACGATTAAGAATCAACACATCCTGGACCTCATCATCAATCAGGCTGACGAGCGCCGCGCGCGCGGCGCCTCCCGCACCGAGCAACAGCACCCGGTACCCGGTCGNGGCGCCACCCAGAAAGTGGCGCTGAGCTCNCCTGAAGCCCTCNACGTCGGTGTTGTCCCCNCAGAGTTTTCCTGATTCACCCCAAAACGTGTTGCANGCCCCCGTCCTACGGACGGCCTCGAGCGGTTTGTCGAGGACCGACGCGGCCTTTTCTTTATGAGGAAGNGTGACGTTGCCCGCCCCCCCGCTCCGGCCGAGCCCCGACATNAATCCGACCATCTGTTCGGCATCACAGCGGAGCGCCACGTACACTCCATCGACCTGAGCCNCCTGGAACGCCGCATTCTGAATCACGGGCGAAAGCGAGTGCTCGACGGGATTTCCTAGGATTGTGAACACCCGGGTTCGGGCCGTCAGCNCGCTCACTGAGCGGCCTCTTTTCTNGGAGCGAGGAAATCGNCTTCAACACGTCCAAGGGCAGCTTCCACCAAACCCTCGAGCGCACGAAAGCACTCCAGATAGTCCTCAGCGTCTCCACCGAACGGGTCGGGCACCCCAGGCCCGCGTGTATCCTCCCCTCNGTCTGAGAACGCGGTCAGCATCCACACTTTGCCNTGACCCCCGAGTGCCTCGGCGGCATCCGCGTGACGCGGTCCCATGGTCAGTATGAGGCTCGCCCAGGCCACCGACTCCGGGTCGAGCGGCGTGGTCATGTGTTCCGCCAGGCTGAGCTCGCCCCACTCTGCCACAACGCGGGCCCCCTNGCTGGCCTCACCTCCGCGGTATGCCGAGACGCCCGCAGACCGGATCTCCACGCCGTCCCAACCCCGACGNTCCACCGAACGTCGCGCGATCGCCTGAGCCATCGGACTTCGGCAAGTGTTGCCCGTGCAGACGAGCAGGAGTCTGAAGTTGGCCTGATCACTCATGGATTATCCATGCCATCGGCTCTTATTCCAGGAAGTACACAGCGAACCTGCCCCAACGGTACCGCGCCTTGGCGTAAGACCACAGGGACCGGCCCCGAGCAGTCGATGATCGTCGAGGGCCGAGANGGGTCTAGATCTCCCCCGTCGAGAACCCACAACTCCTCCCCCGCTCCGGCCGCGACGGCCGCGCCGAGGGCACTCTGAGCATCCAAGGCCGGGGNCTCCCCGGACCGATTGGCGCTCGTTGATAAAATGG
Organism: Gemmatimonadota bacterium; assembly: GCA_002712565.1. Next base: position 19,724 of record PAUA01000003.1, on the reverse strand, counting down.
GGCCACCGAGCCCGCGCACCAACTCCCTTACCAACAGGTGGGGGCTCACGCGGATCGCGACGTTGCCGGCCGGTCCTCGGACTCCGTCTGGNTACCGGNCTCCAGGGTCCGACAACACCAATGTGACCGAACCTGGCCAAAAGACCTCGGCAAGCTCGATCGCCTCGGGCGTCCAGGTCAGATCACTCACGGCTTCCCTGTCCGGAACCAGGAGCAGCATGGGCTTGGCCCGGTCCCGCCNCTTGAGTGCCACGAGTCCCTCGATGACCGAACGGGTCAGAACGCCACCGAATCCGTACACAGTTTCCGTCGGATACGCGAGCAATCCCCCGGCGCTGACGTGTTCCAGCACGGAATCCAGGGTATGTGCCGCTCGCGTGGTGTCTCGGACATCGATGACTCTGGGAGTCACCCTTCAACGACCGTCACCGCGAGACAACATCAACTCGGCCAGGTCCAGATCCTCTGGCCGCGTGATCTTCAGATTCTTCCCCGACGACTCCACCATCACGACCTGGCCCCCTACCCTCTCCACGAGAGACGCGTCATCGGTCGCCGGAACATCCTCTTTGAAGGCCCGGTGATAGGCGTCCATGATCAGCTCCAGCGGAAATGCCTGGGGTGTCTGGGCGTGCCAGAGACGCGACCGATCTGGTGTGGCCAGCACGCGTAAGTCACCGTCTACCTCCTTTATCGTGTCGACCGCCGGAACTCCCGCGACCCCCCCCACACCACGTCCCGCCAAGCCGATACACCGGTCGACGACGTCTCCAGAGACGAGCGGGCGGACACCGTCGTGGATGACGGCCACATCGAGGGTCCCGGACAACGCCTGAAGGCCCGCCCATACGGAGTCTCGGCGAGTTTCGCCACCCACAGCCACCCGGATTCTCTGGTCGGCTTCGATCAACCAGGCGGGGGGGGATTCGGCATCGGGAGTCGGAAGGGAAACGACCACTTCCCGAACCCCAGAGTGTTTGAGAAAGGGCCGCAACGCTCGCATCAAGATCGGTTCACCCGAAAGCTCGAGAAACGATTTGGCCAGTCCACCCATACGCCGCCCGGACCCCGCGGCCGGTACCACCACGCCGACGGTGAACTCCCCCTCCCCCGAATTCGATGGATCGCCGGGCGGCCGGCTCACGACGCCTCGTGCGCCTCCAGCCCCGGCCCCTCATCCCCGGACGACTTGCGGGCCACCGAGTCGAAGCGCGTGTAGGCTTTGTGGAAGTACAGCTCGACCAGACCGGTGGGGCCATTCCGTTGCTTGCTGACGATCAACTCTGCCTTTCCGTCGAGCGAGTTGCCATCGTTGTCCACCGGGCCAAAATAGTACTCGGGACGGTACAAAAACATGACCAGATCAGCATCCTGCTCGATGGATCCACTGTCCCTGAGATCCGAAAGCTGCGGCCGCCGGTCCGTTCGTAGCTCCGGTGCCCGGCTGAGCTGGCTGAGCGCGACCACCGGAACCTCCAACTCTCTCGCAAGCGCCTTGAGGCCCCTCGAGATCTCGCTCACTTCCTGCACCCTGTTCTCCGCACGCCTGCTACCCGACATGAGCTGCATATAGTCGACGATCAGGAGCCCCAGATCGGTGCTCCTCGGCCTTGAGCCGCCGCGCCTTCGCTCTCATTTCGAGGACCGTGTTCCCCGGTGAATCATCGATCCAGAGAGGCGCGGTGTTCAAATGCCCGGCCGATGCGGCNAGCCGTTGGTACTCTTCGGGGCTCATCTTTCCCCGCCGGAGCTTCTGCGCATCGACCCGGCCCTCGGCGCAAAGAAAGCGCTGCACCAGTTGCTCTTTGGACATCTCCAGAGAAAAGATGGCCACCGTAACCTTGTGCTCGATGGCGGCGCTCTGAGCCACGTTTAATATCCAGGAGGTCTTTCCCATCGACGGGCGCCCTGCGACGATGATCAGGTCTCCCTTTTGGAAACCGGTCGTCATCCGGTCCAGATCCTTGAAGCCCGTCGGGACCCCGGTGATGCCGCCGGCAGATTCCTGAAGACGCTCGATGTGTTCGAACGTCGGCCAGAGGATTTCCTTGATCCAGACAAAACCCTGTCGGTCGTGGCTCTCGGCGACCCGGAATACCCGCTGCTCCGCCTGATCCATGACCTGCTCGACTGAGCGCTCCCCCTGGTCGTGCACGTCCCGGATGATGTCGGACGCTGCGTCGATGAGGCGCCTGAGCAGCGCCTTGTCGCGGACGATTCGGGCGTGATAGTCGATGTTGGCCGCTGTCGGGACAGCATCGAGAAGTTCGGCGAGGTAAGGCGCTCCGCCTGCAGATTCGACTTCGTCGGCCTTCTTGAGCTCTTCATTGAGCGTGATGACGTCGACCACCTCCCCGCGCTCGAACAGACGGACCATGGCTCGGAAGAGACGGCGATTGGCCTCCCGGTAGAACATGGACTCGTTGACGACCTCGACCGCTCTCGCGACCGCATCGTTGTCGATGAGCATGCCGCCGAGGACCGAAAACTCGGCCTCCAGAGAGTACGGCGGCTGCCGATCGTATTCCGATGGTGCAGCAGGGATTGACGCAGTTTCCATCAGCTTCCGTCCATGACCTGTCGAAGGAGCTGGAAATCGTCCCACGTAGAGCGGGTCCAGCCCGCATTCCTCAGCAGCGCAGCGGGGTGATACGTGACCACCAACGGCACGCCCTCGTAGGCGTACACCGTGCCTCGGAGTTTTCCGAGCGGGTGGTTCGTCCCGGTGAGCAACTGCGCTGCGAAGGTACCGACAGCCACAATAACCTCTGGCGCAACCAAGGCAATCTGACGTTTCAAAAAAGGTGAGCAGTGCTCGATTTCGTCCGCCATGGGGTCTCGATTTCCGGGCGGCCGGCACTTGAGGACGTTGCAGATGTAGACCGAATCCTTCCTCGAGAGATCCACTGATGCGAGCAAGAGATCCAAGAATTTTCCCGCTTGGCCGACAAAAGGCAGGCCGGTACGATCTTCGTTGGCACCGGGCGCCTCGCCTACCACCATGAGGCGCGCCTGCGGGTTTCCGTCGGAGAAGACGACTCGCGTCCTTCCTTTGGCCAATCGGCACCGTTGGCAGGACTCGGCCACGACCGCGAGCTCGGAGTATTCGAAGCCCGCAAGATCGACCTCGCTCGCTGACGCGACCTCCGGCACCGGGAGCTCCGCAGAACCGCGCTCTTTCGGATCGGTGCCTACAGTCTCGCGTGAGGAGAGGCCTGACGGTTGACGGGCTTCGCGACGGGCTCCACCGGCCGCCCGGAGTACTTGCTCCCGTGTGAGCCCCTCGAGGAAAACCTCGTCGAGACCCAGATCCTCCCGCTGGCTCAGAAAACGTGCAAGATCTCGAATGTCTCGCGGTTCGGCACTCACCCGCTGGGCTCCGCGCCGGACTCCACAATCTCCGAAACGCGGTCCAGAATCATCTCTGCGACCTCGTCCTTGGCCAGGAGAGGAAGTTCCTCGGGCTCCCGGTCCACGCCGAACAACACCACCCGGTTCGTGTCCACTTCGAATCCAGCGCCCTCCCCCTCCGCCTCATTGGCGACAATCATGTCGAAACCCTTGGACTCGAGCTTCGCCCGAGCGTTTTCCACGAGGGACGTCGTCTCGAGGGCGAACCCGACTGAAACAGATCCGGCCTTCCGCGCTGCACGAGTCTCCCCCGCCACGTCTGGATTCTCAGCGAGCGCGAGCGTCATCTCTGGACCCACGTTGGCCCGCTTCAGCTTTTCTTCAGAGGAGTTCGCCGGGCGGTAGTCCGCCACTGCGGAAGCAAAAAATGATACGTCTGCCTCGGGTAGGATCTCGGAAACACATTGGAGCATCTCCCGGGCGGTCTCAACACTGAGCACCTCCACACCGTAGGGAACCGGCAACGACACTGGGCCCGCAACAACCGTCACGTCGGCTCCCCGACGCCGCGCCGCAGCAGCCAACGCGAAACCCATCCTGCCCGAGGACCGATTGCCGATGAACCTCACGGGATCGATTGCTTCTCGTGTAGGCCCGGCCGTGATGACCACCTTCTTCCCCCGCAGCGGAGACGCCTCTGACAGGGCCCGGCCGATCTCTTCGACGATCTCGTGCGGCTCGAGCATCCGCCCAGGGCCGCTCCCCTCACCGGCTGCCAGCGGCCCGGTTCCGGGGCCCGCTATACGGTAAGACAGCACCTCGCCCAAGTGACGGAGGTTGGTCTGCGTCTGCGGGTGGGAATACATCCGGTCGTTCATCGCCGGGCAGATGAGGACCGGGGCCCTCGTCGCCAGTAGCGTCGTCGTGAGCAGGTCGTCCGCCCGCCCATGGGCCGCCCTAGCAATGAGGTCGGCGGTCGCCGGTGCCACACACACTACGTCAGCCTCCGACCCCAGCTTGATGTGGAGAGCAGCTCCGTCGGTGGAGAACAGTTCGGTCGCGGTGGATCGTCCTGTAACCGCATCGAACGAGAGAGGTCGGATGAACTCTTCGGCCCCGGCGGTAAGAATCGTGTCGACCTCCGCGCCGAGCCGCGTCAGGTCCCGCGCAAGCTGAACAGCCTTATAGGCGGCGACGCCCCCTGTGACGCCGAGGACGATGCTTCGTCCCTCCCACGGACGTCGGGGGTGAAGTACAGGTCCGGGCAACGCACTCGCTCCTGGCTACCGTTCCGCGGTGAGTGGCCCGCCTACCGAGACTTAGTCTTCCCGGCGCCTGCGAGCGACCAGGCGGAACTCGATCTGACCCGAAGTGAGGGCCTCGAGGGACTTGGTGGTGAGTTTCTTCTCTTCCCCGAGGGGGAGGGTCTCTCTAGGCAGGGAATTGAGCTCCCGAGCGTACTTCGCCGCCACGAGCACGCCGAGGTACTTGCTCTGCGTGTGTCGGGCGGACTCGTCGGGCGTGAATACGCGCATGATGAAGCTCCTGGGCCTAGCCCTCTATGTGGTTATCTTGCAGACGCTTGCATCGCGTCACTTTGTCGCGGAGTCCGAATCATCCGCGAGAATCTGATCGATCTGGCGTTGAAGTTGGCGAATCCGGTTCGATAAGTCGATGGCTCGATCGGTCCGAAGGTCTTCGCCCTGCACGATGCCTCGAACGTCGTCGATCGCTTGGTCCAGCTTCTCGTTCACAACAACGTAGTCGAATTCAGACGCCTTCTCCAGCTCTCCTCGGGCGTTCTTGAGCCGCCGGGTCAGGGTGTCTTCTCCCTCGGTGCCCCGGTCGCGGAGACGTTCCCGGAGCGCGTCCGCCGAGGGCGGAAGCACGAACACGAGAACCGCGTCCGCGACATGCTCGCGCACCTGCATCGCACCCTGGACGTCGACATCCAGAATCAGGAAACGCCCCTGTTCTTGCGCGTCCTGGAGTGCCTTCCGGAACGTCCCGTACAGGTGGCCGTGCACCTTGGCCCATTCCACGAATTCNTCCGCTTCGATCATCGCGCGGAAGGCCGGCTCGGAAAGGAAGTGGTAGTCGACGCCGTCCACCTCGTGGTCCCGGGCGGGTCGTGTCGTCGCGGAAACCGANAAGACCACGTCCTCACCGCGCTCTACCAACGCTTTCGCGATCGTCGTTTTNCCGGCGCCGCTGGGCGCAGACAGCACAACAGGGTACGTCGCGTGCTGGAGCGAACTCATTCGACGTTCTCCACCTGCTCCCGAAGACGTTCGACGTCCTCCTTGAGAGCGACGGCGGTCTGGGCGATCTGCGCGTCGTTGGCCTTGGATCCGATCGTATTGGCTTCCCGGTTCATCTCCTGGATGAGGAAGCCCAGCCTCTTCCCNACCGGCTCACTGGCATCNGCTTNTAGCGTCTCNTGGAACAGTTCGAGGTGGGAGTGGAATCGAACGACTTCTTCGTTGAGATCCCACTTCTCGGCGAGGTAGGCGATCTCTCTCGCCAGNCGNTCCTCATCGACAGAAAGGGTNTCGGTGAGCTCGGCCACCGCGGCCCGCAACCGATCGCGCTCCGCGACCAGGCGTTCCGGGGCATGTTCCTCGACTCGGACGAGCGCCTCGTCGATGNNTTGCAGATGTTCTTCCAGGTCTCGTTNGAGCCGGGTTCCCTCGGCTTCCCTCAACGCCACCACCTCGGTAGCCGCNGCTTGTGTGAGCCGGCGGATCACCTCCGCCTCTACCTGGTCCGACGCACTTCCCGGATCCGGAGCGCGGAAAATCTCACCGAATCGGGAGACATGGGACAGATCTACCGGCGCCTCGACCCCGAGTTCGCGCCGAAGCGTCTCAAGAAGCTCACCGTACCGCTTTGCGCGCTCCAGATCCAATTCCGGGAGCGTGTCGTTCGCTTCCCTCGTATCCCGATCGATGGACAACGTGTACGTGACGTGACCCCGACTGACGAANGGCCTGAGCCAGGACTGGATATCGCCCTCGAGTCGATCGAACCCCGTTGGAGTTCGAATGTTGGCGTTGAAGAAGCGATGATTGACGGTCTTGATCTCGACGCGCACGACGCCNGCCGCGGTCACTTCCTCAGCCTCTCCGAAGCCGGTCATGCTTCTGATCATCTAGCGTATCCCAAAATTGATCTTCGGTTCACGAGATTTTGCATCACAAGACTTCTCATCAGTTGTTCATGGTCCAGCGCACACCGTACAGCGTTCGAGCTTGAGGCTGCTGGCGGTCCGGGAAATCGATGTTGTCGGCCTTGCGCCTGACGTTTTCCCAGCGGATGAAGAGGTTGAGCGTGACCACCCGCACCTGAATATGGACGTACCACTCCTCCGACCGAGGCACCACGATGAGATTCGGGACTGCACCCCCGCCGGGCTCCGGAATCCCGATCGGCATGAGATCTCGGCTGGTCACACCGAGTCCACCCCACAATTCCAGATTTCGCGATTCCTTGAAAACTCCATGATACGTGACCGTCCCGTCCCACAGACGCCTCGGAAGGTACGGGAGATCCTGATCCCACGCTTGAACGGNCCCCTGCAACATGAACCCTTCCCAGGGAAAGGGAATCGGCATGCTTACCGCCGCCTCGAANCCCAGTCGGTCCCCTCCTGGCGAAGCGATCCCCTCGGGGTCGAGAACGAGNCCCAGGGGGCGGATCGAATCCNCCNCCATATACANCCCGGCTCCGGAGAGATGGATGCCTCGCCAAGAGAACCTGCCGCCGGCGCGGATCCCCGTGCGGTCCGTGAAACGTGGACGCGGTCTCTCCAGTGGGTCTCCCTGAAACGGTGGGCCGGGCCTGAGAGACCGAAGGTAGGCTTCGTATTCCGACACGAACGGCGCCCCGGTCTCTCCATCCTCATAGGAGGCGAATAGAGAAAAACCCCAGAGTTGCTTCGTTTCGATCCTCGCCCTCCAAGACGGGTAGTAGCCACTCGCCCAGCGTTCGACGCGCAGCAATCCATCCAGTGATGCCACCGGGCCTCGGGCGCTTCCCGCCGCTAGTTCAAGATTCGCACCCGGCCCACCGTGCCCGGAGAATTTACGAGCGGTGCCTTGGGCCCACAGGTTTCCGCGNGTGTATTGTGTCCGAATTCCCAATTGGGTACGACGGGTATCGAGGCCACCGTAAATCGGGTCCTCCGGGCCGCCGGCCAACGACGAAGCACCCCAATAACCCTCCCCGATCAACCCCTCCGCGAGGCGCCACCGCGCTCGAATATTCCAGTCGTTCCGCGTCAGGCCAGTGGCGAGGTTAAGGACCTCCGTGCGTGGAGNGAATCGCCTCATCTCCGCCACGATGCCACCCCGATCCCCTATGGCGAGCGAGTAACGGAGNCCGATACCGCTCAGGGTACCNCCCGCCGACAGGCNGGGGCCTCGCGTCTCCAGCCGGTCGAAGGCGAGGGTGAACGACCCCTTGAATACGTTGGGATGAACGAAAACCCCGCTGAGGATATTGGTCCCTAAATCTCCGGTTCCTACCTGTAGGAGTGTGGCTGGATCCGGTGATATCGGCTCTCTGGTCCTGAGGTTGATACGCAGCTCTCCCGGGTGTCGCTCCACTTGGACCTCTTCGAAGCCCGCGAGGCCGATTCGGGCCAGGTCGGGCACTCCGCCATCGAGGGGGAGCCACTCGAAGCCATCCCAAAAGACCCTTATGCGGCCGCCTCCCGCCCCGAAAGCCATCACCGTGACCGGGGTCCCGTAGTCACCCCCTCGGAGCGTGATCACGCCCGGAATCAGGGCGACGAGCTCAGCCAGTGTGAGCGCTCTCGTCGACAGGAGCGCATCACGATCCCACGACCAGACGGCCAACCCGTACGAGGGCCCCACACCGGACGAGATCACCGGCAGTATCTTCGGTGCTACCTTGCCTGAATCGGCGAGGATTTCACTGGAATCGGCGAGGATCGCGATGGAATCAGCCTCGGCCAGCTCGGGTGCCAGTCCGGTAGAATCCGCTCCAATCAGAATCGTGTCCGGGGGTGGGCCCCCAATGCCAGGAATCTGCGCCACCGCGACCGTGGGGATGACGGCTACCGAAAGTATCACTGCGGTAAGAGCCAGCGGCACGGCAAACAAAGCTATCTTCAAGAGAGAGAGCTTGGTCGTCGCTCGGGCTCCAACGCAGAACGCCCCGGCCTTGTGAGCCCGGGGCATGAGAAATCGTCGGAAGGGTCCCCTCACCCCGCTCGACTCCGCACCCAATCGACGAGAAGCCTGGTCGGGAATCCGGCGGCCCCTTTCCTCTGGTACGAGAGCTTGCCTTCCCCGTAGGCCGTACCCGCGATATCGAGATGCGCCCAACGGCATTCCCCCACGAATTCTTTCAAGAAACAAGCCGCTGTAACGCTCCCGCCCGCCCGGCCTCCGACGTTGACGAGGTCCGCGACCTGGCTATCGATCTGCCGCCGATAGTCATCCCAGAGGGGGAGAGGCCAACAGCGCTCCCCGGACCGGTCTCCGGCGTCCCTCAACTCCTCGATCAGATCGTCATCCGTGCTGAAGACGGCTGCGGCGTGGTGGCCCAACGCGATAACGACGGACCCTGTAAGTGTGGCACAGTCAACAATCGCAGACGGGTTGAAGGTCTGGGCATAAGAAAGCGCATCCGCCAGAATCAAGCGCCCTTCAGCATCGGTGTTGACCACCTCGATTGTCTTGCCCTCCCGCGACCCGATGATGTCGCCCGGCTTCATGGCCCGGCCGTTGAGGAGGTTCTCGGACGACGGCACGATCCCCACGACATTGAGGGGAACGTTCAACTCGCCGACTGCCTGCATCGCCCCAATGACGGCCGCACCCCCGGACATGTCGAAGATCATATCCTCCATGCCGCCGGCGGGTTTGATCGAGATCCCCCCCGCATCGAACGTGAGCCCCTTCCCGACCAAGACCAGGGGCGCTTCGCCGTCCGGTCCTCCGTTGTGGCGGAGTACGATCAGGCGTGGTTCCTGATCCGATCCCTGAGCCACGGACAGGAGCGCATGCATACGCTCGGCCTCGAGTTCTTCAGGCCCTAGGACCGTGACCTCCAGGCCTCGCTCACCGGCCATTCTCGAGGCTTCATCGGCAAGATGCGAAGGCGTCGCGACGTTTCCCGGTCGCGACTGCAGAGTCCGGGCAAAGTTGGCGGCCCGTCCCACGGCTCCGCCCGCCTCGACCCCGGTCTGGCCCGCATCCATGTCGTCAGGGTCGACCATGACATCGAAGTCCACCACGTCGACGCGAGCGTCGCCCTCATCCGGGCTCTTCATCTCCGTGAATCGCCACGCCGCCAGGACGGCTCCTTCGGTGGCGGCTTGTGCGGAATCCGCGGACACATCTGATCCAAGATATGCTGTAAGGGCCGAGACCCCGACGGACTCCGCAGCCCGAACCGCATGGCCCGCAAAACGTCTCTTGGCCTCCAGGTCGAACTCCGACGGCTTTCCAGCCCCGAGAAGAAGCACACGCCTGGGCCCGCCGCCCTCCTTTAGATAGACAAGAGCGCTCTCGCCCGGCTCGTGTTTTAGATCTTCCGCCGGACAAACACCGGAAATCACCTCTGAGAGACCGGCTGGCGCCAGAACCTCGGCCTTGTGGTCCCGAGTCTCGTCCTGGGACTCGTGAACGGGAAGGACGAGGAGCGGTGTATCGTGGCTGACCGCTCCGGCCGACGAAACGTGCCCAACGTTCATGAGGTTCGCGCCCACCTATTCGCCCCCCACCTACATGTGCTCGATAACGGCCTGGCCGAACTCTGAAGTCTTCAGGGTGCGGGCCCCGTCCATCTGCCGCTCGAGATCGTATGTCACCGTCTTGGCGCCCACCGCACCCTCCATGCCGCGTATTACGGCCTCGGCGGCCTCGTCCCAGCCCATGTGTTCCAGCATCATGACCGCCGATAGGATCAGCGACCCCGGGTTCACCTTGTCCAGGTCCGAATACTTGGGCGCGGTACCGTGGGTCGCCTCGAAGAGAGCGATTTCGTCACCCACATTCGCGCCGGGTGCCATGCCCAATCCACCCACCTGTGCAGCACATGCATCCGACAGGTAATCACCGTTCAGATTGGGTGTGACCAAGATGTCATACTCGTCCGGACGCAGCAGAACCTGCTGGAACATGGCGTCGGCGATGCGGTCGCCAATCACGAGTTTCCCGGTCGGATCGGCGCCATCCCAGACGGCGGATTCGGCGATCGTGCTGTCCGGAAATTCGTCCGCAGCCACCTCGTACCCCCAGTCACGGAACGCGCCTTCGGTGAATTTCATGATGTTGCCCTTGTGGACGAGCGTGGCCGAGCGGCGGTCTCGGTCGAGCCCATAACGAATCGCAGCGGCCACGTGGCGCTTCGTGCCGAAGGGGCTGATCGGTTTGATCCCGATTCCGCTCCCGTCGCGAATGTTCGCATCCAATTCATTCACCAGGAATTCGCGTACCTTTTCCGCTTCAGGGGTGCCTGAAGCCCACTCGATACCCGCGTAGACATCTTCCGTGTTTTCCCGAAAAATGATGACATCGAGCTTCTCGGGCTCCTTCACCGGTGACGGAACGCCCTCGATCCATCGGACCGGACGGATACAGGAGTAGAGATCTAGAACCTTCCTCAACGTCACGTTCAGCGAGCGGATCCCGCCCCCGACCGGCGTTGTGAGAGGTCCCTTGATACCCACCTTGAACTCCCGAAGCGCCTCGAACGTTTCCTCCGGAATCCACTCACCAGTCTTGGTATTGGCTTTTTCGCCGGCATAGATCTCCATCCAGACGATCTGCCGGGCGTCCTGGTAGGCGTGCTCGACGGAAGCATCGATGACGGCCTGCGTGGCACGCCAGATGTCGGGGCCAATGCCGTCTCCTTCGATGAAGGGGACGATCGGCCGGTCCGGCACCACACAGTTGGCGCCTTCCATGGTGATCTTGTCTCCGTCCGCCGGTACGACCGTGTGTGTGTAGCTGGCCAATGAGCACCCCAGGGTGTTGCCGTAAATGTTCGGATTGTCTGTCGGAAAAGGCCTGGTAAGCCATGAAAGATATCCCCAGGGGGAAGTGGACGCCAATGGCTACTTGCATGGATCGTCCGTCCAACCGATCTTCTTGGGCCGCTAGATGAGATCGGTTCTCAACTAGCGGCCCGACCGTTTCTTATACCATTCCCATTGGGAGGTTTTTCGATGAAGCGTTTGACAGGGCCTCGCCCCTTGATTGCCATGGGTGTCGTCTTTTTGGCGGCTTGTTCCGGAGATGGCGGCAGTGAGAGCGCCTCCGCGGACCCCGGTGTCGTGAACGTCTACAGCCACCGGCACTACGACACNGATCAAGAGCTCTTTCGACGCTTTACCGAGTCGACAGGTATTCAGGTCAACGTCCAGACGGCATCCGCCGACGAGTTGATCACCCGTCTCGANACCGAAGGAGCCGACACGCAAGCGGACATTCTGGTCACGGTGGATGCGGGGCGTCTTCAGCGAGCCAGAGCTCGTGGACTCCTTCGCGGGGTGTCCTCGGAGACGCTGGACAAGAATGTCCCGGCCAATCTCCGGGATCCGGAAGGTTATTGGTACGGCCTGACCCAGCGAGGCCGGGTGATCGTCTACGCCAAGGATCGCGTTTCGCCCGACGACCTCTCGACTTACGAAGACCTTGCCGACCCCAAGTGGCGAGGCAAAATCCTCGTACGCAGTTCGGAGAACATCTACAACCAGTCGCTTCTCGCCTCGATCATCGCCGTGCGTGGTGACGAAGAAGCCGAACGTTGGGCGGAGGGTGTGGTCCAGAACATGGCTCGTACGCCGCAGGGCTCGGATCGCGATCAGGTCCGGGACGTCGCGGCCGGCGTAGGTGACCTCGCCATCGTGAACACCTATTACCTCGGACTCCTGTTCAACGGCGAAGACGAAGGCGATCGTGCGCTCGCCGACCNAGTGGGCGTCTTCTTTCCCAACCAGAGCGATCGCGGCGCACACATGAACGTCAGTGGCGCCGGCGTGACCGCGTATTCGCCCAACCCGGACAACGCGCTGCNGCTGCTGGAGTTCTTGACNGACACCGAAGCGCAAACCGGCTACGCCGAAGCCAACTACGAGTATCCCGTGAAGCCAGGCATCGAGTGGGCAGAGACGCTGATCGGATGGGGAGAATTTCGTCCGGACACCCTGAATCTTTCCGTTCTGGGTGANCTCAACGCTCGGGCTGTCATGCTCTTCGACCGGGCCGGATGGCGATAACGGGCCGGATGGCGATAAGAAGAGCCGTTACGACAGCTACAGACAATTCGACGGGCTGAGTCGTGGCCAACACGGTAGGCACGAAGGCCCGGAGCGTTTCTGACGCGCTCCGGGCTTTTCGTCATCAGTGGCGCGGGGATTTCCGGGGGGGCCTCACCTGGTGGAGCATCTCCGCCCTGATTGCGGTCGCNCTGACGGTTCTGCCGCTCGGCGCGATCCTGCTCGGCATGCTGGGGAGCGGGAGCGAAATGTGGGGCCACCTGGNCGAAACGCTCCTGCTTGTGTACGTGGGAAACTCCATTGTCCTGATGCTCGGCGTGGGTGTCTTGTCACTCGTGATCGGTCTCGCGCCAGCTTGGCTGGTATCGGTGTACGACTTTCCGGGACGGCGGACATTCGAGTGGGCGTTGGTCCTGCCCTTGGCGATCCCCACGTACATCATCGCCTACACCTACGCGGGGATCTTCGAGTACGACAGTCTACTACCGAGCGCACTGAGCACCGTATGGCCCGGCATGGAGGNGTGGCGTATCCGCTCCGCTGTCATGTCCCGAGAGGGAGCCATGGTCATGATGGCNCTGGTGCTCTACCCGTACGTTTACGTCATCGCCCGCGCGTCCTTCCTTCGGCAATCGAGTACCGTGCTGGAGATGGCACGTACCCTCGGGCGGGGTCCCTGGGACACGTTTCTTCGAGTCGCNCTCCCAATGTCGAGGCCAGCTGTGGCCGGCGGCCTGACGCTGGTTCTGATGGAGGTACTCAACGAATACGGAGCCGTAAGATATTTCGGCGTACCAACCTTCACGACGGGCATCTTCCGAGCGTGGTTCCCCCTGAACGACCCGATCGCGGCAATGCGCCTGTCCGGGATTCTACTCCTGTTCGTCTTCACGCTCATCATCTTCGAACGTATGCAGCGTGGACGCGCGCGCTTCGATGACGGCACACGGGGGTATCGGCCGGCCGTAAGACAAAAGCTAGGCGGAGGGGGCCGTTGGGTTGCGACTGTTGTGTGCCTCCTTCCGTTGGCGTTGGGNTTTTTGGTACCGGTCTCCCAGTTGGTNGCGTGGGCCGGAGACGCCGGATCGGGAGCCCTCGATGCCCGGTTTCTACGACTGATTCTGAACAGCTTCTCCCTGGCACTCNCCGCCGCATTNATCGCGGTGTCGGGGGCACTCCTGATCGGATATGCCGCACGGNTGAGTCCCACTCCGCTGCTCCGGNTGGCTTCCAAAGTCTCCGTTCTCGGCTATTCGATTCCGGGTGCGGTGGTCGCAGTGGGCGTCTTCGGCCCCTTCGTATGGATGGACCGGCGTTTGAACGCGTTCATGACGGCGGCCTTCGATACTCCCACCGGCCTCCTGCTGAGCGGAGGGTTGGCGGCACTGATATTCGCCTATGTCGTGCGCTTCCTGGCCGTGGCCCTGAACCCGATCGAATCCGGCTTCAAACGGCTTTGTGGCAACCTCGATGACACGTCGAGATCGTTGGGTGTTCCCCCGTTGAAAACGCTGTGGAAGGTCGATCTACCCCTGCTCCGCGGCACCCTGATCAGTGCGGGGCTGCTCGTCTTCGTCGACGTTCTCAAGGAGCTTCCCCTCACACTGATTCTCCGCCCCTTCAACTTCGACACGCTGGCGACGCGCGCGTTTCAACTCGCAACAGACGAACAGCTGGCCCGGTCTGCGGTGCCGGCGCTGCTTATCATCGTCGTCGGGCTGGTGCCGGTGATCGTGTTGAACAAGCTGATTGGAGGGGGTGGTAGAGAGTCGTCGTAGGCAGAACCCAGCCGGGGTGATCGAGCATCCGCTCGGTGCCAAAACCGTGATCTGCTTGCCCCTTCGGGTTTCTAGTTCTATCTTCGACTTTCGGTTTTTATTCGGTATTCGTCTCCGCTTCATTCGATGGCCCATCCGACCATGTCGAAGCCCCGTTCACGCATGTGTGGTGTTCCCACCCACCCCACCGTTCGTGGGTGGGAACACAGGGGCACCACCACCACCCAGCATGGAAGCCGCCAAGCTCTGTGTGCCTGGCTACCCACATTCGAGCTTCGGCTGGAACTGGTTCGAACCCCGGAGTTGGACAGCACGTCCGTGGCTCTTCTCTCCCCGGGGGAGAACACCCGGAGAACCATATGGCAGGTCTCTGAACGTGCTTCGATCGCAGGCGTACGACCGGGGCAACTCATCTCGCAGGCCATCGCTCTCTGCCCTTCCCTCACCCTCCTGGAGCCCGATCCGGCCCACTACGACGCTACGCAGGAAGAGCTTCTGGAAACTCTGTCGGGCCTGAGTCCCATCGTGGAACCCGCCGGCCGTGGGCGGATCTTCGTCGGCATGGATGGACTCGGCCGGCTGTACGGCTCACCATCGCATCAGGTGGAGAGAGTTCTGCACACACTCCTGAAGATTTTCCCTAGCCCGTTGGTGGCCGCCACGAGAATCGGATGGGCTCCCGGAAAATTCGGAGCCTGGGTGGCCGCAGCCGGAGCGGGGCCGGGCCGGGCCGTGATCGTTCCGGACCAGGAATTGCCGGAATTCCTGAGCCCGTGTCCTGTCTCCGTACTCCCGGTGGATGCGGTCATGACTGAGCGACTCGAGCGACTCGGCATCGAGACCCTGGGCGATTTGATTCGCTTTCCGAATCCTGCCCTTGTCGGACAGTTCGGCCCCGACGGGCAGAAAGCCCGGGCGTGGGCCATGGGTGAGCGCATCGACCCCGTCCAGCCGTACTACCGCCCCCAACCGATCCGTGCCTCCATGGAATTCCACACCCCCGNGGGCCAGGTGGACACGCTCCACGGTGCGCTCGACCGGCTCCTGGAACGGGCGCTGGCCCGTCTGGAGCGTAAAGGCCGGAGCATACAGGGGGTGCGCCTCGGGGCACGTCTTGAGAATGAGGGNTCGTGGNCTCTGGAGACGATCCTTCGAGANCCCACGTCCCAGCGAGACCGAATCGCCTTCACCATCCGAACTCGGATGGCCCTGGCCCCTCCCCTTCGAGCGGTCGAGACCCTCATGGTGGAATTCTTCCAGTTCGGTCCCGCAACGTCTCAGAACGACCTCTTCGGTCGAGCGAACCCTGGCGGCAGAGAGGAGAACGGACNGGAGCTATCCGAGGGAGNCGTCCCCGCCTCGCTTCGAGAGGCCGTGACGGAGTTAAAGCTGAAGCTGGGGTTCTCTCCGCTTTACCGCGTCGTGGAGATCGATCCTTGGTCCAGGATCCCGGAGCGACGACACGCGTTGCTGAATTTCGATCCGTGACGAAGGCGTTATAGCCCATCGGATCGCGACGGCCTACGTGCTCGGGAACCTCCAAGCCTTCTTGCGGACTACTCCCGACAAGCGCGTAACGTTTGCTTCCAACGCAATTGCCAACTCCGTCACGCAGAGTAGCGGTACGTATCAGGTCGAGATGCCAACCGCGGCCGGATCTTACACTTACCAATGCACCATCCATCCGACTCAAATGAACGGCTCTGGGGCAGGACACCTACCTGAAATAGACAGCGGCGAGCCGGAGGACTATGCTCCCGACCCCACCTCCTCGACGTTTCCTGAACCTGGATGAACGTAGATGGAAAAGAAGCAACTGATCGTCTGCCTTGGGGCGGCACTGCTCGTCTCCCTTCCATGGCAGGCGCAGGCCCAGGTCCAGGTCTTCCATTCCGTACAATCGGCCAACCTCCCCACCGCCGAGACCCTCCTCAAGGGCGACTGGCTCTTCGAGATCTCACACCGGTTTCAGCTCCCGGTTTCGTCCGGTGCGGGCGATCTGTGGGGCCTTGATGGGGGGGCGTCCCTTCGACTCGGACTCACGTATGCGGTCAGTGACCGCGCAATGGTTGGCGTGCTACGGAGCAACTTCGAGGACAATCTCGAGTTCAACACCAAGTTCGGTATGTACGAAAGAGGGTACGAGACTCTGCCGTTCAAGCTCGCAGCGATGACGGGCGTGACATGGAATACGGATCCGGTGTTGGTCGAGGGCGCCAAGGACAACGAAGTGCAGTGGTACGCCAAACTCCTGATCAACACTCTGGTCGCAGACCGCTTAGCGATCGGGGTCGTCCCGACGTACCTGAGAAATCCCCGTATTCGGGACTCGGAGACGAACAACGCCTTCGTCCTCGGGCTCCACGGCCAAATCTACGTGTCTCGATCCATCAGCTTCCTGGCGGAATGGATCCTGAGCGGAGCACAANAAGAGAACCCCNACGACGGCGGCACCTTCGGAGTAGAGTTCGAGACGCGGGGCCACTTCTTTAAAATNGTCCTCACGAATCAGANGAAGCTGAACCCCACGCAGTTCNTGGNCGGCACACCCTTTAGTTTCCATCCTGACGAGTGGCGCTTGGGCTTCAACATCACCCGGATCTTGCCGTTCTGACCGCGAACAGCCGTCAGTTTTCCAGGGCCCCCGTGTTGATCCAATTCATGATGTTGGTCTGGTCGATTTGGTCCAGCGGGGGCAACCCCTGGGGCATCTGAGGTCCGGCAGTCGTACCCGACACCTTCAACCACAGATAGCTGGCCAAGTGATCATTGGGTTCGACACGATCGAGGCCGATGCTTGGGTTGTTCACGGCGAACGCAGGAATGTCCACCAAGTTCGCGTACGATGCATCGGCGGATGCCAGTCCCAGACCTCCCCGATTCGCCCCGCCGTGGCAATCGGACGTCGCGCAGCCTATGCGGTCGAAAATTTCCTGGATGTCCGTCGCGAACGACGGATTGGTCAAGATCACACGGNGATTAGTGTTCGTGTTCGTGTTCGTGTTCGTGTTCGTGTCGGTGTCGGTGTCGGTGTCGGTGGGAGTGCCACCACAAGCGGTTAAGAGAGCCATCACAACCAATGTGAAAAAGCTCGAACGAAAGAATTTCATACGGGTTTCTCCGGCCATGGGATGGTCAACCTTCGGCCAAATACTACCAGGTCCAGACTCCACGCGTCTCCCAAGGGAAGGTAATTCTTCAAACACCATAAAAAGTTCCGCCGACCCCCGGGATGCTAGTGAGCCCGCCAAAAGTGCGACTATGGTCGTTCGCCATAATCCGCGACTGTGGGAACACCGTCCGGCCGAACCACGTAATACTCGAACTTGCCCACACACAGGGGGGGGGAAGTAACCCGGACGGGAGTGACGTCACGCGTGGAATGTTCGGAATTTCTGAGTCGGTTTTCCGACTTCTATGATGCGCCACCGCAATCACCGCTTCGGCGGCAAGCGGAGGTGCACTTCGTAGGGTGTGAGAAGTGCGCGCGCTACGGACGGACTGTCGCGAGCGGGGCCGCACTGCTGAAAACATTACCTCGAGTCGAGTTGTCTGAAAGCTTCCGGCCCACCTTGGAACACCGCTTGTTCCACCTCGAAGACGAGAATATGCTCGCCCGGGCCACTGGAGCTTCGGCTGTTCCAGTGCTCACCGCTGTGGGTCTGGCCGTCGTCATCGCGATCGTCGCTTGGGCTCCCAAGTTCACACGCACTTCGGTCCAGGTGGACCTGGCGCCCGGCGTCTCGAGCCCCCTCTCCGGCGAACCCGTCTTCATTCTCGACCCAGGAACTTTTCCGGCGCAGGAGCCAGTTCTGGATCTGCAGAAGGGACTGTGGTCGGACCCCAATGCACTGCTCTTCGAGTATTCCTCGATGCGTGAAAGATACCGGACCAGGGACCTTCTCCGACAAACCGAATCCGAGTTTTAGCGAGTCCCCACTCGGAATTGCATCGCCCCGAGTTTCGGTTTATTTTCGGTATATCCCGAACCCGATTCTCATGAATCCCAACACTCCACCAGCCAACCACGTCGGACACGGGCGCAATAGTAGGCTCCAGCCGCAGAGGCTGCGGCCCTTGAAATCTCCTTCCCCGGTTCGAGTTCGCACCGACGACGAAGGTTTGCCGGCCGAACTTCATCAAAAAGGAAAACGACTCCGGGTTGTGGCGGTTCGAGAGCGATGGAGGATCGACGATGAATGGTGGCGCGATCCGATTTCCAGAGAGTACTACGCCCTGGTTCTGGAAAACGGACGACCGGTCGTCCTCTTTCGGGACCTCGTGGCCGGAAGGTGGTACGGGCAATGAAAGTCCTCCGCATCCAACTCATGCCGCGCAAGAAGAACCGAGTCCTCGTGCATCTGGACGGACTGCAGGACCTGGAGGATATAGAGCCTCTCGAGATCGCCCTGGACGTCGTTGAGCGCTCGGGCATACACGTCGGAGACTCCGTGACCGCGAAGGATCTCGCGCAGCTCCAGGAAGACGATACCAAGTGGCGGACTCACCAGGCAGCCCTTCACCTTCTCTCGTACAGACCGAGGGCCGAGCAGGAGCTTCGTGTCCGCCTCCGCTCCAAGGGCTTCCCGCACGCGTCGGTGGAGTGGTGCCTCCGCCACCTCGAGGAACAAGGGCTCATCGATGACCACAACTTCGCTTCGGCTTTTGTGCGCAGCCGGATCCGCCTCCGGCCGCGCGGACGCTTCCGTTTGAGCCAGGAGCTGCGCGAGAAAGGCGTGACCGCCGAAGTAGCGGAACAAGCCATCGACCAAGCCTTCAACAACGAAGAAACGTCGGAGCAGGACCTGGCTCGTGCGGCTGCTCGGGGTTGGCTTGCCCGTCAAGGCTCGACCCTTACCGAGAGCCTGGCCGGCACGGACGGCTCGGCGGAACGTGAGCGAGCCCGGCGGCGCCTCCACACGTTCTTGAGCCGTCGCGGATTCGGTTCGGATGTCATCCGCGCGGGGCTCGAGGAAGCCGAGACCGGCGCTAGAGAGGCCGTGGGTCTCTAGTCCCACCCATCCATCAAAAGAAGTGCGAAAGCGAAACGTACCCGACGTTCGGCTGGGCGCCGAACTCGGACCCGAGCACGCCCGTTTCGGGATCGATCGTGTCGTCCCCGAAGCCAATAAAGAACCCGCCGCGAAGCGTCGAATTGGATCCGACCGACCAAGTCGCACCCCCAGACAGAAGGAAGCTCCCGTCCACCAAGCTTGTGAGGGTCAGGAGGTCGATTCCCCAGAGCGGATGGATTTGGTAGGACGCCTGGAGGGCTGCCACGTCCCGGCTGAGAACCTGAAGCTCTCCCCGCTGGAACGGATCCGACTGGACGACGTCGAAGA